>CAXQKF010000105.1:0-3503 GCA_964224285.1 Donghicola sp. | reverse complement strand
TTTGCCCATGAATACGGGGTGTTCTGCGGTGATCTTCGTGTATCTTCACGGGCGGTGATTGTGATTATGCAACCGGATGGGTCTGGCAAGATGCCTTTGCCCGAGGATGTGAAGCGCCGGTTTGTCGAGATTGACGGGGCCGCGGCTGGCTAAGGGGGAATGGGGCTGTCTGCCCCCTCTTGGCGCTGGGGCGCCAATTCACCCCCGAGAGTATTTTCGCAAAGATGAAAGAAGAAAGGCGCGCCGGTTGTGGGCGCGCCTTTCTGGTTTGATCGCTTAAGCTTAGGCGTTTTGGACGTATTTGACGAGGCCGAGGGTCGAGCCGTCCTTGCCTGCGCCGTCCTGATCGCCCGAGAGGATCGGGTCGAGAGCGAGTGCGAGCTCCTTGCCCAATTCAACACCCCAATGGTCGTAGGAGTTGATGCCGAGGATCGTGCCTTCGACAAAGACGCGGTGCTCGTAGAGTGCGATGATCTGGCCGAGGACATATGGCGTCATTTTCGGGTAGATCAGCGTGGTCGACGGGCGGTTGCCGGAGAAAACGCGGTGGCGTGCTTGGCGTTCCAACTCGTCACCGGACAGGCCTTTGGCGGCCATGCGGTCACGGCATTCGTCCAGCGAACGGCCGCGCAGCAGGGCTTCGGATTGGGCAAAGCAGTTGGCGACCAGCAGTTTGTGGTGGTGGGCCAGGTCGTCCTCGTGGCCTTTGGCGGCGACCATGAATTCGACGGGGACCACTTGGGTGCCCTGATGAATCAGCTGATAAAAGGCGTGCTGGCCGTTGGTGCCGGGCTCGCCCCAGACGATGGGGCCTGCTTGAACAGTCAGGTCCGCGCCATCCATCGAAACCGATTTGCCATTGGATTCCATTTCCAGCTGTTGGAAGTAGGCAGGCAGGCGGCCCAGACGGTTGTCATAGGGCAGCACGGCGCGGGTGCCGTGGCCGCTGAGTTGGTTGTGCCAGATGCCGACCAGCGCCAACAGGACCGGCAGGTTTTCCGAGAAGTCGGCGGTCAGGAAGTGGGTGTCCATCGCGTCGCCGCCCTGAAGGAAGGCGCGGAAGTCGTCTACTCCGATTGCGATCATGACCGACAGGCCAATCGGGCCCCACATGGAATAGCGTCCGCCAACCCAGTCTTCGAAACCAAAGACGCGTTCGGCCGCGATGCCCCAGCCAGCGGCTTTGTCGTCGGCAGAGCTGAGGGCCGCGAATTGGGCCCCGGTGTCCGCGACCTGCGTGGCCATCCATTTGCGGGCGGTTTCAGCGTTGGTCATGGTTTCGATGGTGGTGAAGGTTTTGGATGCGACGATCACCAGCGTGGTGGTCGGGTCGCATTTTTTCAGCACGTCGTGGATGTCCGCGCCGTCTACGTTCGAGACATAGTGGCACTCGGGGCCATCCGCATAAGGCGATAGGGCACGGTAGGCCATTGCAGGGCCGAGGTCGGAGCCGCCGATGCCGATGTTGATCACATCGGTGATCTTGCCGCCCTGCCCCTGAAAGCTGCCGTCGCGCACGGCGGTGGCAAAGGCTTCCATACGGCCAAGGGTCTTTAGCACCTCTGGCATGACGTCCTGACCGTCTACCTCGACCTTGCGGCCGTTAAGGTTGCGCAGGGCGGTGTGCAGAACGGCGCGGCCTTCGGTTTCATTGATCTTTTCGCCGTTGAACATGGCGTCACGGCGGGCGGCCACTCCGGCGGTTTCCGCCAGTGCGATCAGGGCCGCGCGGGTGTCCGCGTCGATGTTGGTCTTCGAGTAGTCAAACAGCATGTCCCCGAGTGCCGCCGAGAAATCGCCAAAACGATTGCCATCGGCAAACAGGTCCAGAATATTGCGGTCCTCGGTGCGGGCGTAATGCGCCTTGAGGTCAGTCCACATAAGAAATTACTCCGTCCAATGAATTTGGGCCCGATCAAGGACAGAAGCGACAGGCGCCTCCATCGGCTCGACCGAACGGGCTTTTTCTAGTGCCTCACGCTTCTCGGCGCCAGTGATCACGATGTGAATGTTTGTTGAATCCTGCAAAACACGGGCAGACAGGGTGATCCGGGGCTCTGGTGCACCGGGGGCACGCATGGGCAGCAGGATCGGCGCGTCAGGCGACAGGGCCTCTGCCAGACGGTCGGCACCGGGGAAAAGCGACGCGGTGTGCATGTCCGCGCCCATCCCCAAGAGGCAAACGGACAGGGGCAGCGAGGGTGCAATGCCAGCGGCCAGTGCTGCCATCGACTCCTCGGGGGTTTCGGTGGGCGCATAAAGGGGCACATATTTCGCCGCCGCCGCGCGGTTGATCAGCAGGCGCTGACGCAACAGGCGGGTGTTGGAGCGGTCGTGGTCTTCGGGCACCCAGCGTTCGTCGTTCAGCAGAACGTCCACGCGGTCCCAGTCCAGCGCAACATCGTTCAGCGCGTCAAAGATCGGGCCGGGGGTCGTCCCACCGGGCACACACAAAGAGGCACGGTCGCCAATGCGCAGGGCTTCGCCCAAGTCACCGGCGATGGTGTTTGCGAGATCGATCATCATCATCTCGCGGTCGGGATACTCGTTAAAGGTCATTCCTTGATCTCTCTCCAGCGGCGGCCGTCGCGGTGCATCAGCATCAGCGCATCATCCGGTCCCGCGCTGCCGGTGTCATAGGGTTTGGGAACGTCATTGCGGTTGGTCCAGCCGTTGATGATCGGGTCGGTCCAGGCCCAAGCAGCCTCGACTTCGTCCCCGCGCATGAACAGGGTCTGGTTGCCGCGGATCACGTCCATGATCAGGCGCTCATATGCATCGGGCACTTCTTCGGCGTCCGGCCCCAAGGCCTCGGCAAAGGACATGTCCAGGGGCACATCCACCAAACGCATCCCGCCAGGGCCCGGTTCCTTGATGGTCACGCCAAGGGTCATGCCTTCGTTCGGTTGCAGGCGGATGGTCAGTACGTTGCGGTGTACGCCCGCTTCGGCGCCGAAAATCGAGTGCGGGGCGTCTTTGAATACCACAGCGATTTCACTGGTGCGCGCCTTGAGGCGTTTGCCGGTGCGCAGATAGAACGGAGTACCCGCCCAACGCCAGTTCGAGATCGCGCAGCGCATGGCGACAAAGCTCTCGGTGAAGGAACGGGGGTTCTCTACGTCTTCGCGGTAGCTGGCGGTCTTTTCCGACGCGGTGTACTGGCCGCGAACGATGTGGTGCGGCTCGACCGGATCGAGGGCGCGGATCACCTTCAGCTTTTCATCGCGGACGGCGTCGGGTTCGAATTTCGCGGGCGGCTCCATCGCGATCAGGCAAAGCAGCTGCATCAGGTGGTTCTGCACCATATCGCGCATCGCGCCAGAGGTGTCATAATAGCCCCCACGCCCGCCGACGCCCACGGTTTCCGCCACGGTGATCTGGATGTGATCCACGTACTGGCTGTTCCACAGAGGTTCGAACAGCATATTGCCAAAGCGCACGGCCATCAGGTTCTGGACGGTTTCCTTGCCCAGGTAATGGTCGATCCGGTAGATCTGGCTTTC
>CAXQKF010000104.1:0-30743 GCA_964224285.1 Donghicola sp. | reverse complement strand
AGCCGCAAACCGAAGCCGCCCCCGAACCTGCCGCGCCCGCACCTGTGGAATAACCGCGATCGCGCCGCACGGTACTCTGCATAGGCGGGACTAGATCACAGTCCATTCCCGCCGCCTAGCCATCATGCGTGCAATCGCGGTTATTCCACAGGTGCGGGCGCTGCAGGTTCGGGGGCGGCTTCGGTTTGCGGCTCCTGCGGGTCGGCCTGAGGCTCTGCGCCCTCGTCCTGAGCGATCACGAACCCGAGGTCTCCGATCCGCGTGTCGCGCCCGAAATCCTTGTACCGCAGCTGTCCGTTCACGATGTACAGCTTGGAAGCGCGATAGCTGGTCCAGGTCATTGGCGTGCCGTGGGTGTTCCAGCTTTTGGCGACCTTGAGCAGATAGGGCTCTTCGAGTTCCAGATCGTCAGGGGTAACGCTGTCGTCCAGTTGATCGGCGGGCACGGTCAGATCGACAAAGCGCATGAAATCCGGATCGGCGTTCTCGCCAAGGTTCCTGATCACGGGCAGAACCTCTTCGGGGTCAGTGCGGCGATCATCCACAGCGTAGTAGCAATAGCCTTCGTAGATCAAGCTGCCTCCGCCGACCACGGCCGCCCCGATGATGGTGGCAGGCGCGGTCAGAACTGCCGCCACACCGCCCATACTGCCCAGCAGGCCCGTGGTTCCGGTGGCCGCAGCGCCCGCGCCAGCGGCACCTGCCGCAGACACCGTTCCGCCGGTCACAACCTGAGTCAGGGTATAGAAACCGGCCGCCTTGGCCGCGGACCCTGCGGTCTGCACCGCAGCGCCGGAATGCTCCTTGGCCGCAGAGGCCCCCGCCCCGACCAGTGCACTCGGACGATAATCACAGAGTTCTGCCGACGCGCCAGTGGCCAGTCCGACCAACATCATTGTTCCGAATAACCTGAATTTCATGGGGATCTCTGCACCAGACTGAACCTGAATGCCGCCGGAATCACATAGGGTTGAGCCCAGCGGCAGACCACCCAAACGGCGTTTTCAGAACCCTGTCCAATCACAGGCCCGTTAACCACGCCCTACCAGTGCGGAAAATCGACAAGCGAGGAGATCACGTTACAGGTCCACCCGCCCCCAGCGATGTTCCGACCATTCGCCTGCGCTGCAATACCCCGGCACAACCCATTGCGAAGAATACCTGTTCCTCAGAAACCCCCACAAATCGGCCCGCAATCCAGACGCATATATCCGCCGGTCAACCGGTCGCTCGCTCTGCCGAATGGAACATCAGGGCGCGCTCTGTGTTAAACCCCGAACATGCGGCATCAGCCGCTATTTGTTAGGGAGAAGGGATTTGACCACTCTACGGAATTCGACGGCTCTGGTTTTGGCGCTCACACTCGCCATCCCCCAGAACGTCATCGCGCAACAGGACGCGATCGACCTGAGCGAACTGTCCAAGAAAGCCCGCAAACAGGTCGAGAAATGTATCGCGGAAACCGGTGATGCTGCGACTTGCTACACCGATATTCTGACCAAACAGCTCGAGAAGGCCCAAGACCCCGAAGAGGCACAGGACGACGCGGCCCCTGCCGAAGCACCCGCAGCCAGCGACAGCGCCGAGGCCGAGCCCAAAGCAGAAGACGCCCCGATCCCTGCCCCCGAGGTCAACCAGACTGCCGATGCCCCCGTGGCTGAGCAGGCCCCGACTGACGCCGCCGAAACCGAGGCCGCTGCGCCAGAGGCGGCCGAAGCCCCCGAGGCCGAAGTGGTCGAAACCCCAGTCCCGGAGGCGACAGCGGATCAGGGTGAAAACACCGGCAAGAAGCAGTTGACCAAAGAAGAGCGTCAGGCCCGCAAGCAAGAAAGGCTCGAACAAGCCAAAGCCGCCGAAGCCGCGCTCGAACAGTCCTTGGCCGCCGAAGAGGATGGCGTCGCCCCTGCTGCCGCTGCTCTGGCCGACGGGGCCGCAGCGGACATGGAGGGGGCAACCGAGGAAACGATCACTCAGGACACCGCCCGCAGTTCGAACGAGGATTTCAAAACCCGCGTAGGCCAGAAGTCGGACGACAATGACGACAAGGCCGAAGACAAAGGCCTGACAACCGTCGAAAAGGCCGCGCTGGCAGGGCTTGCCGCACTGGCGGTCGGTGCGATCCTGAAGAACGGCAGTCAGGTGGCTGCCAACTCGGGGGACCGTGTGGTGCTGGAACAGCCCGACGGCAGCTACCGCGTGATCAAGGATGACGGTGCCCTGCTCCGCCAGCCTGGCACAACGGTACGCACCCAGACCTATGACGACGGCTCCAGCCGCTCTATCTCGACCCGCGAGGACGGGGCCCAGATCATCACCATCTACGACAGCCAGAAACGGATCGTCCGCCGCGAACGGATCGAGCCAAACGGCGACCGCTATGTTCTGGTCGACGACAGCCGCGAGGTTGCCCCCGTCGAAGTCACCACCCTGCCCGACGTGGACGTGAACGAGAGCGTCACCACCGATGATCAGGACGCCCTGCGGGCCGCTCTGGCCCGACAGGCGCAGACGGACCGCCGGTTCAGCCTCAACCAGATTCGCCAGATTTCCCAGGTGCGGGCATTGGCGCCCTCGGTCGCGGTGGACAACGTGACATTTGCCAGTGGCTCGGCCGCGATCCGGCCCGAACAGGCTGCGGCTCTGTCCGAACTGGGCACCGCGATCCGCGAACGCATTCTGGACAATCCGCGCGAGATCTTTCTGGTCGAAGGGCATACGGATGCGGTGGGCAGTGCCGCGTTCAATCTGGCCCTGTCGGATCGCCGCGCAGAGTCGCTGGCGCTGGCCCTGACCGAGTATTTCGACGTCCCGCCCGAGAACCTCGTGGTGCAGGGCTATGGCGAGGAATACCTGAAGATCGAGACCCAAGAGGCCGAAGAGCGGAACCGCCGCGCCTCTGTCCGGCGGATCACCGACCTGCTGCGCACCGCCAGCGCAAATTGACCTTGGCTGTCCCCGTCTGATCAGGGGCACCCCAAATCGGCAAAAGACACAGCAAAGCGCGGCCCGATCTGGACCGCGCTTTTTACTTCCCGTTGATGGGAGGTTAGCCCAGCACTTTCGCCACGGCTTTGGCGGTCTTGTCTGCGACTTCGTCGGCCTCTGCCCGTGTCATGCAGAACGGCGGCGCAAAGCCCAGAATATCGCCCTGCGGCATGGCGCGGCCAATCACGCCCTGCTCTAGCAGAGCCGCAGCGATACTCGGCCCGACCTTCTCGGACGCGTCAAAGAACCTGCGGCTGTCGCGGTCGGCTACGAATTCCACGGCGCACATCAGACCTTCGCCGCGCACTTCGCCCACATTGGCATGTGCACCCAAAGCCGCCTCGAGGGCCGCTTTGAAATAGGCACCGGTGTCGCCCGCCGCCTCCACGAGGTTCAGCTCGTCAATCAGCTTCAGATTGGCAACGCCCGCCGCCGCGCCGATGGGATGAGCCGAGTAGGTCCAGCCGTGGCCGATGGGGCCGTTTTCGTCGGTGCCTTGCTCCAGCACTTTCCACATCCTGTCGCCGACGATCGAGCCGGACAGCGGCGCATAGGCAGAGGTCAGGCCTTTGGCGATGGTGATCAGATCGGGCTTCAGCCCATAGTGTTCAGACCCGAACATGGTGCCCAGACGGCCAAAGCCGGTCACCACTTCGTCGGCGATCAGCAGGATGTCATGCTTTTCCAGAATGGGCTGGATCGCCTGCCAATACCCAGCGGGCGGAGGGACGATGCCGCCAGTGCCCAGAACCGGCTCTCCGATAAAGGCGGCGATGGTGTCCGCGCCTTCACGCGCGATCAGGGCCTCCAGTTCCGCGGCGCAATGGGCGGCGAACTGCTCTTCGGTCATCGCAACATCGTCGCGGCGGAAATAATAGGGCGCCTCGGTGTGGATGACCTGGGCCAGCGGCAGGTCGAACTTCTTGTGGAACAGCTCGAGGCCGGTCAGCGAACCGGTCATCAGACCCGACCCGTGATAGCCCCGCCAACGCGAGATGATCTTCTTTTTCTCGGGGCGGCCAAGGATGTTGTTGTAGTACCAGACCAGTTTGATGTTGGTCTCGTTCGCATCCGATCCGGACAGGCCGAAATAGACCTTGGACATGTGGTCGGGGGCACGGTCCAGAACCATCTTGGCCAGTGTGATGCTGGCCTCGGTGCCATGCCCCACATAGGAATGGTAGTAGGCCAGCTCTCGCGCCTGATCGGCGATAGCATCGGCGATATCCGTGCGGCCATAGCCCACGTTCACACAATAGAGCCCCGCAAAAGCGTCGAGCAGTCTGGTGCCGTCACGATCCTCGATATGGCAGCCTGTCGCGGTTTTGATCACGCGCTGGGGCGCTTCGCCGCGGGCAAACTGGCCCAGATGGGTCGAGGGATGAAAGAAATTCTCGCGATCCCACTGTTCGAGCATATCGTTTCTTAGCATTGGTTCCTTCCTGCCTGCGCGGCATGGCAGACGGTCTGTGATATCAGTGACGGCAAGGCGGCCCAGCGCCCTCAGGGCAACGGCCCCCGTTCACAGATACCCTAGCCCCGCCCGCGCGGAGGTTTTCCCTGTTGTGGGTCATCGCGCCAGAGAAGTTCTCTTTTCGCGAGCAGTCTGGCAGAGAGTTTCTCTAGGCCCCGCGCAAAAGCCCCAAGGCCGGAGGATCGGACTTGATCGGCTTGGTCACGATATAGCTGTAGTAGCGGCTAACGCCTGCGCGGCTTTCCAAGAGACCATCCATAAGCTCTTGAAATCGGGCCACATCTGTCGTGACCACCTGCATCAGATAGTCATACCCGCCACCGATGGCCCAACAACCTGTCACGGCGTCCATCCGGCCCACGGTGCGCTCGAACAGTTGAAAACTCTCGGCCTTGTGGCTCTCGAGCTCGACGGTGACAAAGACCTGCACGTGGGGGCCCAGTGCCTCTAGGTCGATCTCGGCGCGGTAGCCGCGGATCAGGCCCGCCTTTTCCAGCCGTTTCATGCGTTCCCAGCAGGGTGTCGGGGACAGGTTTACCCGCGCCGCCAATTCGGTCTTGGCGATCCGGCCCTCACGGCTGAGGGTGGCAAGAATGGCAATGTCACGGTCATCTAGGCGGGTGCGATCCATGGAACGGTTGTTCCGCGAGGCGCAAGGATTTGTCAATCAAAGAGATAATTCGACCTCTCGCCTGACGCAGGACCGAATTTTCAACACGCCCACTTGCCGAGAGAACACGACATTGACAGGATCACTACATCATATGACCGGCAGGCCGATCAGGCCCTGACGAGACCAAGCCCGACCGCCTGACATTTTCAGGCAAGGCCACCTTGGGACACCTCTGGCGCGATGCCCCGCCCTGCCTTTGGCCTTGCCATGGCGAAGGGCGGCCTCACTCGAACGGAAAGGCCCACATGAATAAACTGCAACGAACCCCAGAGCGGTACACCACCGAAGAATACCGCGCACGGCTGGTCAAAATCCGCGCCAAGATGGAGGCGCAAGGGCTGGACATGCTGCTCATCAGCGACCCTTCGAACATGTCGTGGGTGTCGGGGTATGGCGGCTGGTCATTCTACGTGCACCAGTGCGTTGTGATCGGCCCCACGGGCGATCCGGTGTGGTTCGGACGGTCCCAAGATGCGCAGGGCGCCTATCGCACGGTCTGGGTCGGCCGCGATAACGTCATCGGCTATCCCGACCATTACGTGCAGTCGACGGAAATCCACCCGATGGAATACCTGTGTGACCGCCTGACCGACATGGGCTGGGCCAAAGGCACCATCGGCGTCGAGATGGACAACTACTGGTTCTCGGTCCGCGCGTTCGAACGTCTGCAAAACGGCCTGCCTAACGCGAAATTCAAGGACGCGACCGGCTTTATCAACTGGGAGCGCGCGGTCAAATCCGGGAAAGAACTGGAATACATGCGTCAGGCCGCCCGCATCGTCGAGCGGATGCACCACCGCATCGCGGACAAGATCGAGGTCGGCGTGCGCAAGTGCGATCTGGTGGCCGAAATCTATGACGCCGGTCTACGCTATGACGAATGGTACGGCCACGGCGGCGACTATCCCGCGATTGTTCCGCTGCTGCCGTCGGGCCCTGACGCCGCCGCCCCGCACCTGACATGGGACGACCTGCCAATGAAAGAAAACGAAGGCACGTTCTTTGAGATTGCGGGCTGCTATCAGCGGTATCACGTGCCCCTGTCGCGGACGATCTTCCTTGGCAAACCGCCGCAAGAAATTCTGGACGCGGAACAGGCCGTTCTCGAAGGGATGGACGCGGGCCTGGAGGCTGCGCGGGCGGGCAATACCTGTCATGACATTGCAGATGCCTTCTTCAAGTCCTTGGAAAAACGCGGGATCGTCAAGGACAACCGCTGCGGCTACTCCATCGGGCTCAGCTATCCGCCCGATTGGGGCGAACGCACCATGTCCCTGCGCCGCGGCGACATGACCGAATTGCAGCCGGGGATGACGTTCCATTTCATGACCGGCCTCTGGATGGAAACCTGGGGCTACGAGACCACGGAATCCATCGCCATCACCGACGGCGCACCCGAAGTCTTTTGCGATATGCCGCGCAAGATGCTGGTCAAGAACTGATCCTGAATGGCGGCCTGCGACGGGCCGCCAAACCTATTCAGGCTGGGAATATGGCTCTGGATCTTCGGGCGGCGTGGCCAGCCAATCGGCGATCAGATCCATGTGCACCGCCCTGTTCCGGTCCCACCCGTCCCCGTCCTGAAACCCGAAATGGTGCAGGCCGATCACTTTGCCCTCGGCATTCAGGACCGGCGCACCAGAAGAGCCGCCAGACGTGTCGCAGGTATGCGCAAAATCCGTGCCTGCGCCCCGCCCTTCGATGCGCACATCTCCTGCGGCACAATCCAGAACAGAGGCTTGTTTGGGCTGTGATCCGGGGTGCTGGATGATCGCCATGGGCACGTCTGCCGTTGCATCGGCATCCGCCAGCACCAGCTGCCCGTATTGCGACCCCGGCGCAGATCGGAGCGTGACCAGACTGGCATCCAGTTCGTGGTTGACCAGCAGGGTCTCGACCCCTTGGCAGCCGACATGTGTCCCGATCTGCAGCCGTCCGGACCGATCGTATTCATAGCCGAACACCGCCGTCATCGAGGCGCAGGTTTGTTCGTCCCGAATGCAGTGCTCGTTGGTCATCAACTGGTCCGGCCCGATCAAAAACCCCGTACAGGTGCGCGGATGCCCCCCATCCACAAAGGACAAAAGAGCCACCGCCGGCGCCAGCGCCTTCAGATACTCGGGCACCTCGGGATCATGGATCAGGGTCAGCTGGTTCGGCCCGTAGACCGAATACCGCGCCAGCTTGGTGCTCTGCATGGCAAGGCTGTCGATCACCAGAACGCTGGCGTCAGGCACAGGTTCTTGGGACACCAAGGCCATACGCACCCGCCCGAACGGCATCAAGGGCGTCCACGCCCCCGTTTCCGGCAGATTGGACAGCTCGATTTCGGCGGTTTGCCCCATCGCGCCCGCCAGAACGAGCCTTGTGCCAAGGGGGAACAGCGCGCCTTCGGAACGGACCAGAAGACGGAAATAATCCGACCCCGCGAGCGCGATTTCATCCGACCACAGAACCCCTTGATCCGTGTCCCTTGCGCTAGCGTCGATGCGGATGTCACGCGCTTCGATTCGGCCATCAATAAACGCCTCCAGAACCGGCGCATCCTGCCCCCAGACCGGAGCCCCCAACACACAGGCGATGACCCACAGCCCCCTCATTCGTCGAACAGGGGCGAGGTGTAGTCGCGGATGTCGCGAAACTGGAAGCTGACTTCCTCGAACAGATCATCGGCAGTGCGGGTGCGGACCGTGACATTGGCGGACAGGGTCTGGACCAGACAGGACGGAAAGCGTTCGAGTTCGCCATAGCGTCCGCCCAGATCGTTGCCCGTGTGCTTGAACAGAAAGTGCCTGCCCTTGGCCTCGTTCCATCCCATGCGGCGGACGTTGTACCAACGCTGGAACCGCTGGCTTTCCTGCGGCGTGCGGCAGACAAAAGTGTCCGGCGCCTCTAGCACCTGTCCGGTGATGGTCCGCCCGTCGAACAAATCGAACTGCGCGTCATTCAGGCGGATCGCCCTGCCCACATTCAACCGCCCCGCCAGCAGCGCCCCCGATAGCCCCGGAAAGAAGTCGGCGGTGTAGCTCAGGCGGTCCTTGACGATCTTGGGCGACAGTTGCCCACCCCCCTCGCCTAGCTCGTCGCCATAGATGAATTCCCCCGCCGCAAAGATCAGAGAGGCCGTGGCCGTGACCTGCGGTGCGGCAAAGGACGTACCCTTTTGCCGCGCAAAGCTGTTGTCAGTCACCGTCGTCATAATATCGAGAGCAGGCGCCCCGATGTCGAAACGCGGGCTCCGGTTCGAACTGGCGGAATTGCTGTGCCAGACCTTGGGGCTGTGGAAATCCCCGTCCAGCCCCACCACGGTGATCACATTCTCCAGATCATTCAGGCAGGCGGGCAGGATCGGGCAGTTCTCGCCGGACAGCTCCAGCCCTTCGTTGCCCGCGGCGGCCACAATCAGCATCCGGCTGCCGTGGATCGCCATGGCGTCGCGCACATCCGCCGGATTCACCAGCAGCGGACGCATCCCGAAGCTGAGGTTGGCGACGCGGGCCTCTTTGGGGATGTCGATCTGGATCTGGCGGATCAGAGCGCCGATCTGCGAGTCCACATCCGCATTCCGGTCCAGCCCCATCATCCAGAGCCGCGCATTCGGGTTCAGCCCCACCGTCCCCACCCCGTTCTGCGGGGCCGCGATCACACCAGCCACGGCTGCGGCATGATCCGCATCGGACAGGGCGGCGGGGTTCATCTGATCGCAACCCACCCCATCGGGCGTTTCGGGCAGCGGGATCATCGACCCGTCCGCCGCGCGCAGGTCCGGCAGATCACAGTGCCCCGCCCCCAAAGGCGCATCAATCACCACGATGTCCACGGGGCGGTCATAGGGACTGCCCAGATCCTGCAACTCGGCAAAGGGGTGGTGGATGACGCGGAACAGGTCCATCTGATCCCCCACCAGTGGCTCGTCCTCCACCCCCTGAAGCTGGATCGACCCCAAGGGGCTCAGGTTATTGCGGATCGACTGAATGGTCAGATCAGCCGGAGATTGCCGCGAGAGCTGGTTGCTATATGTGTCGGACCACCCGTCAGCAGGCGCGAATTCGGGGCCGACGACGATTGCCACTTCGCTGCCGCCCAACTGCGGTGTTTGCGGTTGAAGGCGCTGCAACAGCTCTGAACTCGCATCGGGCCTGAGAAACAGTTCGGTTTCCAGCTGCAAGCGCGGAACGGTGATCGTCATCCCCGCTTTGGTAGATTTCAGCAGGCGCGGATTGAACTCGCGCACCACCTCTTCGCAGGATTTGCCCCAAGCAGAGCAGTCCATTCCGGGGTCGGCGGCAAAGCTCTGGACGGTCCAGCCATCGGGGGCGGGAATGCGCACCAGTGTCGTGACCTGTTTGAAACTGTAGTCGGGGATGGTGACCGGCTCTCCGCCTGACAGCCTCCAACTGCCGCGACTGCTGGAGAACCCGCCCACATGTGCGGCCGGATCGGTCAGGTCTTTGGCGCTGGTGGCCTGCTTCGACCGGCGGCACACACCAGGGTTCAGATCGCAGAGCATCGCATCAAGGGACATGGGGAAATGTGCGCCGTGCACCACCCCTTCGTCCCTGAGCAGCCGCTCGACAAAGGCGGGTTGCCCGATCCGGACCTGCCGGACAAGCAGATTGCCCGTGTTATACAGTGTCAGGTACAGCTGCTCGATCTCAAGCGACAATCCCGCCGCCGTGCTGGCCCGCGATCGCCACAAGAATGAGCCGTCCCCGCCGACGGCAGGCAAGGGCAGCGCCAATGCCACAAGGAATGTCAGTGATTTCAGTCCCATGGCGTTGTTCCTTCATGTTCAGGGGCGCAGTGCCGTGATGGTGACAGAGACTTCGGCGGCCTCGAAACCGTGGACGGCAACCGACACCAAGGCCCGCCCCGCAGGCACGTCAAAGACGCAGGTTTCCTCTGCGCCGGTTTCAAAGGGGCGGCAGTCATAGCTAGAGATCAGCGCGGGTCCGTCGAACTTCACGTAAAGGTCCGGATCACCGCTGCCTGTCATCTCGGCGCGGAACGGCGTGCCTGCGACGACCGGCGCTTGCCACACCGTTTGCAGCGCCCCCTGTTCCAGCGTGAAGGGTCCGAAGGTTTCGCTCTGCGGTCCAGCCACACCCTGCGGAGGGGTGCAAACTGACGGGTCGATCCCGAACCCAGCCGCAGGTCCATAGAGGCAGGCCACCCCGCTCTTGTCCCGAGCGGTCAGGGTCAGGGACCAGTCCCCCTGCCCGTTGCACTGCGGGTAGTGCATCACCGAAAAGGCGTCATAATCCGTGACCCCGCGCCAGTCCTGATCCTCGAAACAGGTGCCGGCTTCGGGACGGGTGTGTTCATGCCGCCCGCCGATCACATGCCCCAGTTCGTGGCGCAGAACACCGCGCAGCGTCAGCGCCTGGTTCGGATCAAGCTGGAACGACGAAGGATCGATCACGACGCTACGATCAGGGCGGGGATCGTTGGGAAAGAAGGCCGCGGCCAAAAATTCTCCTCCGGCATCGACAGGCCGCACATCAAACAGCACATTGGGGTTGTCTGCGGTGCAGTTCCCGTCCTGCGCGGGCACATAGACGAAATCAAGGTCGGCTACGGCCTCCCACGAGGCCGCAGCCGCTTGCATGTCCCCGACCACCAAGGGATGGCGTGGCCCAAAGGCCGTGCTAACGCAGTAGCTCAGGTTCCGGCGATCAGCTGCCCCCCAAATCTGGTCGAGCCCCCCGACATGCAAAACTGTAAATTCCGGCGTTTCGCCGACGGACAAAGGCGGTGCGCTGCGCACATTCTGTTCCCAGAACTCGCGAAGCAGCTTTTCATTCCGGATCGGCGTATCCCCGTTCACATAGAATTTGCCCGTGTCCGGCAGGTAGAGCGTTTGGTCGCGAAAGGCCTCGAACCCCATCTCTGCCTGACTGCGGCGGGCTTCTTCGGCCAATCGCGCCAGTTCCGATGCGCCTTCGTCCGAATCCAGCGCCTGTGCACCGGCGGCACCGGCAAGGCAGAGCGTCATCACAAACAGGGCGGCACGTCTCATGGTGGGGCATCCTTTGTGGCCGAAGGTTGGGCCAAGCGCCTGTGCGCCTAGCCGAAAATCTCCTGATAGATGGGGTGGGTCGCATAGGCCTGATCCAGACGGTCCCGCGGCGGACCCGATTGATCCAGCCCCAGATAGCGCGCGGCATTGCCGCCCATGACATCCTCGACCTGCTGGTCGGTCAGGCCCAACTGGTCGAGGGATTTCAGCACTTCGGCCAGATATTCGGGGTGGCCGGGCTCTTTGCCGATCATTGACCAGTCAGAGCCGTACATCATGCGTTTGGCCATTTGGGGCGACCGCGCCAAGAGGTTTCCGGTCAGCGTCAGAACGCGCTCCCGCGTGGCCGCGTCGGCCTCGGTGACTTCGTTCCAGTACCCCAGATCGAAGTAGACATTGGGGAATTCCTCGACCATCTCGGCCAGCGTTTCCTCCCAGTCCCCTTGCGAGGTAAAAGTATTGGTCCGGTTACTTTCGTCAAAGCCGCCGAAATGCGCGAGGTTCAGGCGCAGATCACCGAAACCCTCGCGGCGCATCAGGGCCTGCCAACCCGCAGGGTCGGCAAACCGCCCCGTGTTCGGCCCAGCCGCGATAGAGTTGGTCGCGTGGGCCTTGATCGCGACCTCGTTTTCGATGCACCAGCGGAACAGGGCGTCAAGTTCGGTGTCCAGGGCCTCTGCCCCGCCCTTCGGCGCCTTGGGGACCGACAGCGTTCCAGTGTTCCCTGTCGGCCGGAACCCCATGGGTGGATAGAGTTTGACCCCCAGAAACCCGCGCTCCAACACCGCGTGTTTGACATGGCGCAGGGTGTCGATATCCCGATCCTCGTCATGTTCCAGCGCCGCCCGCAGGGGGCAGAACGGCGCAAAGGGCAGAACAAGCGCCGACGTGTAGGTCTGCGCAATCCGCGAGACCACCTCGATCTGGTCAGCCACGGGGGTGACGCTCTCTTGGGTAAAGAACCACGCGGTGAAATCCACCATGGATGGCGAATAGATGCGGATGCCCCCCTCGCCCCCATAGAGCCGGTCGAGTTCGGCCAGAATATCCATCCGCCGTCGGGTCAGCAGGCCCGCCCACCGCAATGTCTGGATCAAGGGCGACCGCTGCACATACTGGCGCTGGGTGCCTTGGGTCAGGGCATTCGCGCCGTCCTTGGCATAGATCTGTGCGGCCAGCGCCTGTGCCTGACTGTCCTGCGTTTGCAAGCCGCTACGCAATCCGGTGACGCCAAGCTCTGCCGCGATCCGGTCCAGAATTTCCTCTTCTTCGGAGCGGGTGGTACGCAGACCCGCGGTCTGCTGCCCTGCCGTGCGGGCATACTGGGCCAGACCCTCGGCAACGCGGGCCTGATCCTGCTGCTCGATCTGCTCTGGCGGGGTTGGCACAGGGGTGCGCTCCAGTTCTGCCAATTCCTCGGCTGCGGTGGGGGTGCCCCGCAGCATCACGAATTTCAGCAGCTTGAGAAACGCTTCGGTGCGCATCTGGGGATCGACGGGCGCGTGCACATCCCTGATCGTGGTCTGCTGCAAAAACCCGACAATCGGCACGTCCCGCCCGTTGAAGAAATGGTTGTGGATGTCGATCGCGGTGCGCGACACCTTGGGCTGGAAGAAATCCTTGATCCTTCCGCAGCCGGACAGGCCCGACGCCAGAGCCGAGCCTCCCAGACCAACCAACAGATTGCGACGTGAAACCATAGCACCTCTTTGACCGTTCGATGTGACGGCTGGCGCGGCCTTTCGCGCCAGCCCCAAGGATCATTCCAGCACGAGCGCGAACTTCATCCACTTTTCCAATGTGTCGATGGTGCTGCCGTCGGGCATCCGCAGCGGGCTGTGTGAAGGTTCAAAGTCCACAGACAGCGCCGAATTCGGGTCCGACAGAAGCGTCGCCACAAAGGTGCTGGCGACGATCCAGCTGCCCACCTCGCCCAAACGGTTGCCGCCTGCTTCCTCGGCTTCGGCCAGAATGTAGAACCACAGCGGCGTGCGCTCGAACATGCGCGATGTGCTGTTCTGCAAAAAGGCGGTGAGTTCGGGTTTGTTGTCCAGAATCGCCCCTACATCCGCGATCGGATCAGAGGTCACCGCGCCGATGGCCTTCAGATGCGCGTGCAAAGCCTGCCCTGTCGGCAGCCGCAAACTAAACCCCCGCCGCAGGTTGCGCCGCGCCAGATGGCGGAACAACTTCTGCCGATCAGGGTCCGGCTCGTCCCCGGCCTCGTTGGACAGATTTCCCATGGGCGGCGCAATCAGGGTGTCGATCCGGCGGGCGGCCTTGGCGGGCAAACCATCCGCGTTGTCGGGGTCATTGTGCAGGAAACGGGACCAGTCGATGATCCAGTTCTCGGGCACCTTGCCACTCCCGCGGAAGTCTCCGCCGCCGGTAAACCTGAAGAGTTCGCCAAACGGCGCTGTCGGCAGGATCGCCCCCGGACGCCCGAAGTTCGAATTGTAGTCATAGGCATCGCGCACCATCGAATGCCCGAACCGGTAGGCCGCCACCGAGAACTCCAGCGGCAGCACATCGCCCAAGGTCTTTTCGTCGGCGCGGTCGTTATAAGCCGCGCGGAAGTCGAAGAAGTGCTTGGCCCGCGTGTTCAGGACATTTTGCAGGACTCCGTGATCGCAGACCCCGTCCAGATAACCTTCGACGATGAGCCACTGGTAGTGCAGCCGCGTCAGAGCCTGTGCCGCGTGAAAGTCCGGCAGCCATCCGGTGTCATGCTCGGTCAGAAAGTCCACCACCCGATTGTGGAACCGCAAGAAGCTGAGGTGGAACTGCGCGACGATCAGGTTTTCGTCGTTGCGCATGTCCCCGATCAGGGCGCGCTGATCCAGACTGGCCTCGATCTTTGCCACCTCTGCGGGGCTGAGCTGATTACTGAGTACCGCCAAAAAGGCATCCCGTAATTCCTGAGAGACCTGCTGGAAGCGCGGCAAATCCCTGTGCGGGTCCAGCCCGTCAGGTCGCGGCCCCGCAGGCGCACAGGTGCCCACCCGCATCTTGGCCGGAATGTCCGGATGACGGAGGCCGGAAATCAGCTTGGCGACCTCGGGGGTGATGTCCGGCCCGACCGGCACCCCTCCGTAAACGCTGTCCAGATCAAAGCGCGGACTGCGGGCATTCTTGAGGTTGGTCTCGATTTCGCTGGCGCTCATGGCCGGCTCGGGATCGTCAATTCTGGAGATCACCGTCTCGCGGTCGGTCCGCGCCGTCAGTTCGTGATCCAGAAACTGGCCCCAGTAGGTCAGCACAGCCGGCATCTGGGAGTCCGGTGTGACCAGAGGCCCTGCGCCACCTTCCGGCACCATCAGATCACCGAGGCTGTCCAGATCCGCCAAAGCATCGGCGGGCAAATAGTCCCCCGGATCGCCCGATGGCGGAAAGAGGTAGACAAAGTCCGCAGCCTCGTCGACCGCCACGTCTCCGGGGGCGGGCACGAAGGCGCGTGTCAGCGCGTTTCTTTTTTCTTTTGGATTGGATTGACGGTTCTCACCGCCGTGAGTTTGCAAAAACAATGCCATACTACAATCTCCAGTTGCACTGCGAGCGGGAAATGAACTGAATTTGATGCAAACGTACCACAGATTCGATTTTATTTATACAACCTTAAGTTGACGTGTTGACTTTGCTTATCGAATTGATCTCGCGGGCCCGGCTTTTCACAGCCGTTCTGGCGACTGCGGCCAAACTGATTCACCTCTGATCAACCGGACCAACTTTGCGCGTGTTTTCAGCACAGCCCCCATTTAAGCGCCCGAAATTTAGAAGATTTTCGACCAGACGTTCAAAATCCCAGCCGCCGCGCCGTGTTTCGTTGGACAGGGCGCACCGGCTCCGTAGCGTCTGTTTTTGACCGACGAGTCAATAACATCGCCCCGATCAAGTTGAGGGTGAAAACCAATCAAACCGGGGGTCAGGCACCACTATGGAATTCGCGCGAAGCTATATACGCATCGTGGACGGGATGAACCGCATCATCGGCAAAGCGGTGATGTTCGGTATCTTTGTGATCATGGGGATCCTGCTATGGTCGTCAATCTCCAAGACGTTTTTCCTGCCATCGCTCTGGACGCTGGAAATGGCACAGTTTGCCATGGTGGGTTACTACATGCTTGGTGGGCCCTACGCGATCCAGATGGGGTCGAACGTTCGCATGGACCTGTTCTACGGGGAATGGACGGACAAGCGCAAAGCGCAGGTCGATGCGATCACGGTGCTGTTCCTGATCACCTTTCTCGGGTTCCTGCTGTGGGGCGGGATTGAGTCCTTTCAATACTCGCTGAAGTACGGGGGCGAGCGCAGCCCGACCGCGTGGCGCCCCTATCTGTGGCCGGTGAAGCTGATCATGGTGATCGGCATCCTGCTGATGCTGCTGCAAGCGATTTCCGAACTGCTCAAGGACATCCTGCGCCTCAAGGGCCACGACATCCCCCGCCCCGAGGAGACCGTCTGATGCCCTATGAAATGATCGCTTTGCTGATGTTCTCGTCGATGATGATCATGCTGCTGACAGGGCAGCGGGTCTTTGGCGCCATCGGGTTTGTGGCCGTGATCGCGGCGTTCTTTCTCTGGGGGGATCGCGGCGGCTATGACATCGGGTTCTCGGCCGCGATGAAGCTGATGAAGTGGTACCCGCTGCTGACCCTGCCGATGTTCATTTTCATGGGCTACATCCTGTCCAACAGCCGGATTGCCGACGATCTTTACAAGATGTTCCACGTCTGGATGGGGGGCCTGCGCGGCGGGTTGGCCATCGGGACGATTGCCCTGATGGTGCTGGTGTCGGCGATGAACGGGTTGTCGGTGGCGGGTATGGCCATCGGGGCGACCATCGCCCTGCCCGAGTTACTGAAGCGCGGCTATGACAAGCGCATGGTGACCGGCGTGATCCAAGCAGGATCGTCGCTGGGGATCCTTGTGCCCCCCTCGGTGGTGCTGGTGCTCTATGCGATGATCGCGCGGCAACCTGTGGGGCAATTGTGGCTGGCAGGGGTCTTTCCCGGCCTGATGATGGCCGCGATGTTCGTGATCTACATCGTGATCCGCTGCCGGATGCAGCCCGAACTCGGCCCCGTTCTGGCCGAAGAGGACCGCAACCTGCCCCTGCCCGAAAAGCTGCGCCTGCTGAGCGCGGGCCTGCTGCCCATCGGGATCTTCGCCGCCATGATGGTGCCCTTTGTCAGTGGCTGGACCTCGCTGGTGGAAAGCTCGGCCATCGGGGCCATCGCGGCCTTCCTCGCGGCGGTGCTCAAGGGGCGGATGACGTGGCAGGTGTTCTACGATTCCACGCGCTCGACCCTTGGCATCACCTGCATGTTCATGTGGATCATTCTGGCGGCGCTGGCCTTTGGCGCGGTGTTCGACGGCCTTGGCGCGGTCAAAGCCATCGAGGGGCTATTTGTTGACCGTCTGGGCCTGTCCCCTTGGGTGATCCTGCTGCTCATGCAGCTCAGCTTTATCGTCATGGGCACGTTTCTGGACGACACCGCGATGCTGGTGATTGTCGCGCCCCTGTATGTGCCGCTGGTCGGAGCCTTGGGCTTTGATCTGGTGTGGTACGGGGTGCTCTACACCATCACCTGCCAGATCGCGTACATGACGCCGCCCTTCGGTTACAACCTGTTCCTGATGCGCGCCATGGCCCCGCCCGAAATCGGGATGAAAGACATCTACGCCTCGGTCACCCCCTTTGTGCTGGTGATGCTGCTGGCGCTGGGGCTGGTCATGGCCTTCCCCGGGATCGCCCTGTGGCTGCCTGATGCCGTCTATTCCAACTGATACCCAAACGACCCCGTCAACGGGGCACCCCGAAACCCAACTAGGAGTTCTGACATGACCACAAGACGCAAGTTCCTGACCGCCGCGGCGGCAGCCCCCGCCGCTGCCCTTGGCGCACCGGCCATCGCGCAATCGACCATCCGCTGGCGGATGCAGACCTATGCGGGCGCGGCGCTGGCCGAGCATGTGATCGTCCCCGCCGTCGAGATGTTCAACAAGATCGCAGGCGACCGCATGCAGATCGAACTGTTCTTTGCCGACCAGCTGGTTCCCACGGGCGAGCTGTTCCAAGCGCTCCAGCGCGGCACCATCGACGCAGTGCAGTCGGACGATGACTCCATGGCCTCGCCGACCGAAGTGACTGTATTCGGCGGCTATTTCCCCTTTGGCTCGCGCTATTCGCTGGATGTGCCGGTGCTGTTCAACCAGTACGGCCTCGACGAAATCTGGAAGGAAGAATACGCCAAGGTCGGCGTCAAACACATCTCGGCGGGTTCGTGGGATCCCTGCCACTTTGCCACCAAAGACCCGATCAACAGCCTTGCCGACCTGAAGGGCAAGCGCGTCTTTACCTTCCCGACCGCGGGCCGGTTCCTGTCGCAATTCGGCGTCGTGCCCGTCACACTGCCGTGGGAAGACATCGAGGTCGCGGTCCAAACGGGCGAGCTGGATGGCATCGCATGGTCCGGCATCACCGAGGATTACACCGTCGGTTGGGCGGATGTGACCAACTACTTCCTGACCAACAACATCTCGGGCGCGTGGATCGGGCATTTCTTTGCGAACATGGACCGCTGGAACGAAATCCCCGAAGACCTGCAGGCCCTGTTCACCCTCTGCTGCGAGCAGTCACACTACTACCGCCAGTGGTGGTACTGGGGCGGCGAGGCATCCCTGCGCGTCAACGGCGACAAGATGCAGCTGACCACCATCCCCGACGAGGAATGGGCCACCGTCGAGGACGCCGCCGTCAAGTTCTGGGACGAGATCGCAGCGGAATCCGAGACCAAGGCCAAGATCGTCGAGATCTTCAAGAAGTATAACGCCGACATGCAAAAGGCCGGACGGCCCTATCGCTACGGCTAAACGGTGCTGGCCCGGGGCAATGCCTCGGGCCTTTTCCTGACCATCGCCCCTGTCAGCCTGCGCCGGAACAGATGCTATTCCGCCTCGATCGGCAAAGAGAACCCGGTTTTCACCCGATCCATCACCGCACTGGTCCTGAACTTCAACACGTTCTCGTTTCCAAAGAAATGGCGGCGGGTAAAGGCCTCGTAGTCCGGCATGTCCTTGGCCGACAGGATCAGGACAAAATCCTCGTTTCCGGTGACGTAATAGCACTGCATGACCTCTGGCGCGTCCTGCATCTGCTGTTTGAACCGGTCGATATCCACCATGCGTTCATTCTGAAGAGACACCTCGACAATGAACAACAGCCCGCGCCCGACCGCATCCGGTGCAATCACCGCGATCTCGGCCTCGATCACCCCGGAGGCCCGCAGCTTGGCCAGCCTCTTGCGGCAGGCGTCTGGCGAAAGGCCAACGGTCTCTGACAGGGCCTCGGCGGTCAGTCGGGCGTTGAACTGCAGAGCTCTGAGAATTTCGGCATCGAATCTATCCATTCCCCCAGAGTGTCGGAATATCGGCCCGAGGCGAAGCCAAATCCGCAGCCCTCTCCGGTTTCCCGCTCCAGAGCAGCCCACAGCGCCGGAATTCGGCCCAACGCGCTGAAATTGATCCGGCCATCCTTCGCGTTCATCCGCTAGGCTTTGATGAACAGAAAACCAGCGGAGGACCGACCATGCCAACCAGTTTTGCCAATCCCTATCGCGGCACAGGCCTAGAGCTAGAGGCTCCGATGCCCTGCGCCGACCCCAGCGGCGTACTGGCCCTGTTGCAGCGCTGCCCTGCCCACGGGGAGACGCCTCTCTTGTCCTTGCCGGACATCGCGGAAATGGCGGGCGTGGCAGAGGTCTATGCCAAGGATGAACGGAACCGCATGGGCCTTGGCAGTTTCAAGGCCCTCGGGGCGGCCCACGCCATCGCAAGAGAGGCCGCAGAGGCCGGCGGCGACATGGCCACGGCCCTGAACGGCCGAACGTATGTCACCGCCAGCGCGGGCAATCACGGGCTCTCGGTGGCGGCAGGCGCGGCGCTGTTCGGGGCGGGGGCCGTGGTCTACCTGTCGGAAACGGTCCCAGCGGGCTTTGCCGACCGGCTCCGGGCCAAGGGCGCGCAAGTCGTGATCGAGGGCCCCGACTACGAAGCCAGCATGGACGCCGCAGCGCAGGCCGCTACGGACAACGGCTGGACCCTGCTCTCGGACAGCTCGTGGCCCGGATATATGGACCTGCCTTACCGCGTGATGGAAGGCTATCTGGCCCTCGCTGCTGAAACCGTTCAGCAAATGGCGACCCCGCCCACCCATATCCTGCTACAAGCCGGTGTCGGGGGTCTGGCCGCCGCCGCCGCCGCGCACTTCCGGTCGGCATGGGGCGATGCCCCCCAGATCATCGTGGTGGAACCAGAGGCTGCCCCCGCACTGGTCGAAAGCGTCCGGCAAGGCAAGCTCGTCGACACAACCGGCCCCGTGTCCTCGATGGGGCGGCTGGACTGCAAGACACCCTCGATGATCGCGCTGAATGGCCTGTCGCGGGATGCGGATGTCTTTGTCACGATCACCGAGGACGAAGCCGCAGAAGGCATCGCGAAACTGGCCGGAATAGGGGTGCAGACCTCGCCGTCCGGCGGGGCCGGACTGGCCGCGTTTCTGGCCGGACTGGCGCTGGGGCCACATGCCCGCATCCTGACCATTCTGAGCGAAGGGCCAACGGATGCCTGAGCGATCCCTGATCTTTCCCGCAGCCGAATACCGGTCGCGGGTCGCCAACCTCCAGCGCCGGATGGCCGAGGACGGGCTGGATGCCTTGCTCCTGACCAGCCCTGCCGATGTCTTTTACGTCACGGGGTTTCTGACACGGTTCTGGGAGAGCCCCGCGCGCCCTTGGTTCATCATCGTGCCAGCGCATGGGGCCCCTGTGGCGGTGATCCCCGCCATTGGCGCAGAGCTGATGGGCCGGACATGGATAGAGCAAATCCTCACGTGGGACGCGCCCCAACCGATGGATGACGGTGTCAGCCTGCTGGCGCAGACCCTGTGTGATCTGACCGGACCCCGTGCCCGGATCGGCACCCCCAAGGGTCTCGAGACCCACATCCGGATGCCTCTGGCCGATTTCGAAGCCGTATCGCAGACCATCGCCCCGCGCCGGTTTGTCGACGGGACGGCCACGGTGCAGCGGGTCAGGGAAATCAAATCGGACGCAGAGATCAACAAGATCAGAACCATCTGCCAGATCGCGGCCCGCGCCTATGACCGCGTGCCAGAGTTCGCTCGGGCTGGCAGGCCGCTCGACGCCATTTTCCGCGATTTCCAGATCGCCTTGCTGCAAGAGGGCGCCGACTGGGTCAGCTATGTTGCAGGGGGAGCAGGGCCGGACGGATACGGCGACGTGATATCGCCCGCTCCCGCGACCCCGCTGGCACAGGGTGACATCCTGATGCTGGACACTGGGGCGGTCCGCGACGGGTACTTCTGTGACTTTGATCGCAACTACGCGGTCGGCCCACCCTCTGACGCAGCGCGCCGTGTCCACGATGCCCTCTGGCACACCACCGAAGAGGTGCTAGGCACCCTGCGGCCGGGGATGCTTGCCTCAAACGTGCACAGGTTGCTGGCGGACGGGTTGCAGGCCAGAGGCGTGACGGCAGGTGGGGGCCGTCTGGGGCATGGGCTCGGGCTGACCTTGACCGAATGGCCGTCATTCACGCCTGTGGACCACACGCCCCTGCGGGCGGGCATGGTGATGACACTGGAACCCGGCGCAGTGGTGTCGGATGGCACATACATCGTCCACGAAGAGAACGTCCTCCTGACCGAAACGGGCGCAGTCCTGCTGTCCCCCCGCGCACCGCAAACCCTACCGGAGCTTTGATATGCGGACCGTCCCCTACACCCTCGCCCCAAGCGCGCTGCCCAAACTGGGGCTGATCATCCTTGCTGCGGATGAAACCCTCGAAGAGGACATGCGCCGGATGTTTCCGCCCGATATCTGCCGTCTGCACGTCACGCGCATCCCGTCGGACACCTCGCTGAACCCTGACACGATCCACGCAATGGAAGCCGCCCTGCCCTCTTCGGCGGCCCTGTTTCCCGCGACCGCAGAGTTCCAGAGCATCGGCTACGGCTGCACCTCTGGCACCACCCTGATCGGAGAGACCCGCGTCGCGCAGCTGGTCAGCGGTGCGGTCCGCACCCGCCAAGTCACAAACCCGCTGACCGCGACCCTCGCCGCCACCCGCCAGTTAGGCCTGCGCAAACTGGGGCTCGTCTCGCCCTATATCGAGACCGTGGCCGCCCCCGTCAGACAGGCCTTCGTGTCCCGCGGGATTGATGTTCCGGCAACCCTGTCATTTGGCGAGGACCAAGAGGCCAACGTCGCCCGTATTGCGCCCGCCTCGATCGCCGACGCCGCCCGAGCCGTGGCCGCAGAGGCCGAGGTCGACGGCATCTTTCTGTCCTGCACCAACCTGCGGACCCTCGATATCATCGACGCGCTAGAGGCCGAACTGGGGCTGCCGGTGCTCAGTTCCAACCAATCGCTCGGGTGGCACATGGCCTGTCACGCAGGCGTCCAGTCCACCGCCACAGGGGTCGGTCGTCTCTGGCAGCAGGCGAATGGGGTGCCGCTCTAGGGCGGTAATCAGGACCGGAACGGGGCGCGGCGGCGCACGCTGGGGCCTCTGCCGGGGATCGACAGGGTCGCGTCCCCTCTGGCGGTGCGAGAAATCACTTTGCCTTTGGAGACGACCGCCAGACGCGCGGGCCTGAGGCGCAAGGCATCCACAGGCCCCGCCGCATCCAGCACCACCAGCGAGGCCAGCGCCCCTTTGCGTAGACCCAGATCGGACAGCCCCATGATCTGCGCGTTGGTCTCCGTGACCATGGTAAAGCACCGCGCCATCTCGGCGGGATGGGTCATCTGCGCCACGTGCATCCCCATGAACGCCACATCCAACATGTCCGCCGTCCCCAGCGAGTACCAAGGGTCCAGCACACAATCCTGCCCCCATCCGACGGTGATCCCTGCGGCCTGCATCTCCTTGACCCGCGTGAGGCCACGGCGCTTCGGATAGGTGTCGTGCCGCCCCTGTAGAACAATGTTGATCAGGGGGTTCGGGATGGCCGCGATCTCTGACTCGGCGATCAAGGGCAGCAGTTTCGACACATAGTAGTTGTCCATCGAATGCATCGAGGTCAGGTGCGATCCGGCCACCCTGCCCTGCAACCCCAATCTCTGGGTCTCGTAGGCCAAGGTCTCGATATGGCGGCTGAGGGGGTCGTCGGTTTCGTCGCAATGGATGTCGACCCGCAAGCCCCGATCCGCCGCGATCTGGCACAGGTCGGTCAAGCTGTCCGCCCCCGCCTGCATGGTCCGTTCGAAATGGGGAATGCCGCCGACAATCTCTACCCCCATGTCCAGCGCGCGGATCAGGTTCTCTCGCCCGTTCGGCGCGCGGTACAGACCGTCCTGCGGAAAGGCGACCAGCTGCAGGTCGATATAATCCTTCACCTTTTCGCGCACTTCGAGCATCGCGGTGGCGGTGTTCAGATGATCCGGCGTGGTGTCCACATGGCTGCGGATTGCCAAGAGCCCCATGGACGCCGCCCAATCGCAATAGGTCAGCGCGCGCTCGACCATCTCGTCCACGGTCGCGATATCCCGCAACTCGCCCCACAGGGAAATCCCCTCCAGCAGCGTGCCAGAGGCATTCACCCGCGGCAGCCCGTAGCTGAGCGTCGCATCCAGATGGAAATGCGGATCGCAGAACGGCGGCGAGACCAGATCACCGGTGGCGTCAATGACCTCGGCGGCTTCGGCCTCGATCACAGGGGCAATCTCGGCGATGCGGTCCCCTGCAATCGCGATATCCATGACAGAGCCATCGGGCAGCGTGCCGCCTTTGACCAAGAGATCGAACATCATCGTGTTCCTTTGTTAAAGGGCACCATCAGGGCCGCGGGCACCTGCGCGCTCCGAGACATCAGAACCAGCGCCAGAATGGACAGCACATAGGGCATCATCAAGAAAATCTGGTAGGGGATGACCGTCCCCAGTCCGGTCTGCTGCACACGGATTTGCAGCGCGTCAAAGGCAGCAAACAGGATTGCCCCAAGCAGCGCCTTGCCCGGCCGCCACGCGCCGAACACCACCAGCGCCACGCAAATCCAGCCGCGCCCGCCGACCATATCAAAGAAGAAACTGTCAAAGGCGGACATGGTCAGGAACGCGCCGCCCACAGCCATCAAGCCACTGCCGACGATCACCGCGCCCATGCGGATCGCGGTGACGGACAGCCCTTGGGCCGCGACCGCCGAGGGGTTCTCGCCCGAAGCGCGGACGGCAAGCCCCAAGGGCGTGCGAAACAGGACAAACGCCGTCAGCCCCGCCAAAATGAACGCCGCATAGGTCAACGGAGTCTGCGAGAAAAGCGCAGGCCCGAGCAGCGGGATGTCCGACAAGAGCGGGATTTCGAACGGCCTGAACGCCTCGATTTTGGGCGGGGAAGAGACTTCGGGCAACACCACGCGGTAGGTGTAGAATGTGACAGAGGTCGCCAGCAGGGTGATGCCCACGCCGACCACATGTTGCGACAGGCCGAACGGCACGGACAGCACCGAATGCAGCGCCCCGAACGCCATGCCGACAATCAGCGCCACTGCGACGCCGCCCCACAAGGGCAGCCCCGCCCACACCGAAATCCACCCGGCAAAGGCCCCCGCGACCATGATCCCTTCGATCCCGAGGTTCAAAACGCCTGCCCTTTCGCAAATCAGCTCGCCGATGGTCGCGAAAATCAGAGGGCTGGCGATGCGGATCGCCGCAGCCCAAAAGGACGCCGAGAGCAGGATATCAAGAAGCTCCATCAGTCCCTCCTGACGCGGAATTTGGTGAACAGGATCGCCAGAACCATGAGCAAAAGCGCCGAGGCCAGCATGATATCTGCCAGATAGGTCGGCACGCCGATGGCGCGGCTCATGCTATCTGCGCCGACGAAGATGATCGCCACGAACAGCGCCGCTGCCACGACCCCCAGCGGGTTCAGCAGGGCCAGCATCGCCACCACGATCCCCGTGTAGCCAAACCCCGGTGACAGATCGAGCGTCAGCGACCCCTTGAGGCCCGCGACCTCGGAAAACCCGCCCATGGCCGCCAGACCGCCAGACAGCAGCGCCGTTTTCAGGATGACTTTGGCCACGGGAATACCGGCAAAAGCAGCGGCTTCGGGGTTTTGGCCAACAGCCCGCATCTCGAAACCCAGCGTGGTTTTCCGGTCGATGACCCAGACCACGACCGCGCAGATCAGCGCCAGCGCAAAGCCCCAGTGCAGGCGCAGCCCTTCGACGATGCGGGGCAAGCGGGCCTCTGGGATCAGGCGGGCGGACTTGGGCCAACCCATGCCCATGGGGTCTTTCAGAGGGCCTTCGAGCAGGTAGGAGACAAAGAGCAGGAAGATGAAGTTGAAAAGCAGCGTGGTGACGACTTCGTCCACGCCGAAACGGGTTTTCAACATGGCGGGGATCAGCAGGACGATCGCGCCTGCCAAGGCCGCCCCGACCGCCAGCGTCGGCAGCAGCACGGGCGCGGGCCATGCCAGAGCGCCCGTCCCCAGTACCACCGTGATCACGGCCCCCGCATAGAGCTGCGCTTCGGCCCCGATGTTCCAGAGCTTGGCGCGAAAGGCGACGGCCACCGCGAGACCCGTAAAGATCAGCGGGGTCGCTCGGTTCAGCGTTTCGAGCATAGCGAATTTCGATCCCAACGCCCCTTTGAAGATCAGCCCGAACACCGCAAAGGGATTGCCCCCCGCGATCTGCGCCAGCAACGCGGCGATCACAAAAGACGCGAGGATCGCCAGGGTCGGCGGAAGAATGCGGCGCTGTAGGCTGGGGTGGGAAACTGGTTCAAGACGCATGGGTAAACCCCTGGCCTGCCATCCATTTCCCCAATTCCGCAACTGACAGCGCGCCCCGTTGGAACGCGGGGCTGAGGCGGCCCTCGGAGATGACGTGGATTTTGTCCGACAGCTTCATGATCTCGTCCAGATCTTCGGAAATCAGCAGGATGGCAGACCCGTTTTCCCGTGCAGCCGCGAGCCGTGAATGGACATAGTTCACCGCCCCGATATCAAGACCGCGCACGGGCTGGTTCGCGACGATGATCTGCGGATTCTCCTCGAGCACGCGGCCAAGGATCAGCTTTTGCATATTGCCACCAGACAGCAGCCGGATGCGGGTATCCGGCCCCGGACAGCGCACATCATAGGTCTGGATCAGACGCTCTGTGTGGCGGCGGGCTTTGGTCCAGTCCATCCAGCCGGCGCGGGCGAAATCGGTTTGGTAGGTTTCGAGGATCGCGTTCTCGGTCAGGTCGAAATCGGCGATGGTGCCGGTCTTGTGCCGATCTTCGGGGATACGGCCGATCCCGTGGGCGATGGCGGCGCGGGCGTCCCATTGGGCAGGCGTCCAGCCCGCGATCTGCATCTCGCCCGATTGCAGGGACAGCACCCCGCTGATCAGGTCGGACAACGCGCCCTGCCCGTTGCCAGAAACCCCCGCGATGCCGGTGATCTGGCCCGCATGCAGGGTCATGTCCACATCGCAGAGCGCTCCGGCAGAGACGTTGGACAGGGTCAGCAGCGCAGGACCAGCGACCATAGCGGGCACGTCGGGCGCGCGGACCTCGCCGCCGACCATGATGCTGGCGAGCTCTTCGGCGTTGGTCTCTTGGATCTCGCGTTCGGCCACCAGACGCCCGTGGCGCAGGACCAGAACGCGGTGGGCAATGGCCATGACCTCGTGCAGCTTGTGCGAGATAAAGACGATGGACAGCCCCATGCTGATCGCCTCGCGCAGGGTCGCGAACAGGGCCTCGGTCTCTTGGGGTGTCAGAACGGCGGTCGGCTCATCAAGGATCAGCACCCGCGCCTCGCGATAGAGCGCCTTGAGGATTTCGACCCGTTGGCGTTCCCCGACGGTCAGCGCCCCCACCCGTGCGTCAGGATCAACGGCCAGATGGAACCGCGCGGACAGATCGCGGATTTTCGCTTTGACCCGCGCAGGCCGCAGGCTGAACGCCCCCAACCCCTGCGTGCCGAGGGCGATATTTTCCCACACCGTCAGATTGTCGGCCAAGGTAAAGTGCTGGTGCACCATCCCCACGCCCGCATCAAGCGCCGCGCGAGGGGCCCCTGCGGGCAAGGGCCGTCCGAATGCCTCGACCACCCCTTCGTCGGCGGAATACTGGCCAAAGAGGATGTTCATCAGCGTGGTCTTACCCGCCCCGTTTTCACCGAGCAGGGCAATGACCTCTCCTTTGTGCAAGGAGAAGCTGATGTCTTCGTTCGCGGTGACAGAGCCGAACCGCTTGGTGATCCCTTGCATGCGCAGGACAGGGTCTGCCCGTCCTGCGCCGTTTTCCAGTTGGCTCATTTAAGAGGATTTCGGCTCTTCGTCGTTGATCTCGACCGAGTATTCGCCGGACTTGATCGCGGCCTCGCGGGCGGCGACCAGATCCAGCGCCTCTTGGGGGATCTTGCCTTCGAAGGTGCCATAGGGTGCCAGCGAACAGCCCCCCTCTTTCATGAACGAATAGAGGCCATAATCCTCGGCGGTGAAGGTGCCTGCCTTGACCTTGGCGATGGCGGCATCCAGCGTCGGCTCGAAATGCCAGATGGCCGAGGCAACCACCGTTTCGGGGTAGTCGGGCTGGGTGTCGATCACGTTGCCGATGGCCAGAATGCCCTTTTCCTTGGCCGCATCGGACACACCGAAACGCTCCGCATAAAGCAGGTCCGCGCCGTTCTCGATCATGGCATAGGCGGTCTCTTTGGCCTTGGGCGGGTCGAACCAGCTGCCGATGAAGGACACCTGGAATTCCATGTCGGGCTTCATCTCTTTGGCACCGGCCATGAAGGCATGCATCAGGCGGTTGACCTCGGGGATGGGGAAGCCGCCGACCATGCCGATCTTGCCGGTTTCGGACATGGCCCCCGCGATGATGCCGGACAGGTAGGACGCATCCTGAATATAGTTGTCAAAGACCGACAGGTTCGGGATCGAGGGGTCTTCCTTAAACGAAGACCCCATCAGGAACGCCACATCAGGATAGTCAGCGGCAACCTCGCGGGCCTCGGATTCAACCCCGAAAATCTCGCCAATGATCATGTCGTAGCCTTGTTCAGCGTATTCACGCATGACGCGGGGATAGTCGGTGTTCGCGGTGTTTTCGGAATAGGTGTATTCGATGTCGCCGCGATCCTGAGCCGCGAGGGCGGCGATGTGGATGCGGCTCACCCATTGCTGTTCGACCGGCACGGTATAGATGCCAGCGACCTTCAGCACTTTGCCATCCTGGGCAAAGGCCCCTGCGGGCAGGGCCACTGCGACGGCGGCTCCGGCAATCGAGGACTTCAGAAAGGATCGGCGCGACGGGGTCTGGAACGACGATTTGATCAAGAGTGGGCTCCCGGTTGGTCTTGTGTTTGACTTTTGACCAAGTGGTTCATTTCGAAAGCTGTGCTGTCAAAGCTTTCCACTATCCGGCCCCGCGCCGAAGGCATCGCGGGTGAAACAGCGCCCAAAAAACAATCACCGCCCACGGCAGAACCGAAGGCGGTGACAGGAAGCCATGGATTGTACCGGGCAGCTTAGAGGGTGATCCCCACCAGACTGTTGATGATCGTATAGATGGCTGCCGACAGCAGGGCCGCAGCCGGAACCGTGATCACCCAAGCGGCCACAATGGTCATGAAGTGCGAGCGGCGCACCAGCTTGCGGCGGCGGCGTTCCTCGGGGGCCAGATCGGTGTTTCCGACCACGCCTTTGGCTGCGCGCATCCGGCGGGATGCGTCCCATTCACGGAAGAACCCGACGCCGAACACACCGCCCACGGCGATGTGGGTCGAGCTAACGGGCAGCCCCAGCCAGCTGGCCACGATCACGGTGATCGCTGCGGACAGGGCCACGCAGTAGGCGCGCATCGGGTTCAGCTTGGTGATCTGGTTGCCGACCATCTTGATCAGCTTGGGCCCGAACAGGAACAGACCGACCGAAATCCCGAGCGCCCCGATCACCATCACCCAGGTGGGGATGCCGAAGGCGTGGGTAAAGTCACCGGTTGCGGTCGCTTGGACGATGGCCGCCAGCGGGCCCACAGCGTTGGCCACGTCATTGGCCCCGTGGGCAAAGCTGAGCAGCGCCGCGGACACGATCAGCGGAATGCCGAACAGCACCTTGAGCGACTTGTTGCGGTTTTCCAGCCCTTCGGACTGTTTGCGGATCACGGGGATCATCACCAGCCAGATCAGGATGCCTGCGGCCAAGCCGATCAGCAGGGCGTCACCGAAGTCGATCTTGATGATTTTCTTCACGCCTTTGACCGACAGATAGGTCGCAAAGGCCCCGCCCATGATGCCGACCAGAACCGGCACCCAGCGGCGGGCGGCGGCGATCTTGTCTTCGCGGTAGATGATGTTCGCTTTGATGAACCACAGGAACGCCGCAGCGATCAGGCCCCCCAGCAGCGGGGAAATCACCCAAGAGGCCGCGATCGCCCCCATTTTACCCCAGCTGACAGCCGCGAAACCGGCTGCTGTAATGCCCGCGCCCATCACGCCGCCCACGACAGAGTGCGTGGTGGACACCGGCGCGCCGATCCAGGTGGCAAGGTTGACCCACAGCGCCGAGGCCAGCAGAGCCGCCATCATTGCCGTGACGAATGATCCCGAAGTTCCCATGCTCTCGGGCGCGATGATGCCTTTGGCGATGGTCGAAACCACGTCGCCGCCCGCAATCAGGGCGCCCGCGCTTTCAAAGATGACAGCGATGATGATCGCCCCGCCCATGGTCAGAGCATTCGCGCCAACCGCAGGGCCCATGTTGTTGGCCACGTCATTGGCACCGATATTCAGCGCCATATACGCGCCAAAGGCCGCTGCGATGATGACCAGCAGGGAATGGTCCGCCCCGCCAAACAGAACCGCAGCCACAAGCGCGGCCGCCACAACAAACAAGAGCCCTGCCCCTAATCCGATCAGGGGTCGGCTTACATATCCTGTGGCTTGTTCCAGCGTAGACAGACGCTTCAGGTCGCGATCCAGCGTCTCCAGATGGCGCGGATCAAAGTCGTTGTTCGACATGGTACCCTCCTAATTTCAGGAGGGCGTTAAGCGAAATATGACAGTTTTACAACAAATCCGGAACGGACCTATCCGAATTGATCAGAATTCGCGGAGGATATCCTGAAGGCCCGGTTCATCCACCATGTTTGCGGCGTCCATCGGACGGACCCAGGCGCGTTTGCGCTGTGTGGATTCTGGAAAGTCATCCTCCAGCCGGTCGACCTGCACTGCGTAGACCAGAACCTCGACATCGACGGGCAAACCGCTGTCTTTGATCTTCTTGTAGGAAAATGAGCCTAACGGCAGGTCCGGACTTGTCTGGGGCCGCACACCCGCCTCTTCCCATGCCTCGACCACAGCGGCCTGGCTCGCGCTGAGCCCGCGCATGGTCCAGCCCTTGGGGATCACCCAGCGCCCTGTTCCACGGCTGGTGATCAGCAGGACCTGCTTTTCGCCTTCGTGCTCGCGGAAACACAGAGCCGCCGTCTGCAACTGGCTGGGCCGCTGCACCATGGGCATAACATAATCAGTGAAAGAGTTCTTGAGGATTGCGGCGATGCCGTTGTTCAAATCCGGTTCCTTCTTATTGTTCATTCTTACCTGCTCGTCATCCTTACTGGATTATCGACTTCACTTAGGCACAACGCACCTAATAGCCAGTAAAGGCTTACATATTTTCGCCAGGAAAGTCGTTTTTGCCTGTTTTTGCGGCGCTTTTGAACAGCGTCCTGCTATCGTCGGGTCATGATGTAACCCAAAATCACACAAAAAAGCAATAAATTTAAGGTGAACGCCCGTGAGGCACGCCCATTTCCAACCGTCCGGTTCAGCAATCTAACCACCGGTCACACAAAGAGGAGGGCACAACCGCGCCCTCCCCCTTGTCTAGAAAACAGAGCGTCAGGAGGCCTGACCGGCGTCCAGAAGCTCGTTCGCACGGGCCAGAATGGCTGCCCCATCCAGACCACGGTCGTTCAGTTTCTGAACCCACTCGTCATGGACAGGCGCGGCCAGCTCGCGCCAGCTCTCGATCTCTTCGGCGGCGATTTCACCAATGGTGTTGCCATTGTTGACCACAACCTCTTTGCCCTTGGCCTCGAAGGCGTCGAACTGCTTGCCGATACGCTCGGACAGGCTGATGCCCGAGTAGTCGTCGATCACTTTGCGCAGATCGTCGGGCATCCCTTCGTAGACGCGCTCGTTCATCAAAAGCGAGAAGGTGTTGGCATAGAGCCCGCGACCCGCAGGGGCCGGCGCCGAGGTGAACTTGGTCAGTTCCTGCAGTTTGAACGCAGGGACAACCTCGTAGGGTAGGCAGCAACCGTCGATCACGCCGTTCGACAGACCCACGACCATGTCGGTCACAGGGAAGAACACGGTCTCTGCACCCATCATTTCCAGCATCTTGCCGGTGGCCTGGTTCGGCGCGCGCAGCTTCAGGCCCTTGAGGTCGTCCGCCGTTTTGATCAGACCCTCGCGGGTGTGGATCTTGCCGCCATCATGGGTGTGGAAGGCCAGCGTCTTGGTGCCTTTGTAGTCGTCCTGACCGAACTCATCCATCA
>CAXQKF010000103.1:0-5855 GCA_964224285.1 Donghicola sp. | reverse complement strand
GTGATCTTCCTCGCGGTTCTGGCAGTTCTGCTGTACCTGACCAACAAGCGCATCTGGGCCCCCATCAAGTACGGCCGCAAAGACGACTAATCGTCTGATGCACGCAAAAAATTGGCCCCGTCAGAGCAATCTGGCGGGGCTTTTCTTTGGTCCTATGTGAGTTCATGCGACGGTCCATGAAAAAGGCCGGCGCTCCCGCACCGGCCCCATTCAAACAGACTGTCGGATGGATCAGTCTTCCATCGCCTTGATCATATCGACGCGCAGACCGTGACGGCCGCCTTCGAATTCGGTCGAAAGGAATGCGTCAACGATCTCCAGCGCCAGACCAAGGCCGACCACGCGTGCGCCCATGGACAGGATTTGCGCGTCGTTATGGGCACGGATCATCTTGGCCGAGAAGGTCTCGTTGCAGACACCGCAGCGGATGCCTTTGACCTTGTTGGCCGCCATCATGATGCCCTGACCGGTACCACACAGGATAATCCCGAGGTCACAATCACCCGAAGCGATCTTTTGCGCTGCGGCCTCGCCCATCGACGGGTAGTGCACGCTGTCCGGCGTGGTCGGGCCGATATCGACGGCCTCATAGCCTTGCTCTTCGATGTGCTTCACAATGGCCTGACGCAGCTCGATAGCGGCGTGGTCACTGGACAGAACGATGCGTTTCTTGGCGGTCATTGGCAGATCTCTCGCTAGAATGGGTGTGGCACGGATGAATACCATCCGGCGCTCAGGGTCTCCATTAGGCGGATTGATCGGTTTTGGCAAATCTCTGCCGCGCCCGTTCGGCATAGAGGTATATGCCCCCGCTTGCCCCGAGTAGCGTCCACTGTGGCAGAACCAACAGCCCCGCCAGACCGCCTTGCCCTATCCCGACAGCGACAAAGATAGCGGCACTTCCCAGCCACAGCCAAGCCACCAGACGGGCCCATGCGCTGCCCTGCCAGAATGCCCAAGCAGAGACGACGAGAAACAAGCCCACCATATGCCAGCAGGCGTGTAACGTCCCTGATATGGGCGCGGGTAAATCCGCATCTAGCATTGGCATCAGTGTGTCGAAGGTGCCGACGAAAATGTGCAGCGCAGCAGTGAAAGCAGCCAGAACGGCGGAAACTCTAAACAGCATGAAACAGTTCCTGAAAATGACCTTAGGCGTACTGCGCTCAAGATAGCCGCCCTATGCGGCAAACTGTCCGGTCAGCTCCCCAGATACTGCCGCAGCGCCTCGTCCGGGTTGTCAAAGACCTCTGCCGATGGGCGCGGTGCCTGCGCGATCCCGCTATCGACGACCACTATCGCCTCTGCAAACCGGCGGGCGTCCTCGGGATCGTGCGTGACCATTAGCACTGTGGCCCCGACCTCGGCCGCGATCTGCTGGACCAAACGCAACATATCCCCCCGCAGCCCCGGCCCCAGTGCCGCAAAGGGCTCGTCCAGTAGCCAGAGGGGCCGGTCCTGCAGCAGCAACCGTGCAAGCGCCACGCGGCTTTGTTGTCCGCCGGACAGGTTCGCGGGCTTGCGGTCCTCGAACCCCTCAAGGCCAACGCGCGACAGGGCTTCGGCAACGCGGGTCTTTTGGTCCGCCGTGAGCCGCCTCTGGCTCAGCGCGAGCCCCACGTTCTGGGCAGCCGTCAGATGCGGAAAGAGGTTCTGGTCCTGAAACAGCATCGCTATCGGGCGCTTGCCCGGCGCTATCCCGTCGAGCACCTGCCCTTCCCACAAGACACGGCCCAGAGCCGGAGAGAACCCCGAAATCGCGGAGAGCAGCGTCGATTTCCCTCCGCCAGACGGCCCAATGATGGCCACCCGTGTGCCAGTGGGCACCGACCAGTCGGCAGTCAGGCGGAAGTCGTCCTGAACGATGTCCAAGCCCTCAAGTGTCAGCATTGATCCGCCCTCCGCGGTCGAAAATCCAGAACAGCCCAAAGCTGAGGATCAGCAGCAGCAGCGCCGCCCCCGCCGCTTGATCCATCCGATAGGCACCCATCAATCGGTACATCTGCAGGGGTAGCGTCGCCGTATCGGGGTCAGCAAACATGGTGATTACCCCCAGATCGCCCATCGCTAATGCACCTGTCAGCCCCGCCGCAAACCCGATCGGCCTGCGCAAGCGCGGCAACACCAGCCACCGCAGCCGCGCCCATCCGTGCAGGTCCAGACTGTCGGCCAAACGGCCATGCTCCGCCTCGATCTGCGCGGCGGCAGGCCGCAGGATACGCAGGGCAAAGGGCAGCGCCATCACAGCATTCACCGCCGCCGTCACGGGCAGGGCTACGTCCCACGGCGCGATGAACGGGTTGATCATCAAGTAAAGGCCCGTCCCCAGCACCAAGGGCGAGCTGGCGATGCCCATCAGGCCGACCAACTCTATCCATTTCCGGCGGGACAGGGCCAGCGGCAGGGCCAGCGCCAACGTCACCGCAACGGCTCCCAAGGACACCACCACCGAATAGAGCGCCGCCTGCCAGACCGACGCGGGCAAGGTCGCGATGGCCCCCGCCCCGCGCAGCCCGATCGCCGCCAAAGGTAGCAGCAGAAACAGCGCCACCAGTGCAATCCAGAAGCCATCCACAATACGGTTGCCGTCCCAGCGGGGCACCACGCGGTCTAGCCCGCCAAAGCCCGCCTCGGGCAGGGTCAGCTTCATCGCGGCCAAGGCAGCCCCTCCGGCCAGCACCAGTTGCACCACAGCCAGCTGCGCGGCCATGCCGATGTCGAAATCGAAACGGAACGCCTGATAGATCGCCAGCTCAACGGTGGTCGCCTTGGGCCCTCCGCCCAAGGTCAGCGCCACCGCGAAAGACGACAGGCAGATCACGAAAATCACCATAGCCGCGCCCGGCGCGATCCGCCGCAGCATGGGCCATTCGATCAGCCGGAACATCGTCCAAGGGCGCAGGTTCAGCGTAGCAGCCAACCGAAACCGCTCGGCCGGAATGTCCTGCCAGCCTTGCAGCAGCAGGCGCGTCGCCAAAGGTAGGTTGAAAAACACATGGGCCAGCAGCACGCCGTGCAGCCCGTAAATCTTGACCGCTGACAGGCCGAACAGCCCCAGCACGTCAGACAGCCACCCCTTTTGCCCGAACACCGCCAGCAGGCCCAGAATGGCCACGATCACCGGCAGAATAAACGGAGCCCCCAGCAAAGCCACCAGCGCCGAGCGACCGCGAAACCGGCGCCGCGCCAATGCCCGGGCCACAGGCATCGCCAGCCCGACAGACAGCACCGCCGACAGGGCGGCCTGCCACAAGGTGAACCAGACCGCATCCCACGACCGGCCATCCAAAGGAGACAGTCCTCCGGCCCGCCAGATGACGGCCGCCAGAGGCAATAAAACCGCCGCGCCCACAAGCGCGGCGGCAATCAGGGGGATCAGCCCCCGAAGGCGGTCAGCCATTCCTCGAGCGCGGCATCGCGCAGGGCAGCGGCTTCGTCTTCGGAGTAGAAGATCGCCTTTTCGGGCATGGGCAGTTCGCGGAAGCCATCGGGCCACTGATCCCGCGGCAGCGCCGACGGGTAGGACCAGTTGGCGGTCGGGATCATCTTCTGGAAATCCTCGCTCAGGACATAGGCCAGGAACTGATCCGCCAGTTCGGGCTGCTGGGTGGTCGCGGTTTTCGCCACCAGTTCAGCCATGAAATAGTGACCTTCGGGGAATATCGCGGCCTGCTTGGTCGTGTCGCCCTCGGCGATGATGTGGTAGGCGGGCGATGTGGTGTAGCTCATCACCATGTCCGCTTCGCCATCGGTGAACAGGCCATAGGATTCGGACCAGCCTTTGGTCACGGTCAGCACTTTGGGCGCCAGTTTGGCCCATGCTTCGGGCGCCTTGTCGCCATAGATCGACTTGACCCACAGCAGGGTCGCCAGACCCGAAATCGAGCTGCGCGGGTCTTGCAGAACCACCTTGAACGCATCATCGGGCGCGTTCAGCAGTTCCTCGAACGAGGCAGGCGGGTTCGCCATTTTCTCGTTGTTGTAGACGAACGCGGTGTAGCCCCAGTTGAAGGGGAAGAACGTGTCGTCGTTCCACTCGATCGGCAGGGTCAGACCGGACAGATCCTGACCATGGGGCGCGAAGAGGCCGCTTTCGCGGGCTTGCTTGCTGACGTCGGTGTTCAGACCGATGACAACATCTGCGCGGTTCCGCTCGCCCTCCAGCAGCAGGCGGGGCAGCACGTCGCCGGCCTGATACTGGACGTCGCAGGCGCAGATCGCCTCAAAGCCCTGTTCGATGCTGGGACCGGGGCCCCATTCGCTGGTGAAATAGTCGGGGGCATAGATCGTCAGCACGGGCTTATCCTCGGCGGCTGCCGATGTGGCTGCGATCAGACCCGTTGCAAATACAAGCGCCTTGTTCATGAGGGCGTCTCCTACTGTTACGGGCGGAGACGGTTTGGACCTGTGAACCAGAAAACCAACCTTCCCTCCGCCGGTCCTAACCGGTTCAGGTTCTACGGGTTCGCGTTGCCGCATCTCAGGCCGTTGCCAGCCACCCCGAGGTGCCCCAACACCTAGAGCGGCGCGGGGCGTGATGCAAGGGCCGCGCTTGCCACTGGCGCGGGCGTCCTTTATCGAACGTCCCCAAGCAACAGGAGCCAGCCCAATGAGCTTGAATACCTTCGGTCACATCTTCCGCGTCACCACTTGGGGTGAGAGCCACGGGCCTGCCTTGGGCGCAACGGTGGACGGCGTACCGCCGAACGTCGAGATCACGCCCGAGATGCTGCAGGTTTGGCTAGACAAGCGCAAACCCGGTCAGAACAAGTTCACCACCCAGCGCCGCGAGCCGGACGAGGTGGAGATCCTGTCGGGCGTCTTCGAAGGCAAGACCACTGGCACCCCCGTGCAATTGATGATCCGCAACACCGACCAGCGCTCCAAGGACTATGGCGATATCGTCGAGAAGTTCCGCCCCGGTCACGCCGACATCACCTACTGGCAGAAGTACGGCATCCGCGATTATCGAGGCGGCGGTCGTTCGTCTGCCCGCGAGACAGCGGCCCGTGTGGCGGCTGGCGGCTTGGCCCGCGCCGCTTTGGACAAGCTGGTGCCGGGGATCGAGATCAAAGGTTATATGACCCAGATGGGCCCCCACGGAATTGATCGCGCGCGGTTCGATTGGGACCAGATCGACCAGAACCCTTTCTGGACCCCGGACGCTGTGACGGCGGATGAGTGGGCAGAGTATCTGGATGGTCTGCGCAAGTCGGGCGAGAGCGTCGGTGCGATTATCGAAGTCGTGGCCCGTGGTGTGCCCGCTGGCCTTGGTGCGCCGATCTATGGCAAGCTGGACACCGATCTGGCCGCAGCAATGATGAGCATCAACGCGGTAAAGGCTGTGGAAATCGGCGAAGGCATGGCGGCGGCGGCTCTGACCGGCAGCGCCAACGCGGACGAGATTTACATGGGACCGAACGGGCCGGAGTACAGCTCGAACCACGCGGGCGGTATCTTGGGCGGGATTTCGACCGGTCAGGATGTGGTTGTGCGCTTTGCAGTGAAGCCGACCTCTTCGATCCTGACGACCCGCAAAACCATCACCAAAACAGGCGAGCCTGCGGAGATCATCACCAAGGGCCGCCATGACCCGTGTGTGGGTATCCGCGCTGTGCCGGTGGGCGAGGCGATGATGGCTTGCGTCATCCTTGACCACCTGCTGCTGCACCGTGGTCACGTCGGCGCGAACCAAGGCAAAATCGGCTGAGCGCCGGGGCTCTGCCCCGGACCCCGAGGTATTTTTGCCAAGATGAAAAGAGGGGGCCTTGCCGGATTGGCGGGCGCCCTTATTTTTTGGCGGGTTCTTTGGAGAGTTGGACGGCGAGGATGCCTGCAGCGATGATTGCGACGCC
>CAXQKF010000102.1:0-3391 GCA_964224285.1 Donghicola sp. | reverse complement strand
CTACGGGATCACGGAGAGGCTGGAGAACCACCGCGTGCCGGCCGAGAAAACCGTGCGCCACGTCGACCGGTGCCGGAGCTGTCTGGCCTGCATGACCCCCTGTCCGTCGGGCGTGCACTACATGCATCTGGTGGATCATGCCCGCGCCTATATTGAAAAGAATTACACCCGACCCTGGCACGACCGCGCCCTGCGTTGGACCTTGGCGCAGATTCTACCGTATCCCTCGCGCTTCAGATTCGCGCTTTGGCTGGCAAAGCTGGGACGCCCGTTTAAAGGGTTGGTGCCTGATCCGCGGCTGAAGGCAATGCTCGAGATGGCGCCAAAACATGTGCCTCCGGTCAGTGCAAACGACAGTCCGCAGACCTTTGCGTCCGTCGCACCCAAGAAGATGCGCGTTGCGTTAATGACGGGCTGTGCCCAGAAAGCGCTGAACACAGACATCAATGATGCAACAATTCGTTTGCTGAGACGCTTCGGGTGCGAGGTGGTTATTGCCAAAGGCGCGGGCTGTTGCGGGGCGCTGACTCATCACATGGGGCGCGAAAACGACAGTCACGATGCGGCAGCGGCGAATATCCGCGCATGGACGCGCGAGATTCAGCAAGGCGGTTTGGACGCAATTGTGATCAATACCAGCGGCTGTGGCACCACCGTCAAAGACTATTGGCACATGTTCAGAAACAGTGAACTTTCCGCTGATGCCGAGCGAGTTTCCGCTCTGGCGATGGATGTTAGCGAACTCTTGCTCAAGCTTGATATCCCTGCTGGCGAAAACAAGGGCTTAACAGTTGCCTACCACGCGGCCTGTTCCCTTCAGCATGGTCAGCAGATCAAGGCCGCGCCAAAGGACCTGTTGAAAAAGGTTGGTTTCCAGATTGTTGAACCGGCTGACCCTCATCTCTGCTGCGGCAGCGCGGGAACCTACAACCTGATGCAGCCCGAAATTTCTGGTAAGCTGAAGGAAAGAAAAGTTCGGACGCTCGAAGCCAAGAATCCAGACGTGATCGCGGCGGGCAATATCGGATGCATGATGCAGATCGGGTCCGGCACAAAGACGCCGATTGTTCACAGTGTCGAGCTTCTGGATTGGGCAACCGGCGGACCCATGCCACGTGCCATGGGTGGCGTGCGCCCCGGAGAAGTACCGATTTTGGTTTAATCCGCCCTACTTTTGCCTCATCCTGAGATTATTGCGAGGCATGAGTGTAAGTGGAGGTTCGGTTTGCGCTTCATACTGGCAGCAATCGCACTGTGTTTCGGGATCAGCTCTGCGTCGGCAGAGGAATCCGAACTCAGACGTCTGGATACAGGCGTAGACAGCCGTGGCTGGGAAGGAGTCGGTCGTCTGGATATTGGCGGCAGGGGCTTCTGTACCGGTGCGCTTGTCGCGCCCGATCTTGTCCTGACCGCAGCGCATTGCTTGTTCGATAAAGAAACCGGCAAGCGGGTCGAGTTGGACCAGATCGAATTTCTGGCCGGCTGGCGCAATGGTCGTGCTTTGGCCTACCGCGGTATCCGCCGTGCGGTGACCCATCCGTCCTACCGCTATGACCGCACCGAGGGGCCAGAGCGCGTGCGCCTTGACCTTGCTCTGCTGGAGCTGGTGCAGCCGATCCGCAATACGCAGGTGACTCCGTTCCCGACCGGCCCGCTGCCCCATCGCGGCGCGGAGGTTGGCGTGGTGTCCTATGCCTATGATCGGGCCGAGGCGCCTTCGCTGCAGGAAATCTGCAATGTGCTGTCGGTGCAGGACGGCGTGATCGTTCTGTCGTGCCAGGTGGACTTCGGGTCCTCAGGTGCGCCCATTTTCCAGATCACCCCCTACGGCGCAAAGATCGTCTCTGTGGTGGCCGCCAAGGCCGAGGTGAATGGCGAACCTGTGGCGCTGGGGTCGGATCTGTCGCTGGCCTACCGCGAACTGCGGGCAGAGCTCGAGATGGACAATGTGCGCAACACCATGGGGGCCAAAGGGCCGCGCCATGTGATCGTTGGCCAGAACACCCACGCCAACGGAACCGGCGCCAAGTTCATTCGTCCCTGACCCTCTTGAAAGCCTGATCAGCCCTCCCCAAATTGTGTTGAGTGGATGCCCATGACGGGGTCCACGCCCACCCTGCCTGTCCATGTTGGAAGGCACAGCAACACAGTTATCGCTTTACGGAGGATGACATGCGTAACTTTGATCTGGCCCCATTGTATCGGGCCACAGTCGGTTTTGACCAAATTGCGGACCTGATGGATCGGGTTCTGGCCAATGATGCCCCGCAGCCGACCTACCCCCCCTATAACATCGAAAAAACCGCCGACGATGCCTACCGTATCTCGATCGCTGTTGCCGGCTTCGGCGCGGAGGATCTGAGTGTCGAGGTTAAGGAAAAGGCGCTGGTCGTCTCGGCCCGCAAGGGCGACGAGGACACGCCGCGCACCTACCTGCATCGCGGCATTGCCACCCGCGCGTTCGAGCGTCGCTTCCATCTCGCGGATCACGTCCGCGTTGTTGGCGCAGCGCACACCGACGGAATGCTGCATATCGACCTGAAACGGGAAATCCCCGAGGCGCTGAAACCGCGCCGCATCGAGATCGCATCGACCAAGCCCGCGGGCCAGTCGATCGAAGGTCGCGCCAACGCGTGACCGCTCATTCAGGGTGAATGACAGGGGGCTCGGCGGATCGCCGGGCCCCTTTGCTGTTCAGCCGAGGGACAGGACAACCGTGCCCCGTGCGTGGCGGGTCTGAACGCGGCTGTGGGCCTCGAACACGTCGATCAGATCGTAGACGCGGTCCACGACGGGTTTCAGTTTGCCGTCGGTCATCAGGGCAGTTAGTTCCTTCATGTCCTCTGGCTTGTCATCGTTGACGTGCAGCTTCATCCGCTTGCCGCCCTTTTTCAGGGTCATGAGCTGGCGCAATTCCCGCAGGCCAAAGTTCAGGGGCAGATAGAGACCGGACGGTTTCAATGCCTTCTGCGCTTTGGTGAAGGTGCTGGCCCCGACGCAATCGAACACCAGGTCATAGGTCTCTTTGCCGGTCAGAGGATCGGTGTCGTGGTAGTTGATCACCGTATCCGCGCCAAGGGTCTGAGCAAGCTCTGCGCTCGTGCCGCCGCACACAGCGGTCACATGGGCGCCTTTGGCCTTGGCGATCTGCGTGGCATAGGCTCCGACGCCGCCTGTGGCCCCGATGATGAGGATGCGCTGACCTTCCTTCAGTTCTGCCACATCGCGCAGGAACACCAACGCACAGAGGCCGCCAAAGGGCACTGCTGCCGCATCCGAATACGTCAGCGTTCCGGGCATTTCGGCGACGGCGCGGTCTTCGGCGATCGTCAGGTATTCCGCGTGGGCTCCGCCACAGATCGGAAGAGCACACGTCTGAACTCCAGTCACC
>CAXQKF010000101.1:0-14786 GCA_964224285.1 Donghicola sp. | reverse complement strand
GAGGAACCGACTTAGTTGGCCAGTTTCGCGCGGCGCTTGCGCTGGAATGACGAAGGGATCTTCAGCATTTCACGGTATTTCGCGACGGTGCGGCGCGCCAGATGGGTGCCTTCGTCGGTGATAATCTTGGCGCTGGCATCATCGCTGAGGGGCTTCGACGGATCTTCTTCTTTGACCAGCTTCTGCACCCGGTGACGGATCGCAGCCGATGATGACGCCTCGTCGCCATCGGTGGACAGCGCAGTGCTAAAGAACGTCTTCAGACCGAAAGTACCCTGAGGGGTCACGATCAACATGCCGGTGGTCACGCGGCTCACGGTGCTTTCGTGTACGCCAACAGCTTCGGCAACGTCCTTGAGGGTCGTGGGCACGATGTGCGCCGGACCATGTTCGAGAAACGCGGACTGACGGCGCACGATCTCCGCACCCACCAACAGGATAGTTTGATTACGGTGTTCAACCGCGCGGCGCAGCCAGCGGGCAAGGCCCAGACGTTCGCCGACAAACTCGGTTGCGGTCTTGTCGCGCGTGACGGTTTCGGCCTTGGCCTCGTCAACGACCACCGACGGCAGGGTCGAACGGTTCAGGTCAACCAACCAGCCTTCTTCGCCCTTGGAGACAATCAGATCTGGCTCGCGCTGAGCGATATCACCGTAGATGAAATCGGCACCGGGCTTGGGGTTCAGGCGGCGGACTTCTTTGAGTTCGCTGCGCAGATCTTCCATCGAGCAACCACAAGCGCGGGACAGACCGTTCAGGTCCGCGGCCGCCAGCTTGGGCAGGTTCGACAAGATGCCCGACATGATCGGGGTCAGCATGTTCTTGTCTGCGGCTTGCAAGGTCAGGCACTCGGCCAGGCTGCGGGCAAAGAGACCCGCGGGGTCCACCTGCTGAACGCGGGCCAGCATGTCTTCGGCCTCTTCCAGGGTGATGGCGGCGCGGAACGCGATGTCTTCCAGGCTCTCGCCCAGCCAACCGCTGGGTTCGATGGCTTCGAGGAAACATTCGGCAACCACGCGATCGCGGGGGGTGTCGAACATCAGATCGAACTGTGCAGCTACATGACCATAGAGGGAGGGAGCGTGGTCAGCGGCACGGGCAGTGATATCGTCATAGTCAGAAGCAGACCGCTTCGACAGAGCAGGTTCACGCAGACGGTCGCTGGTGGGACGTGCAACCTCAACAAACGGATTCTCTTCCGCCTCGGATTCAATGTAAGACTGTAAGTCAGTGTTGCTAAGCTGAAGCAGGCAGATCGCTTGCTGAAGCTGAGCTGTCATTACAAGTGACTGACGCTGGCCGAGTTGTTGAGTGTAGCTGAGTTGCATGTCGTTCCCTCCTGGAATGACCCAATTAGGGCCCCAGTGAGAGATTCCCGCAAGGCAGCTTATTTGACACCTAACGGCGATCCTTTCGGATATTTTAGCAAAAAAATGAAAAAAATTATTAACCCCTGATTTCAAACGAAAAAGTCCGACGCGGGAGCGCCGGACTCTCTTTCGGGTGTCAATTTTACGTCAGCCGCGGAGCAGCGACAGCACGTTCTGGTTCGAAGCGTTGGCCTGTGCCAGCATCGAAGTTGCTGCCTGCGACAGGATTTTGCCGCGTGCCAGGTCAGACGATTCTTTCGCGAAATCGGCGTCCTGGATCTGGCTGCGAGCGGCCTCGACGTTGGTGGTGATGTTGGTCAGGTTCGAGATGGTGCTGTCCAGACGGTTGGAAACCGCACCAAGGTCGGAACGAGACTGCGAGACTTTGGACAGAGCAACGTCCAGAACCTTGATCGCTTTCGAAGCGCCTTCGGCAGTGGTCAGGTCGATGTCCGAGACTTTCGACAGGGTCGAGGTGTTCGAGTCAGCGTCGAGGAAGTCGACGTCTGCGCCAGCGTTCTCACCCGATACCGAGAAGGTCTTCATCGAGGTGAACTCGACCTGACCGGCTACGGTTGCAACGTCACCACCAGCGGCTGCCAGGGTCTGAGCCGATACGGCGTCCGCGGTGCCATCACGCTCCAGAGCGGTCACGGTCATTGCAGCGGCAGGCGTGGTCTGCTGGTCTTCGAAGCCGTCAATCTCGATGTCTGCACCGGTCTTGTCGGTCAGGATGATGGTGCTGTTGTCGTCACCCATCTTTGCGGTCACGCCAGTGGTGCCGGATTTGTTGTTGATCGCATCACGCAGACCGGTCAGGTCGGTGTTGTCGGACACAGCGACAGTGCCGATGTCGGTACCGTTGACCTGGAAGCTGACGTTACCAGCTGCCGACAGCGAGATGCTGGCATTGGTTTCGGCCGAAGCGTCCACGCCGGTCGATGCCGATACTTTGTTCACAGCAGCAGCCAGATCTTTTGCGCTGGTGCTTGCAGCTACAGAGATGGTCTCGGTGCCGGTGTGACCAGTGATCGAGATGTTTTCTGCCGCGATACCGTTGTCGCCCGATGCGTTGTTCGCTTTGATCGAGGTGCTGAAGGTATGCGCACCGATCTCGGTCGAGTGAACGCTGTCCACGTTGATTTCGATCGACTGACCCGAGTCTGCACCAATCTGCAGCTGCTTGCCGGTGAACGAACCGTCCAGGATCTTCATACCGTTGAAGGTGGTGTCGGTTGCGACGCGGTTAACTTCGGTGATCAGCTGCGAACCTTCTGCAGCGATGTTACCACGGTCGCTGGCGGTGTTCGTGTCGTTCGACGATTGAACGGCGAGTTCGCGGAGACGCTGGAGCATGGAGGAGACTTCGACCTGTGCGCCTTCGGTGGTGTCCAGAAGGTTCTTACCGTCGTTGGCGTTGCGGACCGCTTGGTTCAGACCCATGATCTGCGAGGTCATCTTTTCCGCGATGGCCATACCGGCCGAGTCGTCCTTCGCAGAGTTGATCCGCATACCAGTCGACAGGCGCTCCATCGAGGTTTCCATGTCGTTGTTTACGCGGCTCAAGCTAGCCTGAGCATTGATTGCGCCAATGTTCGTGTTGATGATGGCCATTGTGCCGTCTCCTGTGTTCGGTGTTTGTGTGCGCCCCTCGGCGTCTGGTTATTGGAACGGCGGCTCGGCCAAATTTGTTTAAGGTTTTTTTTCAGGGCCAATCGAATTATCCACAAGGCGTTGATTCAATTGCGATTCCTCAAACGGGTATAAAACCCTATATTTGTCTCTAGTATATAACGCGCGCATGGCATGCCGTTTGCACAATTCAGGACGACACTGTTTTGGAGCTAACCGGACATGGATCTCGCAACTATTATCGGCTTCCTCGGAGCTATCGGCATGATCGTCGGCGCTATGATCTCGGCGGGGGGCGTCGGGCCGTTTATTGACGTGCCCTCAATTCTCATCGTTTTCGGCGGCGCATTCTTTGCTGTTATGTATACGGCACCGATGGGCACCTTCCTTGGCAGCTTTGGCGCGATGGCCAAAGCGTTCATGCCCAAAGCCCCCAAGCCCGAAGAGCTGATCGAAAAGATGGTCGAGCTGTCGAACATGGCCCGCAAGGACGGCATGATGGCTCTCGAAGGCGCGGACGTGCCCGACAAGTTCTTTGAGAAGGGGCTTCAGATGCTGGTCGACGGTGCCGACGAGCACAAGATGGCCAAGATGCTGAATACCGAGATCTCTGCCATGAAGTCCCGCCACGAGGCGGCTCAGGGCGTTCTGAAGGCTTGGGTCGATATCGCCCCTGCGATGGGCATGATCGGTACACTGATCGGTCTGGTGCAGATGCTTGGTAACATGGCCGACCCCAAGGCGATTGGCCCCGCGATGGCGGTGGCCCTGTTGACCACTCTATATGGAGCGTTCATCGCGAACGTTCTGTTCGGCCCCATGAACACCAAGCTCGAGGGCTATACCTCGGACGAGATCGCCTACCGCGAGATGGTGATCGAAGGCCTGCGCAACATCGCGCGCGGTGAATCCGGCCGCAACGTTCAGGACAATCTGGTCTCGAACCTTGCACCCAAAGCTCAGGCGAAATTCGCAGACGCTGCCTGATCCAGGCTGACGCAGTAGAAAAGCGGACCCATGGCAAAGAAACCCATCCCCCTCCCCGTTCCGGTCGAAGAACCCAAGTCCGAGGACTGCCCGAAATGCCCGCCCGTGGGTGCTCCGGCATGGATGGCGACCTTTGCGGACATGGCAACGCTTCTTATGGCGTTCTTCGTTCTTATTCTGTCATTCGCTGAATTCAACCAGCCCAAGTTCAAGATGATCGCGGGTAGTCTGAAGAACAGCTTTGGTGTGCAGAAACAGGTTCCGGTGATCGAACAGCCCAAGGGCACGACCGTGCTGAAGCTCGAATTCAGCCCGTCGCCCGACATGTCCGTGATCAACGAGATCAAACAAGAGACCACCGAGACCGAGAAGAAGCAGCTGGAAACCAAACCCGACGAGACCGAAGGCGATGGCGCCAGCGGTCAGGGGGATGAACAGGCTCAGGCTCAGGAAAAGGCCATGCAGGAACTGGCCGAAGCCCTGTCCGAAGCTTTGCAATCCGGCGCGGTTCAGGCCGAAGTCGAGAATGGCGAGGTCAAACTGAACTTCAACGAACAGGCCCAATCGTCCGAACAGTTGGCCCAACAGTTGAACGAAGCCGCCGACGCCGTTGAACAGGCCGCCGCACAAACTGGCGCGAACCCTGATGACGTGAGCCTTGGCGGTCTGGCTGACGATCTGCGCCAGATGGCCGATATGGCCAGCGGCACCGGTCAGCAAGGCACCGATAGCGGCGGCGCCTCTGATGGCGAGACCCAGCGCAAGGCCGAACTGGCCGCTGCTGAACTAACCGTCGCCCTGCGTCAGGAGATCGGCGAAGGCCTCGTGACCGTCGAACAAGAGGACGGCAAGGTCAAAGTCACCGTGGGTGCAGGCGGGGCCTTCCCCTCTGGTACGGCCGATCTGACCGCGCAGGCCCAGGAGATCATGTCGCGCATCGCCTTTGAATCCATGGAAGACAGCAGCGAGATCGTGGTCACAGGTCACACCGATGACGTGCCCGTGGGCGCAGGCTCCGAATTCCGCGACAACCTTGGCCTTGCTTCGGCCCGTGCCTCGAGCGTTGTGCGAGAGATTGCGAACTCTGGCCTGATCGATGCGTCGCGGATGACCGCCGTGTCCAAAGGCGAAACCGACCCGATTGCGGACAACACAACCGCCGAAGGCCGCGAGCAGAACCGCCGTATCGAAATCGAAATCAAGTACTAGGCCTAATCCTTTTGGTCGTTGAGCCGTAAAGAAGGTCAGGAGGGTGCAGCATGGTCACCGACATCATAAGTACTCTGAACACCGGCGGGTCAGGGCTGAACATTACCCAGCTCGCCGAGGATCTGACGAACGCAGAATATTCTGTGAAGAAATCCATCGTGCAGGATCGCTCGGATTCTGCCGAACTGTCGATGACGGCGATTGATCGCCTGAAATCCCAGTTCACTGCCCTGCAAGGGTCGGTGGAAAACGCAGCCACGGCGTCTGCAACGCAGATCAGCAGCGACAGCGCGGCCATCGTTCTGACGTCCGAGCAATCCGAGAAATTGCGGACCGGCAACACGACCATTTCGGTTGAACAGATGGCCCAGCCGCAGGTTCTGGCCTTTGGCGGCTTTACCAGCCTGACCGAAGAACTGAAGGCCGGCACCCTGACCATCGAATTCGGTGCATGGGACGATTCAGAGCCTTCGGTCTTTGCCGCAGATGCCGGACGCACCGCAGCAACGCTGAACATCACCGAGGGCATGACCCTATCCGACCTTGCCGACCAGCTGACCGAGCTAGAGGGGACGGCGGCGCAGGTCATCGATATCGGTGATGGCACGTTCTCTTTGGGGATACTGGCGGACTATGGCCTGAACAACGCGATCCGCATCACCGCCGCCGATGACGCGGCGGCCACCACGGGACCATCTCTGGCCGCCCTCGATATGACCGATCAGGTCGAGGACGTGCAGATGCAAGCGGCCTCTAACGCGCATTTCACTGTGAACGGCATCGCCATCACCCGCGCCTCGAACGATGTGGACGACGTGATCCCGGGTGTCAGCTTCACCATCGCGGGCTACACCGGCGTTCCTGCAACCGTTGGCGTGGCGGTCAACACAGACGCCGCCAAAGAAGCGATGCAGGGGCTGGTGGACGCTTTTAACTCTTCGATCCGGCTGATCGACGAATTGGGCAGTCGCGGCTTTAACGGCTCGGTCAAGGGTGATCTGGCGGGCGATCCGGCCATCAGCACCCTTCAGCGCCAGATGGAATCCCTGATTTCCAACGGGATCGAAGGGTTCGGCGACCGCCCCCTTTATCTGGCCGATATCGGCGTGCGGACGGAACGGGACGGCACCCTGTCTCTGGATGTGAACGTCCTTGAAAAGGCGATGGAAGAGAACCCCGCGATCTTCGAGGCGATCATGCGCGACGGGGTTAAATCAAATACCGCAGGCGTGACAGTCTCGGGCGAGCCGTCGGCCACCGCAGCGGCGGGCCGCTATACCGTGACCCGTGATCCGGTGACCGGCGAAGCCTCGATCGACGGGATCAACATGTCGAACAAGGGCACCGACGAAGATGGAATGACGACCTTTGTGATGAACATCGGCCCGCTCAAGGGACTGACCATCACGATGGAAGCCGCCATCGAAACCGCGACATTCGATTTTGGCCGTAGCTTTACCTCTGCCGCGAGCAAACAGATCGAGGATTGGCTGTCGAACAACGGCACCCTTGCCCGCCGCGAAGATGTCTTTGCCGACCAGATGTCCGATGCCGCCATTGAACTGGAAGATCTGGATGCAGATGCCGACGCGCGCAAAAGCTACTACCTGACGCGGTTCACGCAGATGGAGATGATCGTCACGCAGCTGAACTCGACCGGTGACTACCTGACTAGTCTGGTCGATGCGTGGAACGCACAGGACTAAGACGCAGCCCCTGAAACGACACAAGGCCGCCCGAGAGGCGGCCTTTGGTGTTCAGCGCGGGGCTTTGGTCAGTTCATCATGACCGCTTCGCGGGTGATCGACAGCTTTTTCATCTTTTCGATCAGGGTGGTGCGCTGCAGACGCAGGGTCCGTGCGGCCTGACTGACGCAGCCGCCGTTCTTGCGCAGGGCCGCGTCGATCAGGCGCTCTTCGATATCGCGCAGATAGCTGCGCATATCCACGCTGCCTTCGGCCTCCAGGATCGTGCGGATCGCATCCTGATCGTTGGCAACGTCGATGGTGGGCGCGATGCTGACAGGCTCTGCCGGTACGCTGGTCATCCCCTGCGAGGGCAGCAGCACGTTCTGGACGGCCTCGGCGGTGACGACACGGCCAGCGAACAGGACCGCAGCACGCTCGAACATATTGCGCAGCTCGCGGACGTTACCGGGCCAGGAATGCGCGGTCAGGGCCCGCAACGCGGCTTGGTTAAAGTGCGGAGGCATGGCGTTGGGATTGCGGTCCTGCTGGCGGTCGATCATCGCCTCGAGGATCAGCGGAATGTCATCGGTGCGCTGCGCCAGCGATGGCACGCTGACAGGGAAGACGTTGATGCGGAAGTAAAGGTCCGATCGGAAGCGACCAGCCTCGGCATCAGACGCCAAAGCGCGGTGCGTCGCAGTGACCAGACGGAAATCGACCTCGATCTCTCCGCGACCGCCAACACGCTGGATGCGGCGGGTTTCCAGAACGCGCAGCAGTTTGGCCTGAAGCGCCAGCGGCATATCCCCGATTTCGTCCAGAAACAGAGTGCCCCCCTGCGCCTGTTCGATCCGGCCGATACGGCGCTGATCCGCACCGGTGAACGCGCCCTTCTCGTGACCAAAGAGTTCGGACTCCAGCAGATCGGCAGGAATGGCCGCACAGTTCACAGCCACCAGATCGCCCGCACGTCCCGATGCCTTGTGCAGAGCCTCGCAGACTAGTTCTTTGCCGACGCCGGTTTCCCCCTGCACCATGACTGGCGCCTCGGTCGGGGCAACCACAGAAAGAACCTGCTTGAGCTGCTGCATTGCTGCAGAACGTCCGATCAGAATACGATCGAGAACCGAGATCTTCTTGGTATCCACATCACTCATTGCGGTTTGCCAGATCTGGGTCATGATGCCTGCCTTTGGTCTAAGTTTTACTTACACCCTAAATTTACCGACTCCTTCGTCGGGGCTCATAGCTGCTCATTGGTTTTTTTAGATCACCAAAGGGATAGATTCGGAAATCTATTGAATTGGGCCCTATTCAGCAAAGGTACGTCCCCTTCAGAAACCTATCCCATGACTCGCCTTTAGAGACGCCATCAAAGCCGCTGAATCCTCACGCCCGCTCACGGTCATGTCGAAATCAATGGTCCGCGCGGGAATCGCTTTGGGGCGAGATTGTGGCATTTTGGGCAAATTGCCTGCCGGAAGACCCATTTTGTCGACATATCCGGTCAAATCGACATTTGCGACTCGCACACGCCGCGTTCCCGATTCTGTGACCGGCGCGGAGGCCAAAGTGACTTGGTCGGTCGGGAAGCCGTCCTTGCTGAAGTCCTGAAACGCGGTCTGGACCTTTTTCAGGTACTTTTGACCAAGGCTCTCTGTTGACGAATGGTAGTGCTTCACCGCTTCTTCCCAGCTGCCATATCTGTCATTCAGGTATGCGAGAAACTTGGCAGCATAGGCTGCATTCGTTGCTGGGTCGAACATATCGTCAATCGAAGCGAACGCCGCTCCGTGCCAGCGGTAGTTCAATTGCATGCAGCCAACGTCGATGCTGTTCAGCCCATCGCGCATGGCTTGCTTCATCGCCGTGATGGCCGCCTCTTTGGTGTCAAAGTAATATCCCTTGCCCTTGATGTTCAGGGTCCACGGCCACGCGCCAAAGCCGCGACCACGGCGGGTGTGGCCGGTTTCGGTGCGCGAGATCGACGCCAAGAGGTAGGTTGGGATACCCGCATCCTTTTCCGCGCGCAGGGCGTAGGCCTCGCAACTGGGGGTGCGGGCCATGGCAGAGCCTGCCTCCAGCACCGTCAAAGCGGCAGCCAAGAGGACAGCACCTGTCTTGGGAAAGGAAATGCGCAATGTCATACCCGTCCTTCTGCAAAGGACGGGCCACTTGCCTAGCGCAGGTAGTCAAAAAGCGACGACTGACTGATTTTCACGTAGCTCGACTGAGAGGCACTGCGGGTGGTCATCAGCGACTGCATCTTGGTGATTGCTTCGGCGACATCCAGATCCTGCAGGCCGCTGATTGCTTCATCCATGATCACACGGCGATCCACCACCAGCGCCTGATAGCGGTCCACCGACTGCCCTTGGGAGCCGACGACCGCCCGCATGTTCGCCACGTGCGAGGACAACGAGGTCACATCGTCGATCATGCCGGTTTTGGTGCGGCCGGGCGCAACCATCCGTTTGGTCTCGCCATCCACAACCACTTTCGCCAACTCACCGACCTTGGCCGGATCAACCCTGAGCGCGCTCAGGTTCACGCCGGACGGACCGGACAGCACCATGCCCTTGCCGTCTTCGCTGAAAGACGCCGTGACTCCGGTCTGGGAGCTGACCTTGTTGATTGCGGCGATGGCGGGCGCGGGCTGACCGTTCACCAGTTCTGCGTTGATGGTGACTGCCGCGTCGCCCTCGCCCAGAGTTATCGACCAGTCCGATTTGCCCTCCGTAGAGGTCAGATGCATCTGCATCGTCGTGTCGGTCTGGATGTTGTCATGCAGGGTCTCGTTGTTCTTGAGCGCAAAGATAAAGTCATCGACGATCTCGAACATGCTGCGCACTTCGCCAGAGCGCGTAGGCACGGCCATAAAAGTCTCGTTGCCATCCACGCCGGTGGCAACACTCGCGCTTTCGGAGACCCGCAGGGTGTGTTTGCCGCCGTCGCCGATGTACTTGACGCCCTCGTCCGTATCCACGAACGGGTCCCCGCGTCCCATAAAGCCACCGAACAAGGGCCGACCCGTATCGTCGCGCAGGTTCGCCTGAGAGATCAGGGCCTCGCGGTATTCGCGGACCTCGAGCACCAGCGCGGTGCGTTCATCAGGGGTGACGTTGGCATCCGAAGCACGCACCGAGATGGTGCGCAGGTATTGCAGGATGTCGATGGTATCCCCGAGCGTGTCATCAGTCAGCGACAGACGCTTTTCCGCGATGATCAGGTTGCCTTCGAAACGGTCCAGCATGTCCTTCTGTTCTTTGGCGACGGACAGGCGCTGTGCGCGCACCGCATCCGCCGAGGACCGCGGATCTTCGGTCCCGCGCGAGATGTCCTCTTGCAGACCTGCGATTTTGGTATCCAGACGATTGAACGCCCGCGCGTTCAGCACCTGAAAGAGAGAGGTTCCTAGTGTCATACTATCCTCACAGCGCGTTCAGCAAAGTATCGAACAAAGACCGGGCCACCGAGATCACCTGCGCGTTCGCCTGATAGGCCTGCTGCTGCGAAATCAGGTTGGCTGCCTCTGTATCCAGATCAACGGCACTAATCCGCGCTTCTGCAGCCATTGCGCTCTCCAAAAGCGAGTTTGCTGTATCTTTTCTTGATTCAGCGCCTGCGACCTTGCCGCCAACGTCCGTCACCATCTCGTTAAAGATGGCAGTAAAGCCCCCCAGACCGGTATCCGTGTTCCGCATCTGCAGGTCAGCCAGACGCTCGACCGTGCGCGAGTCTGCGTAATCGGGCTGGGACGGGTCGATCGAGAACATGTCGCCGGTCTGGTAGCCCTTGGACAGGGTCACGCTGTAGCGGCCAATTTGCGCATTGCCGTTGGCATCCAGCGTCCGCTGCGCGATCTCGTCCCCCGTTTCGGCATCATAGAGCCCGATCAGAGCATTATCGCCGTCCAGAATACGGATTTCGACCGGACCATCTGCCTGCGTATTCAGGCGCGGGGTGACGTCTGCGGCCAGCTTGGTCGCGCCGTTCGACCCCATGGCCACGATCAACTGCTCGTTGGGCAGATTGCTGAGCGTCAGGCGACGCCCCGAGGACTGCATCTGGCCCGTCACGTCCAGAATGCGGTTGTCAGTAGAGCTGATCTCGAGCCCCCCGTCCGACGTCACCAGGAGCGAGGTGTTCGAGGTACGGAAGCCCAAGGCATCCGCGCCCGCCTGCGGGGGGATTTCGATCTCTCCGGTGCCTGCGGGGGGCGTGATGGTGATCCGCTGGGTCGCCGCGTCATAGGCGACACCGCCCGGGAACCCGCCCGCGCTGACAGAGATCGCCCCTGCCCCGCCGTTGGTCACGCTCATGGTATAGCTGGTGCCACCATGACTGAAGTTCAGCGAATGCCCGCCCGTGGCGAGGCTCTGGATATTGATCTTGCCGCCGATGGCTTCGTTCGAGATGGTGTTGGACGCCCCCATGCCAAAGGCCGCCGCATCACCGGGGTTCGCCGCCACGGCCAGCATTGCCCCGTTCAGTGCGCCATCTGCGGTCTCGATCACCAACTGGTTGGACGCATCGAAATAGGCGTTCAGGCGGCCTTCTTCGGGGCCGGTGACTTTGGGCGCACCGCCCTCCATCGAGATGGCGTAGGTCTGGTCGCCCAAGGACACGCGCATCATGGTGCCTTCGGCGGGAATGGTGCCGACCGCCTCGCCGGTCAAGCGGCTGGAAGGAGAGCCTTCTCGCAGCGCCGACGCCATGCCGTAGGCCGCGTCGATGTCATCCGTCGCGCCAAATTCAGCGGGATCGAATGTCGCGCTGATGGTACCAGCCACCGGATCGTCGATGTTCAGAGTATAGAACGCAGAGGCTGCCGTCTGGCTCAGGCCGTCATCCGACGGGCCATCCAGCGCCGCGTCATACGAAAACCGCATCACTTGCGTCGCGCCCGCATCCTGAATTTCACGGGTGGCGCGTCCGCCGTTGAACGGGTCCGCTTCGGCCCCGATGGACAGGGCGCCCTCGGATACACTGAAATCGTCCTGCGCCGCGACCGAAACGGTGCCCACGGCCTTGACGTTATCCAGACCCGATGCCCCCAACGACACCGTGCCCAGACCCATCGAGTTCCCGAACTCGTCCACCTTGTCCACCACCATTGAACCGCCGGTGCTGTGGGTGAAGAGCGAGAGGTTGATGTCTGCGCCAGTGTCGCTGGTTAGCACCAGTCGGCCCGCGGACGGGTCGATCTGCGCCTTTACCCCTGTCGAGGGGCTGGCGAGGTTGATCGCTTGGGCCAATTCGGTCACGTCGCCGCCATAGACGTCTGCGTCGATCTGGAAAGGCGTGACGTTGTCACCCTGAATTTTGAACCGGACCTTGCCGTCATCAGGGAAGTCCAGCGTGATGTCCGTGCGGGCTGTAACGGTCGCATCGACCTCTGCCGCAACGAGGCTGGCCATCTGCTGCGCACTGGTGCCCGCGGGCACGTCGATAAAGCCGCCCTGCAGGGCGTTCACATCCAGCGTCACCGCAGGGGTGACAGGCGCGGTGGTATAGGTGGTCCACGCCTGCAACCCTTGGGTTTCGCGCATGGTGGCGACGTAGTTCCCGACGCCGCTGGACTGCTCCATGGTCAGACCGCGATAGCCTTCGGGGTTATTCAGGTCGGCCATGCGGTAGGTCGCACCGGGCAGGAACCCGTTGGCCTCGGTCATGAAGGCCTCAGCTTCGGCAGGGTCCATGGGCGCGCCTGCGATTTGCAGACCATCGCGGGTGAATACGGCCAGATCAGCCGCCTTTTCGGGGTCGGATAGGATCGTGCCCGCCAAAGCACCCGCGCCTGTGGCCAGGGTACCGGTCACGCTGGTCGTGGCACCCGCCACGTCCAGCATGACTTCGGTGCCCGTGGTCGCCAGACGACCACCCAGATTGCTCAGTGCCTCGCCATCCGCGTTCAGGATGGTGCCGTCATTGATCTGGCTGATGAAGTCCGCTTCGGACAGCGCCCCGGATGCGGTGAAATCATGGGACACACCGTCGATCACAACATTCAGCGCCGAGATCGTCGCGCCGCCGCTGGCAAAGCTGAGGCTGGCCTGCCGGTCCATCGAGGCCAGCGTAAAGGTATCGGTGCCCTCGGGGATGACGCCAACCACGCCCGCAGACAGGAATTCCGCCGCGTTCAACGCATCTGCAGAGGTCAGCGTCGACATCTGCCCGACGCTGGTAATCTCGGCCACAGAGCTGGCGACAACTATATTCGCGTCGCCAAGGTTCGATGGATCTGCCGTCACGGTGGACGGCGCTGCGCTGGCGATGTGGGACGGTTTGGTGATCAGGAACGCCAGATCGGCCGCATTCCCTTCGCGGCGGGTCAGGTCGATCCGGTCGCCGTTCTGCGGCTTGCCTGCAAAGCTGATGACCATGCCGGGCAGCGTGATCTGGTTGTCCCCGCTGCCCAGTTCGGTCCCGCCCGAGTCATAGGCACGCCAGACCCCCGCCAGATGATCGCGGACCAGATCCAGCGGACCTTCGAGCATCGCTGTAGGGTCGGTTACAGTGACTTCGGCGGTGCCGGTGCCACGGTTCACGATCGAGTTCTGGACCTTCCACCCTTGCAGCGAAAAGAGATCGCCGCCAGGGGCCCCGTCGAGGTCAATCCCTTCGCTGTGGATCGAGTTCATCTGATCCGCAATCGCCTTGGCCCAGTCGTTCACGTCAGTCAGCGCCGAATTGATCACACCAACAGCCGTCGACAACCCAAAGAGAGAGCCCCCCGAAACAGCGCGGCTTTGGGCAGTTTCGTCAGGGTCTTGGGGAATGATGCGAACGCGGTCGATGTTGACCTGCTCGAGCTGGGAAACGTAGTCACCCTCGATCAGGACCACGCCGCCTTTGGTTTTGCCCCACGTCAGGGTCATCATGTTGAAATCGTCGATCTCGACATGAACGTCGTTGATCTTGGCCAGATCGGTCAGCAGCTTGTCGCGGCGGTCGAACAGCGGGTTCAAGGCAGCCGTATCCTGCGTCACAGCCACTTTCTGCTGCAACTCGCCCAACTCCTTGATCATCAGGTTGGCCTGCTCGATCTGGAGCGCCGCATCCTCTGTCGTGGTCGCGACCATATTCTCCATGTCCTTGGCCAGCGACTTGACCCCTTCGACAAAAGAGTTCGCGGTGTCGATCATGATCTGGCGCAGGCCTTCGTCCACGGGGTCGCCTGCCACACTGGCGATCCCGTCAAAAAAGGTGTCCATCATTTCCAGAACGCCGCCGTCCTGAGGTGTCAGTCGCGCCTCGAGGAAGTTCATCGGCGTCAGGGCTGCTTCTTGCACCTCGACCGCGCCAGAGGCCGTGCGCACACGCTCGGCCAGAATGCTGTTAAAGGCGCGTTTGATCTCGCTGATGTCCACACCCTGCGACTGCGTGCCCGAGTGGATCGGACTCATTTTGCCGCCGCCGATTTCCTCGGAGACGGCAATGCGCCGGTGGTACCCTTCGGTATCTGCGTTCGCGATGTTTTCGCTGGTGACCTGCAGTTTTGCTTGCGCCGCGCGCAAGCCACTGCGGCCGATATCCATAATGCCGCTCATTATTTATCGCCTCCGGGGACGAACTGCGCGAATTGTTTATATAGAGCGGCGCCAATCCCGAGGCCTGTATGGGTTGCGCCGATCTGGGTCATCTTTTCGTCCAAGAGGCTCTGCATCGTATCGACGGACGAGCCCCCCAAAAGGTCTTCGCCCAAGCTGGTTTCGCGGGCGGTTTTCATCACCTGCTGCATGAACAGCGCTTCGAAGGCTTGGGTCGCTTCTTTCAGCTGCTGGTGCTTGGTGCTGGCCGACGTGACGTTCGTCGTCGCTGAGTACATGCGCAGATCGGATGCTTTGGTCGCGTCTATCATGGCCGTCTCCTTAGATGATGATCAGTTCGGCACGCA
>CAXQKF010000100.1:0-10877 GCA_964224285.1 Donghicola sp. | reverse complement strand
CCTACACGACGCTCTTCCGATCTGTCTGCGGGGGTGGCGCTAGCCTGAACCTGCCCGCGCAGGGTGCGCCACTGGTCGCGCAAGGCCAGCACGCTGGCGTCATCGGTCAGTTCAGCGATCAGGTCATCAAACCCGTCCGCCGCGCCCGGCATCTTGAGTCCGCGGGTCGCAATGGTCAGGTCATGGATGCCGTTCGCCCCTTCGTAGATCGAGGTGATACGGGCATCGCGCCACGTCTGCGACACGCGGTATTCAGTCAGATAACCATAGCCCCCCAGCACCTGCATCCCCAGATCGGCGCTGCGAATGCATGCCTCGGTGCAGAAGACCTTGCATACAGGCGTCAGGAAATCGACCAAGGCAGGTCGCTGCCCGAGGTCCATCTCGACCATGGTGATGTGTGTCATGGCCCGCGCCCCAACGGCCAAGGCCCGCTGTTCGTCCAGCATCCGGCGCACATCGGCGTGGTCGGACAGAACGGCGGGGCTGCCATCGGGTTTGCGCCCTTGGGTCCGCTCGGCGGCATAGGCCGAGGCCACCTGATAGGCGCGGCTGGCATGGGCAACTCCCTGAAGCGACACGTCGATCCGCGCGTGGTTCATCATGGTGAACATCGCCATAAGGCCCTGCCCCTCGGCCCCCAATAGCTCTGCCCGCGCCCCGTCAAACGCCATCTGACAGGTCGGCGAGGCATGAAGGCCCAGCTTTTCCTCGATCCGCGTGACGGTGATGTCGTTGCGGGTACCATCGTTGTCGGACAGGCACAGGAACAGGGACAGGCCCTTGACCCCGTCCTCCATCGCGCCGGTACGGGCCAGCACCAGATGGAAGATGCCTTCGCTCATGTCCTGATCACCGCCAGAGATAAAGATCTTCTCGCCGGTGATTTTGTAGTGGTCGCCATCCTGCACGGCCTTGGTCCGCACGCGGCTCAGGTCACTGCCTGCGCCCGGTTCGGTCAGGCACATGGTGGCCAGCCAGCGCCCCTCGGCCAAGGGGGGGATATAGGCGGCTTTCTGATCCCCGGTCCCAAACCGCATCAGGGTGGACACAGCGCCGGGGACCAGATTGCACACCATTTGCATCGAATGGTTTGCGCCGCTGAAAATTTCCGAAACACAGGCGGCGGTCACGTGATCGGCCTGCATCCCGCCGAATTCCTCTGGCACCGTCAGACCCTGCCAGCCACCTTCGGCCAGTTGGGTGAACGCATCGCCAAAGCCGTCGGGCATCCGCACGCGGCCATTTTCCAGACGGCAGCCTTGGGCATCGCCCGGTTCATCCAAGGGGGCGATCACCCCCTCGGCGAAGCTTGCGAAGTGGGTGATGATCCCCTCGGCCAGTTCGTCATCCCAGTCGGGCAGACGGGCCACATCGGCAACGTGGCGCAGGCTGAACAGGATATCGTCAACGGGGGCGGCAAAGGGGATCATCAATCTTGCTCCTGATTACTGACAGGTAAAGCTGGAGGCCGACTTGGGGTCGGTTCCGGTATAGTGCGCGGTTTGCGGCGCGGGGCAAAGGACGGTTTCGGTGCCCTTCAGGCTTTCGGGCAATTCCTCGTTGCCTTCGCGGGCGCTGGCTGGGACGGCCTCGGGGGCGGTGCCGGTTTCAACCCAATCCACCAGCGCGGTGAACAGATCGAAATCCTCGGTGGCGGGGCCGCCCGAGCAGTGGCTCATGGCCGGAACGGGGTAGAAACGGGCGAAGTCCGCCGCCTTGCCACCGTTGTTCGCGTCCAGTTTGCCGTACCAGTTCGCGGTGTCATTGACCGAGAACACCGCATCGCTGACCCCGTGGAACACCAGCATCTTGCCGCCCGCATCGCGGAACTGCGCCAGTTCGGGGTTGTCCGATCCCGGAGGGGTCATGACTTCCATCGCGCTTTCGGGGAACTGGTCGGTTGTGGCATAGATGTCCCCTGCCCGCGCCTGCAGGTCAAAGTCCATGAGGAACTGTTCCAGCGCCTCGGGCGAGCCTTCGACATCGGTCGGGGGCGTGGTGAAAATCTGCGCCAGTGAGCCAGAGCCCATCACGCCGATGATCGGCCGATGACCCCACGGCGGGATCGGGCTTTCGAGTTTCCAGAAGCGCCAGTTGCCGCCCTCGATCCCCGTGTCCCAAGCCCAATCGGAGTAGAGCTGTTCTCCGTTCGCGCCCTTGAGGCCCTCGTGGATGGCTTGCAGTGCGGTGATCTGGGCCTCGGACAGACATTCGCTGTTCTGGCCTTCGGCACATTGCAGGGTGGTCACGTCGAACGCGTCCTGACAGGCGGCGGTGTTCTGGACCAGACCATCTTCCAGACCGTCCAGCGCATCACAGGCGGAACGGACGCCGTTGCCGACCAGCTTCAGATCATCAGGGGTGAACGCGGTTTTCAGCGCACCATTGATCGACATGAAGTTCTGCACATCATGGGCGTGTTGCAGAGCGGCCTTGGGCAGGTTGAAACCCGGCGCACCGATCAGCAACCCGTCAAACGCCTCGGGCATCCGAGAGGCCGCGACCATCGCGTGACGCCCACCGTTCGAGCACCCCACGCCATAGGATGTGTCGATATCCGCACCATAGAACGCCTGCACCGCCTGACGCGCCACGGGGTCCAGCGTTGCCACAGCCTTATAGCCATACATCTGGCGGGCCTCGAAATCGAAGCCGAAGTTCGCGCCGCCAGCCAGCCCCTTGTCGGGGTTCGCCTTGCCATCATGGCCCGCGTCCGAGGACACCACCGCATAGCCGCGCCCCAAGGGCGTGTCGCTGCCTGTGCCAGCCTTCAGACCACCGGTTGCGGGTTTGACTTCGCCATCGTTGCCGCCGTTGAACTGGTGCACGTAGTCGCCATTCCAGTCCTCGGGCAGGTTCAGTTCGAACGACAGCGCATAGGGCTTGCCGTCCATGCCGGTGCGTTCCGCCATCACGCCGCGCACGCGGCAGATGTTCACGGGGCTTTCCTCGCCCGCGGCCACTGCGGCCACCTCGGTCAGGCGCACGCCGCTCAGGCCCAAGGCCTCGGCCGTCAGGCCATCGCAGGCCATCGGGGCGGCAATTGCCCCGGTCGAGACCAACGATGTGGTCAGACCCAGAAGTACTCTCTTCATATCGCGTTTCCTCCAATAATTTCCCGTTCGCAGGGGGGCTCCTCTTCCCCCCTGCGTTCAGGCACACATTCCTGTTTCAGGACTTTCGTCAGGACACGCCGAGCAGGCGCATCGCATTCTCTTTCAGGATCAGCGGACGAACCTCGTCCTTGAAGTTCTGTTTATCGAACGCATCCAGCCACTTCTCCGGCGCGATCATCGGCCAATCCGAGCCGAACAGCATCTTCTTCTTCAGAAGCGTGTTCGAATAGCGGATCAGGATATCGGGGAAGTACTTGGGCGACCAGCCCGACAGGTCGATATAGACGTTGGGCTTGTGGGTCGCGACCGACAGCGCCTCTTCCTGCCAGGGGAAGGACGGGTGCGCCAGAATGATCGGCATATCGGGGAAATCCACGGCCAGATCGTCGATATACATCGGGTTCGAATACTTCAGACGCATCCCGTTACCGCCCTTCATGCCGCTGCCAACGCCGGTCTGGCCGGTGTGGAACAGGGCGGGCTTGCCGGTTTCCGCGATCGCCTCATACAGGTCATACGCCATCCGGTCGTTGGGATAGAACCCCTGCATGGTCGGGTGGAATTTAAAGCCCTGAACCCCGTAGTTCGCCACCAGATCGCGAGCCTCGCGGGCCCCCAGCTTGCCCTTGTGGGGGTCGATGCTGGCAAAGGGGATCAGGATGTCGTCTTCCTTGGCGCAGGCTTCGGCGACCTCGTAGTTGTTGTAGCGGCGGTAGCCGGTCTCGCGTTCGGCATCCACGGGGAAGATCACCGCTGCGATGTTCTTCTCGCGGTAATGGGCTGCGGTTTCGGGGATGGTCGGCGGGTGGCTCCACGGGGCGCCAAAGTATTTGGCCATGGTGCTTTGCAGCTCGTCATAGCCGTCATCGGCGTGGCAGCCGCAGCTTTCCTCGGCGTGGGTGTGGAAATCGATCGCGCGAACTTTGGAGAAATCTACCATTGTGTCACCTCACACCCGGATCAGCGCCGGGTCTTCGTTATCGTAGAGCCGCTCGAGCAGGTCGGCGCGGCGGGTAATGATTTTGCGGACGTTCAGGCTGCCCTTGTCCGTGATCTCGGCATCTTTGACCGAGGGCGGTTCGGACAGGATAATGGCGCGGCTGATCCGCTTGGCCGAGCCAGTAGCATTCTGGGCCATCTCGCGCATCCGCTCTTCGAGCTCCGCCTGAAGGATCGGGTCGATGACCGCCCCTTCGGAAGTGTTGTCGCCATGGACGTGGTCGGGACGCGGAAAGATGAACAGGCCGATCTGGTCACGGTCGTGGCCGCAGATCACCACGTCCTGCACCAGACCGCGCAGCCCCTCCAGCGCCTCTAGGCGAAGTTTGCCCGCCTGAACCCAAGTGCCGGTCAGCAGTTTGAAATCCTCGGACACGCGGCCGTCAAAGCTGAGACCCCGCTCGGGATCGTCGTTGTTCACGAAGCGCACGGCGTCGCCGGTGATCAGGAACCCCTCTTCGTCAAAGGCTTCGGCAGACTTCTTCTCGTCGCCCCAGTAGCCGGTCATGACGTTCGGCCCCTTGACGCGCAGCTCGCAGCGCATTTCGTCGTCGGGCATCAGTTTGATGGTGGTGCCGGGCAGCGGCACACCGATCACGCCAGAGCGGCCGATGGGTTCGTGCACCATTACGGTCGCGGGGGCGGTTTCGGTCATCCCCCAGCTGCTGATCATCAGCGGCAGGCGGCCACGGACTTCCATCGCCATCTCTTCGAGACGGGTCCAGACGTCTTGGGGCAGCGAGGCGCCGGCATAGAAGATCAGGTCCAGATCGCGGAAATACGCTTGGCGCAGCTCCAGATTGGTTTCCATCTCGTGCACCAGCATCGCGAACCCGACGGGCACGTTAAAGGACAGCGTGCCGGGCTTGTCGATGATGTTCTGGACGGTGTGCTTGAAGCCCGACTTGGTGGGCTTGCCGTTGTCCACATACAGGCTGCCGCCGTTGGCCAGCATCATATAGGCGTTGTGCGAGCCACCGAACACGTGGTTCCAAGGCAGCCAGTCGGTGATGCTGGGGGCCTTTTCCTTAAGGAACGGCATGACCGAGGCCATCTGCGCCTGGTTCGCGCACATCATGCGTTGGGTGGTCAGCACGCCCTTGGGGTCCGAGGACGAGCCAGAGGTGAACAGGATTTTCGCCAGCGTATCTGGACCAACGGCAGCGTGCACCGCCTCCAGATCAACGCTGGCATCCCCCGCCAGCAGATCGGCAAAGGGGGTCACGGCGACAGGGGCGCCTTCGGTCGTCGAGGCCACGATTTCCACGTCCGCCAGTTCGGGACGCTTCAGCGCCTCCGCATAGCGGCCCGCGTCATCGACGAAGGCCATCGCCGGTTTGACCTTGTTCAGAACATAGACCAGACGGGCGTGCGCCTCGGGGATCAGGGAATACTGCTCGGCCAGCGGCACGGTCGGAACGCCAGCCCACTGCGCGCCCAAGGACAGCAGCGCGTGGTCCACACCGTTGCCCGACATGATCACGATGGGCGTGTCCTGCCCCAGACCACGTGCCGCCAGCGAAGAGGCAATCGCTTTGACCTGATCCAGCAGCGCGGCATAGGTCACTTCGCGCCAGCCATCCCCTGCCCGTTCAGCGATATAGACCTGATCGGGGGTCTCAGCGGCCCATTTTTCAATCCAGACGCCGGTGTGTTCAACGATCGGATCGCAGGCAACGTTCGAGCGCATTTCGAGAGTGCTGTCGCGACGGTCGAGCCGGACAGAGTGCGGGACCATGGTCAGCCCCGTAATTTCATTCTTCATATGTCCCCCTCTGGGCCCTCCCGCCCTTAGTCGGATTGTTCAGCAGCACCAATGCGCCGCAGCAGGTCTTTCAATGTCTTTTGCTCGTCCTCGGTCAAAGCCGAGAGCATCGCCTGTTCGTGCGCATGCACAGCGGCGACCGCCTTTTTCCAGAGCCTCTGCCCCGCGAGCGTCGCCCGCAAAGCATAGGACCGCCGGTCCCCGGGCACGCGGTTGCGCCCGATCAGGTCGGCATTTTCCAATTCGTCCACCAGAACCACCACGCCGGACCGTTCAATGCGCAGGGCCTGCGCCAGCTGGGTCTGGGTGATGTCCGGATGGGCGTTGATGATGGCGAGCGCCGAGAACGTCGCAACGCGCAGCCCCAAAGGTTCGATGGTCTGGATCATGTCATCGCGGATCAGCAGGTAGCTTTGCTTCATGCTGTAGCCGTAGAACTGACGCAGAACTTCGTCGTTCGGAGAGGGTGCCGTCGTTGCTGTCTGTTTCCGTGCCACTTTCGCCATCATCCTTGTCCTATGAGCCCGCCACTACACCGACCAGCCAATAGCTGAGCGCGGGGAAGCTGACCAGCAGGGCGATCCGGCAGAACTCTGCCATGATGAATGGCGTTGTCCCGCGAAAGATCTGACCGGTCGGGATATCCTTGGCCATGGCCGAGATCACGAACAGGTTCATGCCAACGGGCGGCGTGATCAGGCCCATTTCCACCACGACCAGCGTGATGATCCCGAACCACATGGCCTGCTGTTCCGGCATCAAGCCAAAGTCCAGCGCCATCACGGTCGGAAAGAACACCGGCACGGTCAAGAGGATCATCGACAGACTGTCCATGACGCAGCCCATGATCAGGTAGAACACGATCATGCCAAGCATCACGGTCATCGGCGCGATATCCGCATTGCGGAAGTAGTCCGCCACTTCGGCAGGCATCTGGCTAAGCGCAAGAGCCACGTTGAAGATGTCCGCACCAAAGACGATGGCAAAGATCATCGCGGTCGAGCCAGCGGTGTCGATCAGGCACTCCATGAGTTCGCGGAACGTCAGACCTGCTTTGAACAGGCCCACTGCGAGCGTCATGACCACGCCCACCGACGCGCCTTCGGCCGGAGTGAAGAAGCCCCCGTAGATACCCCCCAGAACCACCACAAAGATCGCGACCACGTGCCAGATTTCCCCCAGCGAGCGGATGCGGGTTTTCATGTCGGCCTTTTCGTGGGTCGGTCCTTCTTCGGGATAGAGGCGCACGTAGACCATGATCGCGAGGAAGAAACCGCAGACCGCCAGAATGCCAGGAATGGTCGCCGCAAGGAACAGTTTGACGATGTTCTGTTCGGTCAGCAGGGCATAGATGATCAGCACCACCGAGGGCGGGATCAGAATACCCAAGGTACCGCCAGCCGCCAGAGACCCCGAGGACAGAGCCCCCGAATACCCGTGCTTGCGCATTTCGGGCAGTGCGACCTTGGCCATGGTTGATGCGGTCGCCAACGACGAGCCAGAGATCGAGCCGAACATCGCACAGCCCGCCACAGCCGCCATCGCCAGACCGCCGCGGAAGTGTCCGATCCATGCGTTGGACGCTTGGAAAATCGCACCCGAGATACCGGTACGGGTCGCCAAGTGGCCCATCAGGATGAACAGCGGCACGATGGCCAGTTCATAGGACATGAACTTGTCGACCCACGCGGTGTTGAAATAGGCCATCAAGGCATAGGGGCTGGCCAGAACCGAATAGCCCACAGCGCCCACTGCCCCCATCGCCAGCGCGATCGGCATACGGATGAAGATCGCCAGCAGTAGGACGATCACCATGAGTGTTGCAATAGTGGTCGCGTCCATCAGACAGACTCCATTCCGCGCATGGATTTGAAGATCATCGGCAGGCTCATGGCAAATGCCACGATTGCCGACAGCGCGGTGCCAAAAACAGCGGGCACATAGACCCACCAGACCGGTGCCCGCAGCAGCATGGTCTTGTCACCATAGCTGTGGATTTCCTCGAGCCCGATGGACAGGCGCCAGGCCAGCAAAGCCCACACCACCGCAAAGAGCAGCGTCCAGACCCCGTCCAGACGGCGCTGCGCCCGGAAGGGCATCCACGCGGTGAACAGGTCCACCATCACATGCCCTTTGTTCAACTGGCACAGCGGCAGGAACAAGGACGCACAGGCAGCGCAGACCAGTTCCACCAGTTCGAAGTCCCCGCGAATACCGCCGAGACCCACGTTTCGCATGATGACCGAAGCCGTCACCACACTCGCCGCCCCGAAGATCGCCAACCCGCCGATACCGGCCGAGGTCCAACAGATGGGGCGCAGGATCTTGAACAGGGGGCCGTTCACCCCCTGCCAGTCCTCGTTTTCGAGGCGTTCTGCCATGACTTAGGCGTCCAGCAGTTCGTTTGCGCGGGCCAGAATGGCTGCGCCGTCCAGACCACGATCGTTCAGCTTTTGCACCCAAGCCTCGTGGATCGGCATCGCCAGTTCCTGCCATTCGGTGATGGTCTCGGTCGGGATTTCCGCGATGGTGTTGCCCTGCTTTTCGACAACCGATTTGCCAAAGGCTTCGAATTCGTCGAACTGCTTGCCGATGCGCTGGGACAGCGCCATGCCCGAGTGCTCGTCGATGACTTTCTGAAGGTCGGGCGACATCTTGTCGTAGGACCGCTGGTTCATCACCAGCGAGAAGGTGTTGCAGTACAGACCGCGCGAACCCGCCGCAGGCTGCGATGTGGTGCTGGTCAGTTCCTGCAGTTTGAAGGCCGGCACGACCTCGTACGGCAGGCAGCAGCCGTCGATCACGCCATTCGACAGGCCGACAACCATGTCCGTCACAGGGAAGAAGACAACCTCTGCGCCCAGTTTGGTCAGCATTTCGCCGGTGGCCTGGTTCGGCGCGCGGAGCTTCAGCCCCTTGAGGTCCGCAGTGCTGGTAACGGGACCGCCGCGGGTGTGCAGCTTGCCACCGTCGTGGGTGTGGAAGGCCAGCGTTTTCATGCCGCTGTATTCACCCTCGCCGAACTCGTCCATCAGGGTCTGCATGACAACCGAGGTCTTCTCGGCGTTCTTGACCATGAAGGGCAGCGCCATGGTTTCCGCAACAGGGAAGCGGTCGGGGGTGTACACAGGCAGGGTCCATGCGATGTCACAGATGCCCTGACGGGTCTGGTCTGCCAGCTGCGGCGGCTTGCCACCCAGCTGCATCGAGGGGAACATCTGCACGTCGATCGCGCCGTTCGACGCTTCTTTCAGCTCTGCCGCCCAAGGTTCAAAGAACTTGCCCTGCATCGGGGCCACGGCGGGCAGGAAGTGGTGCAGGCGCAGGGTCACTTCGGCAGCGTTTGCGCGTGAAATCAGAGCGGGTGTCGCCAGCGCGGCACCCATGGTGGCCATCACGCTACGGCGGGTAAAGTTTGTCATTCTCAGGTCCTCCCTATCGTCCTGTGGGTCGAATGAATATCGGGTGCCCGCCCCCTCCTCTTTGGGACGGACAAAGATCATGGAGCGTTACCGGAACACCGGCGCACGCTTCTCGAGGAAGGCTTTCAGGCCCTCTTCGGCGTCCTCGCTGGTCTGGGACACCGCGGCGCAGAGGCTCTCGGTGAACAGACCGTCTGCTTTGGACATATCGCCAATCCGGCTGATCGCGTTGATCATCATGTAGTTGGAAAGGCTTGCATTCTTGGCAATCTTGGCAGCCAGCTTGCGGGCCAGCGACATCGCTTCGCCTTCGCCGACCGAGTAGTGGGTCAGACCAAGGGTGAAGCCCTCGTCCGCGTTGTACTTGCGCCCCGTCAGCATCATCTCGCACATGCGGTCCGCCCCAAGGATACGGCCCACGCGCACGGTCGCACCGCCGCCGACAAAGATGCCGCGCATCCCTTCAGGCAGCTGGAAAATTGTGCTGGGTTCCGCGATCCGCACATGGGTGCTGGTCGCCATCTCCAGACCCCCACCAATCACCGCGCCATACATGGCCGAGATCACAGGCAGGCCGCTGAACTGGATCAGGTCCATGACGCGATGCCAGTTGCGGCTGTGGCGCATGGTGCCTTCGGCGTTGCGGGCCACGTGTTCGGACAGATCGAGGCCCGAGCAATAGTGGCCCTCGGTCCCGGTCAGGATGACCACACGCACACCCTCGGGCGGGTTTGAGAAAAACGCGTCAATGGCATCCAGCAGCTCGTCACACATGGCGTTGCGCTTGCCGGGGCGGTTCATGGTCAGAGTGGCGATCGCGCCATCAATCTCGACCTTCAGGAATTCGGTGCTCTCGGACATCAGAGTTCTTTCTTTTTACTTGGCTGGCATACGGGCAGAGGCATCCAGACGGATGACGGTGCCGTTCAGCATGGAATTTTCGACGATTTGCTGGACCAGACGTGCGTATTCGTCGGGCATCCCCATCCGGCTGGGGAACGGGATGCTTTTGCAAATCTCGGCGCGGATGTCGTCGGGCAATCCGGCGCTCATGGCGGTCTCGAACAGTCCCGGTGCAATGGCCATCACGCGGATACCAAAGCGCGCCAGTTCACGCGCTGCGGGCAAGGTCATCGAAGCGACACCGCCCTTGGACGCCGAATAGGCCGCCTGCCCGATCTGCCCGTCCTCATAGGCGACGGACGAGGTGTTGATGATCACACCGCGCGCGCCATCCTCGTCCAGCGGCTCGACTTTGGCCATCTCGCGGGCCGCGATATTCAGGACTGTGTAGGTGCCCAAGAGGTTGACCTTCAGCGCCAAGGCAAAGCTGTCGATGGTCAGCGATCCATCCCGCGGCAAGATGCGCGAAGCGGTGCCGATCCCAGCGCAACTCACAACAATTGCGGGGGTTGCGCCCAAAACTTCAGCCGCTTTGGCAAAGCCTGCCTCAACCTGTTCCGCCTCCGAAACGTCCGCAGCGATGCCAATACCACCAATGCTGGCCGCCACAGCGTCCGCACGTTCTTGCGACAGATCAACGACTGCGACCTTGGCTCCAGCGGCTGCCAG
>CAXQKF010000099.1:0-7476 GCA_964224285.1 Donghicola sp. | reverse complement strand
GGCAATCCATCGGCTCGACCATGGGGTTTTCCGCGCTGGACGGACTGCCGATGGGCACGCGATCCGGCCAACTGGACCCCGGTGTGCTGCTCTATCTGATGGACCACGAAGGGATGGACTCCACCCGATCTGCAGTGCTTCGGGAAAGGCGTCCATGGCGGCGCGGACGCCCGCCAGATTGTGGGGCTGGTGCAACGGTGCCAGAGGTTCGAACTTTGCCAGCCGTGCCATCACGTCGGCGGTCAACTGTTGCGGCGCGTCGAAATCGGGGCCGCCGTGGACGATCCGGTGGCCGACGGCGATGATCTTGCTGCGTTTCAGGTGGGTGCTGATTTCGGTCAGGATGCGGCTCAGGGCAAGGGCATGATCCACTTGGCCCAGATCCGTGCGGTAGGTCTGGTTGCCGTGGGTGAATGCGATCTGGCCTTCGGCGCTGCCGATCCTCTCGACCTGACCGTGGGCGAGGGCGGGGCCATCTCCCGTGGGGTAGACCGAGAATTTGATCGAACTGGAGCCCGCGTTCAGTGTTAGCAGCACGTTCATACCGCCGCCTTCCGGGCATAGAGCGCAGCGACCGCGCACGAGGCGAGCCGTGCTTTGTCATCGTCCGAGCGCGAGGTCAGGATGATCGGACACCGCGCCCCGAGGACGATCCCCCCCGCTTCGGCACCGGCGATAAAGGTCAGTTCCTTGGCCAGCATGTTCCCCGATTCAAGGTTCGGCGCCACAAGGATTTCTGCCCGCCCCGCCACGGCAGAGCGGATGCCCTTGATCCGTGCGGCGGTGATGTCGATGGCGTTGTCCATGGCCAGCGGGCCATCCACCACGCCGCCCCTGATCTGTCCGCGCTCTGCCATTTTCGACAGGATCGCCGCATCTAGGGTCGAGGGGATTTTCGGGGTGACGGTTTCGACTGCGGACAGGACGCCGACCTTTGGCGTGTCGATCCCCAGCGCGATCGCAAGGTCGATGGCATTCTGGATGATGTCGACTTTGGTTTCCAGATCGGGCGCAATGTTGATGGCCGCGTCGGTGACGAACAAGAGGTGATCCAGCCCTGGAACGTCCATGACGAACACATGGCTCAGACGGCGGCCCATCCGGAGGCCGGTGCCCGATTTCAGGACCGCGGACAGCAGAACATCGGTGTGGAGGTGGCCTTTCATCAAGGCGCCAGCCCGCCCCTCGTGGATCAGAGCGACGGCCTTGGCGGCCGCCTCTGCGTGCGAGGGTTCGTCGATGATCTCGTAGCCGGTCAGGTCTGCGTCGATCTCTGCGGCGGCGGCTTCGATCTTGGGGCGGCTGCCGATCAGGATCGGGCGGATCAGCGTGTGTTCCGCGCCAAGGATCGCGCCGCCAAGGCTGTTTGCCTCTTCGGGGGCGATCACGGCGGTGGGGATCGGGGGCAGGGGTTCGGCCTGTTCCAGTAGGCGGTCGAAATGCAGATGGCTCTGGACGCGCAGGCCCGGGATTTCGTGTAGCTCGTAACTGCGCAAGGAGGTCGGCGCGACCACCACGGCCTCTCCGGTCAGGATGGTCGGCCCGCCCTTGATCGCGACCGAGGTTTCGAACCGCACCCGCGCGCCATCCAGTTTCTCGGTCAGTTTGACCTTGGCAACCAGCGTGTCGCCCGCATGGGCGCGGCCTGTCCAGTTCAGGGTCTGGCTTTCGTACATGGTGCCGGGGCCGGGCAGGCGGTTGCCCAGAACCGAAGAGATCAGCGCCCCCACCCATGCCGAAGGCGCGACCGCTTCGGGGCGTCCATCGCCATCGCCGTCCTCTTTGGGCAGGTGCATGGGGTTCAGGTTGCCCGAACTGTGGGCAAAGACAAAGAAGTCGTCCGCCACACAGAGACGTTCGGACTCTGCTTCCATACCGACGGTCAGCGCGTCAAAGGGCGTGTTTTTCAGGATGGTCATTGGGGGCCTTTCGGGCGCTGGGCCTAGCTTAGGATAGAGTAGCCGCCGTCAATCATGTGGACGCCGCCGGTCATGTTCCGCGCACCATCGCTGGCCAGAAACGCGGCGCAGGCGCCCACATCGTCAATCGTTGCAAGCTGGTGTGTCGGGGCGCGGTCGGCGGCATCGTTCAAGAGCTGGTCAAAGTGGTCGATCCCGCTGGCGGCGCGGGTGGCCAGCGGTCCGGGGGACAGGGCATGGACGCGGATACCCTTGGGGCCGAGTTCGGCGGCCGTGTATCGGGTCACGGATTCCAGCGCCGATTTCACCGGTCCCATGATGTTGTAGTGGTCCACCACCTTTTCTGCTCCGTAGTAGCTGACGGTCATACAGGTACCACCATCGGGCATCAGGGGTTCGGACGCTTTGATCAGGCGCAAGAACGAGTGCACGGACACATCCATCGCCTGCAAGAAGCCGTCGCGCGAACAATCCGTCACGCGGCCATGCAGATCCTCTGCCGGACAGAAGGCAATCGAGTGCACCAGAATATCGAGCCCCCCGCAGGTATCGCTGATGGCGGCAAAGAGCGCGTCCTGCTGATCGGGGTTGGTCACATCAAGGGGCATGAACAGCCGCGCCCCCAAGGACTCGGCCAGAGGTTCTACATAGGGACGGGCCTTTGCATTCAGGTAGGTCAGGACCAACTCGGCGCCTGCCTCCTTGAGTGCGCGGGCAATCCCGTAGGCGATGGAGTGTTCATTGGCGATCCCGACCACAAGGGCCGTCTTTCCTGCAAGACTACTCATCCTGTTCCCTCATTTATGTGATGTGCCCTCAGCCTAGCGCCGATTTGTGAAGGTTGGGACACAAACACGTATCAAGCTCGCGATTTTTGTATGCTCTGCCAACAGGATAAGCGATGGGTTTCATTCTGTAGAGGATGACGCGACGTCCGGGCCCGCGTGTGCCGGAAATTGCCGCAAAGGTGGAATTTTGCACCTTGGGGATGTGGGGCTGGGGTGGAATACACTTCTATGAGTGCCTATTGTCGGGGTGCTAGGAACCTGCACCGGACGAGACCCACGTTTTCAGCATGAACGATCGCACTGACAAAGAGGTCACTCTGCTGGTCTTGAAGAACGACCCGCCGCTGGTTCTGAGCTATGTGCCCGGAACGAGCGATACGCTGGTGATCAGTCTTGCGGGGGTCGGGCGCGGGCGCAAAACCCAGCCACCGGTCGAGTTCTTTCAACTGGCCTATCAGGATGGTGCGAACCATGTCCTGTTTGTATCGGATGCCTCGCGCAGCTGGATGAACGGCCCCGGTCTGGCCGAGTCCATCGTCGAAACCATCGAAAAAGTGGTGGAGGAAGCGGGCATCCAGCGCATTGTCGCGGTGGGCAATTCAATGGGCGGCACCATGGCGTTGATCCTGCCGTATCTGACCAGAATAGACGAGGTTCTCGCCTTTGTGCCGCAATTCTCTGCGAAACCCAGCCGCGTCCCCGAAGAGGACCGCTGGCTGTTCTTTCGCAACAAGATCAAGACCTGGCCCTTCGAGGCGATCGAACGCCTGCCCACCGATCGGTGCACGGTGACGATCCTGCATGGCGGGTCGCCGGACGAACTGGTCCACCTGAACCGCTTTCCGAAAGACCAACAGGCCAAGCATTTCGTATTGCCCGATCTGGGGCACAGGCTGGCCTATGATCTGCACACAGCAGGCAAACTGGCGCGGATTGTCAGGACCGCGATTGCCAAGAAACCATGGAAATGCCGACGTGCGATCGAAAGCGTGGGCGGGATCACGCGGGCGGAGTTCGATGAGCGGCAAAACGGGGATACCGGTCAATCATGACCGCCAAATCACTGGTAGGCCCGGCAGGATTTGAACCCGCAACCAAAGCGTTATGAGCGCTCTGCTCTAACCGTTGAGCTACAGGCCCCCAGTGCGCAAACTCCTATTCATCGCGGCCAATGACGTCAAGTGGCAGGTGAACTCGAAAACCCGATCGCATCCAGCAGTGGATTTCGCGGGATTTCAGCGCGGTTCGGGCATCTGTGCCATTGCCCTTGGCGCGGCATTTGGGTATCGCCACGCTAACGCGAAACAAGGGGACTCCTCATGACCGATGGCAAGAATGGGCTGAGCTACGCCGACGCTGGTGTGGACATCGACGCAGGCAACGAGCTGGTGAACCGTATCAAACCGGCAGCGGCTCGCACCAAGCGCAGCGGTGTCATGGCTGGTCTGGGTGGCTTTGGCGCTCTGTTCGACCTGAAAGCAGCGGGCTACGAGGACCCCATTCTGGTGTCGGCCACCGACGGTGTGGGCACCAAGCTGCGCATCGCCATCGACACCGGTTACTTTGAAACCATCGGCGTCGATCTGGTTGCCATGTGCGTGAACGATCTGGTCTGCCAGGGCGCAGAGCCTCTTCTGTTCCTTGACTACTTTGCCACTGGCAAGCTGGAGCTGGACGACGCGGTCACCATCATCAACGGCATCGCGGCAGGCTGCGAGCAGTCCGGTTGCGCCCTGATCGGCGGCGAAACAGCGGAAATGCCCGGCATGTACAGCGACGGCGACTTCGATCTGGCGGGCTTTGCCGTTGGCGCGATGGAACGTGGCGAGGATCTGCCCGCTGGCGTGACCGAAGGCGACGTGCTGCTGGGTCTGGCCTCGAATGGTGTGCACTCGAACGGCTACTCGCTGGTTCGCCGCGTGGTGGACGTAGCTGGCCTGAAGTGGGACGACGCAGCGCCCTTTGCTGACGGTGAAACCGTCGGTCAGGCTCTGCTGGCGCCGACCCGTCTCTATGTCAAACAGTGCCTCGCAGCGGTCAAAGCGGGCGGCGTTCACGCGCTGGCGCACATCACCGGTGGCGGCCTGACCGAAAACCTGCCCCGCGTCCTGCCCGAGGGCATGGGCGCAGAGATCGACCTGAACGCATGGGAGCTGCCCGCCGTGTTCAAGTGGCTGGCGGACACCGCAAGCATCGCGGAAAAAGAAATGCTCAAGACCTTCAACTGCGGCGTTGGCATGATCCTGTCGGTTTCGGCCGATGAGGCAGAGGCGCTGAAGGCGCTGCTAGAAGAGCAGGGCGAGACGGTCTATACCCTCGGCACCGTGGTGGCGGGTGAAGGCGTCAGCTACAAGGGCGCTCTGCTTTGATCCGGACGGCCATCCTGATTTCAGGCGGCGGATCGAACATGGTCCGCCTAGCCGAGTCGATGACCGGCGATCACCCCGCGCGTCCTGTGCTGGTGTTGTCGAACCGGCCCGACGCAGGTGGCTTGCTCAAGGCGCGGGATCTGGGGGTCGAGACGGCGGTTGTCGATCACAAGGACTTCGAGGACCGCGCGGCATTCGAGACGAAACTGCACGAGGCGCTGCTGGCTGCGAACCCGGACGTGATCTGTCTGGCGGGCTTTATGCGGGTGCTGACCGCCGAATTCGTTCAGAATTGGCAGGGCCGGATGCTGAACATCCACCCGTCGCTCTTGCCCAAGTACAAGGGTCTGCACACCCATAAGCGCGCGATCGAAGCAGGGGACACCGAGGCCGGCGTCACCGTCCATATGGTCACGCCCGCGCTGGACGACGGTCCGATCCTTGGCCAAGCCCGCGTGCCGATCCACGCTGGCGATACGCCTGACGATCTGGCAGCGCGCGTTCTCAAGGCAGAACATACCCTTTATCCTGCTGTTTTCCGGCGCTTTGCCGAGCAACTGAAATAATTGCGCGCTGTGTCTTGGCAAGCCGCGGTGCGCGGCTTTAGCCTGCACCGCGACCCAAGAACAAGAAGATTGCGTTTATGAAAACCATCACCACCACCCAAGAGCTGGAAGCGTTTTGCCAAGAGGCAGCGAAAACGCCCTATGTGACAGTCGATACCGAGTTCCTGCGCGAGCGGACCTACTATTCGAAGCTCTGTCTGATCCAGCTGGCCTATCGCGGGGATGGTGAGAACGACGCAGTGCTGGTGGACCCGCTGGTTGACGGGCTGGACCTGTCGCCGCTGTACACCCTGTTCGAGGATGCGGGCGTGGTGAAAGTCTTCCACGCGGCCCGTCAGGATCTGGAAATCTTCTACGTGGATCGCCAGATCATCCCGCACCCGCTGTTCGACACGCAGGTCGCCGCGATGGTCTGCGGCTTTGGCGAGCAGGTGGGTTACGAGACTCTGGTGCGCAAGATCCCCAAGAAATCGCTGGATAAAACCTCGCGCTTTACCGATTGGTCGCGCCGTCCCCTGTCCGAAGCGCAAAAGACCTATGCGCTGGCGGACGTGACGCACCTGCGCGACATCTACGAATACCTGAGCGACCGTCTGGCGAAATCGGGCCGCGCAAAATGGGTGTCCGAGGAACTGGGCACTCTGACCACTCCCGACACCTACATCACGAACCCTGATGAGGCGTGGATGCGGATCAAGACCCGCACCAACTCTGGCAAGTTTCTGGCTGTGGTGCGTGAACTGGCCCGCTTTCGCGAGGCGTATGCCCAGAAAAACGACATCCCCCGCAGCCGGATCATGAAGGATGACGCGATCCTCGAACTGGCCTCGACCAAACCGGCGGATATGAAAGACCTCGGCCGCTCGCGCCTTCTGCTGCGCGAAGCCCGCAAGGGCGAGATCGCGGACGGTATCCTTGCGGCGGTGAAGGCCGGTGTGAACTGCCCCGCCGACCAGATGCCCAAGGTCGTGGACACCAATGACAAGCTCAAGGTGAACCCTGCGTTGGCGGATTTGCTGCGCGTCTTGCTCAAGGCCAAGACTGCTGAATCCGATGTGGCCCAGAAACTGATCGCATCGGCCAACGAACTTGACGCGATTGCGGCAGGTCAGCGCGATGTGGCGGCCCTGCGTGGATGGCGCAAAGAGGTGTTCGGAAATGATGCCCTGCGCCTGTGCGAAGGCGAGATCGCCCTGACAGCCAAAGGCGAGAAGGTCCGGATCATTGAGCTCTGATCCAGTACGATTGACGAACAAAATAGGGGCCCTCGGGGCCCCTTGGTCTTTCTGGAAGGTCGGTTTCGCGGATCAGCGGCGAACGGACAGGATGTTGCCGGTCGAGCGGACGCGCAGGGTCCGGATGCCTTCGAGGCCGCGGTTGGTCAGTTTGGTGGCAACCGTCAGCTCGCGGCTGCGGTCGGTTCCGGCGCGAGTTGCCACTTCGGGCGGCAGCGCGACGAAATCAAACAGCAATACGCCGGCTTCGTCCGTGGGCACGGGGATCAGTTCGGCACTGTGGTATTGCTGACGGGGGGAGATACCCACCGCATGCAGGATTAAACCACCGGGGATGGGCTCAGCATCCAGCGACTTCAGTCCTGCCACCAGAGGCAAGCCATGGGCCTGTGCCAGTAGGGCCGCTGTATCGGTGCCCTGCGAGGCCACGGCATCCGCAGGACCGCTCCGGCCACTATCGAACCAGTTCATCGGGTTGAATCGGCTGCCACAGCCGGAAACGAGCAAAACAGCGCAAAGAGCGACAGGCAGTGTGCGGAACATCGAAACAGGCCCTCTGAGAATTGAGATCGGAAGAGCACACGTCTGAACTCCAGTCA
>CAXQKF010000098.1:0-2778 GCA_964224285.1 Donghicola sp. | reverse complement strand
CGTCAAACGGTATCCGTTCGCGGTCTTTTCTGCGCGGGTCTTCATGCCGGCCGGATCACTGCCCGCGTCCGGCTCGGTCAGACCAAAACACCCGATCAGCTCGCCAGAGCTCAGACCCGGCAAGTATTTCTGGCGCTGCTCTTCGGTGCCGTAGGCGTAGATGGGATAGATCACCAACGACGACTGAACGCTCATCATGCTACGGTAGCCGGAATCCACACGCTCCACTTCGCGGGCAATCAAACCATAAGAGACATAGGATGCACCAAGCCCGCCATACTCTTCGGGCAGCGTCGCCCCGAGCAGCCCTGCATCGCCCATCTCTTTAAAGATTTCCGGCTCGACGCGCTCTTCTTCGAACGCCGCGACGACCCGCGGCTGGAGTTTGTCCTGCGCAAAAGCATGTGCACCGTCCCGGAGCATCCGCTCTTCTTCGGACAATTGCGCCGACAAAAGCAAAGGGTCAGCCCAATCGAAAGACCCCAGATCGGGGCGGTCTTTTGGCTTTAGCTTGGGGGTCTCGAGCATGGCCTGTCCTCCGGCAGAATTGAACGAACGTTCGTATTGGGATCACAGGTACTGGTTGCTGTCCAGAGGACAATCAAACACAGCGCCATCCACGTCGACCCAGCAAGGCCTAACGCGGAAGGTCTACGAGACGGTAGGTGGGCCGATATGCTACCCCATGCGAAATCACCAAAACTCTTTGGTCTGGGCATTGGATGGTAAGCCCTTGCACATTGCGGATCAAAGGTGACCAAGCCCTCAATCCAGCGACATAGAATAGTATCTCAACCAAGAGGCGATTGCGGCATTCAGTGGGAGGTTGGGGAACACGGCTAAAATGCTAGTTAAGAACCCGCACCCTTTTGCAAACATAGTCTCGGCAGAGCTTTTAATGTTCGATTTCAGTCATCTGACTAGAGCAGCCTGCTAACGCATTGTATCGATAGCCTATGACAGTTCGAATTTTTAATTGGCATTTCTATTGTTGGCTTCGGTTGATCCAGAGTTGGTAGGCACAGCAACATAGAATTTCACTAAATGAAGTGATTGGACGTATTCCGTGAGCGCATCCTCGTCGTGACGTAGTTTTTACGGATTAGCGGCGAAAATAGATAATGACCGTCCGGCGAAGGGGCTCTAGCCAAAACCAAGCGGGACACGCGTTGTGACAACGCGCTGGAAATTGAACTGTGGTGGATCTGAAAACGATTAATTTGGCTCTGAAGTCGTCAAACCTGTGGGGAGCAAAGATGCCACAAGAGGATAAAACCATCAAAAACAAACTATTAAAGAAATGAATGGAAAATGGTGACCCCGACAGGATTCGAACCTGTAACCTGCCCCTTAGGAGGGGGCTGCTCTATCCAGTTGAGCCACGGGGCCACGCGGGCCTCTTGTCGCTAAAACCAATGTCCAGCGCAACCCTTATGGTTCGCTCTGGACACTGGCGACGGTTGGGACAAAGATAGAAACAAGCAATAGACGGAACGGCCATGACCAATACCCCGACGCGCCCGCTTACCCTGCGTGATGTTTCCGAAGCTTCGGGCGTCTCCGAAATGACAGTCAGCCGCGTTCTAAGGAACCGCGGCGATGTGTCAGAAGCCACCCGCGAACGGGTTCTCAAGGCGGCACGTGATTTGGGCTATGTCCCGAACAAGATCGCAGGGGCGCTGGCAAGCCAACGCGTCAATCTGGTCGGCGTTGTGATCCCCAGCCTCTCGAACATGGTCTTCCCGAATGTGATGACCGGCATCAGCGAGGTTCTCAGCAAGACCGATTTGCAACCGGTGGTTGGCGTCACGGACTACAACCCCGAGACCGAAGAACGCGTTCTGTACGAAATGCTGTCCTGGCGGCCCTCGGGCGTCATTATCGCAGGGCTCGAGCATTCTGATGCGGCCCGCGCGATGCTGGTGGCGGCGGGCATCCCCGTGGTCGAGATCATGGACGTGGACGGCAAATGCGTGGACAGCATGGTCGGCATCTCCCACCGCCGCGCAGGCCGCGAGATGGCTCAGGCGATCATCAAACAGGGGTACCAGCGGATCGGCTTCCTCGGGACCAAGATGCCTATGGACCACCGTGCGCGCAAACGCTTCGAAGGGTTCACCGAGGCGCTGGCCAAGGCTGGGATCGAGATTGCGGATCAGGAGTTCTACTCGGGTGGCTCTGCCCTCCTGAAGGGGCGCGAGCTGACCCAGGCACTTCTGGAACGCACACCGGATCTGGATTTCATCTACTACTCGAACGACATGATCGGCGCGGGTGGTATGCTGTGGCTGCTGGAGCAGGGGATCGACATCCCCGGTCAGATCGGCCTGGCTGGCTTTAACGGCGTCGAGCTTCTGGATGGTCTGCCGCGTCAACTGGCAACTATGGATGCTTGCCGCAAGGAAATCGGCCAGAAAGCTGCAGAAATCATCGCAGCGCGGAACGACCCCGACTCGCCCGATCCTGAGAGAATCATAGAGCTGACACCGCGGATCGCCTTTGGCGATACCTTGAAGCGGTACTAATTCTCGCCCAAGTTGCCCTTAACGTTAAGTAACGTAACGTAAACTTACGAAATATCTTTCTGACTCGTTATAGACTTTGGGACACTCATTCGATACAACCAAGCCAACGACGGCGCGTGGTTGCTGTCGAGTATGAGTTCCATTTTTTTGGTATCGAGTGCTCGTTTACAGAAGCAGAGCGGCTTCAGTGAAATTGGGAATGGCCTGGCGCTATGCGTCGGGTCATTTTCTATTCTAGACCTTCCTTTTCCTT
>CAXQKF010000097.1:0-6593 GCA_964224285.1 Donghicola sp. | reverse complement strand
GCAAACTCGACGCGGTCGCTGGCCGCGTCCTGAAAGGCACCAAATGACTCAGGTCCAAGACTACATCCGCACCATCGTCGATTTCCCGAAACCGGGGATCATGTTCCGCGACGTGACCACCCTGTTCAGCAATCCGCGGGGCTTTCGTATGGCGGTGGACCAACTGCTGCACCCCTATGCCGGTCGCCGCATTGACGTGGTGGTTGGCCTTGAGGCACGCGGATTTATCCTTGGCGGGGCGGTTGCGCACCAGCTGGGGACCGGATTCGTGCCGATCCGCAAAAAGGGCAAGCTGCCCGGCACCGTGATCTCCGAAGCCTACACGCTGGAATACGGCGAGGCTGTGGTCGAGGTACACGATGACGCCATCGCCGCCGGTCAGACCGTTCTGATCGTGGATGACCTGCTGGCGACTGGTGGCACCGCCGAAGCGGGCATCAAGTTGGTCGAGCGCCTTGGCGGTCAGATCGCGGGCTGCGCGTTCGTGGTGGACCTGCCCGATCTGGGGGGCCGCAAACGGCTAGAGGCGATGGGGATCGACGTTCACGCCCTCTGCGCCTTCGAAGGGGATTGATGGATGGGCCGCCCGCTGGGGCGGCCTTTTTCGTTCAGCTATTGCGGGCGATGCTCCGCAGAATCAGCCAAACGATGCCCGACCCGATCACAACGGTCAGCCCAATCGCCATCAGAATCTGCGCGATCCGGTTCAGGATGCCCTTACCCGGCAGAACCTCGGCGCTGATAAAGTCGCTGGCAACCTCGTGGCGCACCCGCAATCCGCGAAAGACGGAGCGGCTGAAATAGCCCCTGATGAAATAGCGCAGAACAAAGTTAACGATCAGCAGGTTCAGACCCGCCAAGAACGCCGCGTCCCCACCAACCAGAACCCTCAAAACATCAGACTCGGACATGCACCCCTCCGGCGCGAATTACGAGGCTAGGTTGCCCGCATCCCCGCGCCGAAGCTAGCCGATTTTAAGGCCCGCAGAATCACACCGGGGTTCATGATTCCCTTGGGGTCGAGCGCCTGTTTGATCGCGCGCAGGGCGGCCAGTTTCACCGGATCGCTGTATTTTTCCAGATCGCTGACCTTCAGGCGGCCAACGCCGTGTTCCGCACTAACCGAGCCGTTATAGGCGTGGACCAGATCATGCACGCCCGCCTTTACCGCGCTGCGCAGGTGATCGTAGTCGTAGCGCGATTTTCCGGCGGCGGGGAAGATATTGTAGTGCAGGTTCCCGTCGCCCAAGTGGCCAAAGCAGTTCACGCGCACATCGCCGATCTCGGCCATCTTGGCGTTGCCTTCGCGGATGAACTCGGGGATTCGGCTAATCGGAACGGAAATGTCGTGACTGCTGATCGAGCCGATCCGGCGATTCCCCTCGGGGATATTTTCGCGAATGTTCCACAGGTCGATGCGCTGCTGCTCGGACTGCGCAATCAATCCGTCAGTGACGATCTCGGCCTCGAAGGCCTCGGCGAACAGGGTTTCCAGCGCCTCGGCGGGGTTCAGCCCCTTGGCCAGCCCCACGTCCATCAGGACGCTCCATTCGGGTGAGTCGTCATAAGGCAAACGCAGCTCGGGCATGGTTTCGCGCAGGAAATCCCAGCCCTGACGGTGCATCAGTTCAAAGGCGCTGATCCCCTCGGCCATGTGGCTGCGGGCCATCGCCAGCAGGTCCAGCGCCGCCTCGGGCGAGGGCACGACGAACAGCGCGGTCCCCTCGCTGGCGGGGATGGGGAACAGTTTCAACGCAGCGGCGGTGATCACCCCGAGCGAACCTTCGGACCCGACCATCAGGTTGCGCAGATCGTATCCGGTGTTGTCCTTGCGCAGGCGGGTCAGGCCGTTCCAGATGTCCCCGTTGGGCATCACGACCTCTAGCCCCAAGCATAGATCACGGGCGTTGCCATAGCGCAGCACGTTCAGACCGCCCGCGTTGGTCGCCAGATTGCCCCCGATGCGGGCCGAACCCTTGGCAGCAATCGACAGCGGGAACAGACGCTTTTCCTTTTCCACGGCGGTGTGCAGGTCTTGCAGAATGCAGCCCGCCTCGGCCACCAGAACGTTCTCATCAGGGTAAATGGCGCGGATTTTGTTCATGCGTTCCAGCGACAGGATCAAGGGTTCGATCCCGTCCTGTGCGATCTGGCCGCCGACCAGCCCCGTGCCGCCCCCATAGGGCACCACGGGCACTCCGGCATCGTGGGCGATCCTGACTGCCACAGAGACTTCTTCGGTCGATGCGGGGGCAATCAGCAAACCGCCCTGCCCCTTGTACCGGCCGCGGGGCTCTTCGAGATAGCGGGGTTCGAGATCACGGAATGCAGCGGCAGGCAAGGCGTCCCGCAGGGCGCCTTCGATCGAAGTCACGGGGGTCATGGGCTCTCCTATTCAGCGCCCAAGTCTTGGGCCGAAATCGGACGAGGTTCAAGCACCACAACCGTCGGGCGCGACGGTAAATTCCGCAGAGAGACGTCGATCTGCGCCTTGCCCGTCCGCTCGATGGCAAAGTCCTCTTCCATACTGGCGATGAACTGCTCCAGCGTCAGCCGACCGAACCAGTGCATCGGAATAATGATCGAGGATTTCAGCCGCCGCATCACCCGCACCACCGACCCGTGGTCCAGCGTCCTGCCCCCATCTACGGCGATCATCGTCACATCCAGACGGCCCATGGCCGCGTACTGGGCCGGCGAAGGTTCGTGATGCAGATGCCCCATATGGCCGATGCACAGGCCACCGACCTCGAAGATAAAGATCGAGTTCCCGTTCTCGCCCGCAGATCCCATACCGCGGCGATTGTCCGTGGTGACGTTCCGCACCAACATCTCGCCGAGATCAAGGTAATGGACCGCCGCATTACCCTCGGCATCGGGCCAACCCTGCAGCACGTGGGGAATGTCGGGATCAGGGAACTGGGTCCAATGGGTTCCATGGGCATTGTTCATGGTCGCGACATCAGGGGTGAAATCCGCTTGGCCCAGATAACCCGAGTAGTCCGTCACAGCCGTCAGCCCCCCATGGGTGCCGATCAGAAACATCGCATGATCAAGATACCTGATCCGGACGGTGTATTCGTCCTCTAGCGGTTCGGAAAAGCTGGCAAGCTGGATATACTCAAGGCCGGGCGCGCTGTTGGCGAGTGCAATGCAATGACTGGGACGCCGGTCTTGGGCGTGAGCCGCCCCCACAACGAGCATTAAAAAAGCGGTGATAATACGAAATACCATTGATGATCCCCCGTGTTCGCCAACAGGCTAACACAGGTTTGGCCCATTGCGACCTTCACGGATCAGTCAACTAGGCCGTCTTGCCCCTGCGGTCATGGCGCAAGGCCGCAAACAGCACATGGTTCCGCCAGCGTCCGTCGATCTGCAGATAGGACTGCGCAACGCCTTCGTACTTGAACCCGCATTTCTCGAGCACCCCGTGCGAGGGCTTGTTCTCGGGCAGGCAAGCCGCCTCGACGCGGCTCAGGTCCATGCGGGTAAAGGCATGGTGCACAACGGCCGCAATCGATTCCGTCATGTAGCCCTGACGGGCAAAGGGTTCGCCAATCCAGTAACCGATGGTGCCCATCTGCGCAGGACCGCGGCGCACGTTGTCCAGCGTGATCGCCCCCAGCAGCATCTCGTCCGAGCGCCGGATCAGAAAGAGCGGCAGGGCAGTCCCCTGCGACATGGACCGGCTGGCCCAGTAGACACGGTTGGTAAATGCTTTGCGGCTGAGGTGATCCTCGGCCCAGGTGGGTTCCCACGGGCTGAGGAAGTCACGGCAGGACAGACGCAGACTGCTCCACGCACGGTAGTCGCCATGAAGAGGGAGCCGCAGAGTGATGCGCTCTGTCTCCAGACGGAACTTCCGTTTGTTCAGCAGCATTTAACCAGCCAGCCTCTCTTTCAACGCGGCCAGGAAGGGTGCCTTGTCCACGGGTCCGTAAAGCGCCATTGCCGATGGCGCATGGGTGGCCAGATTGATTCCGAAATCCCGCACGTTTTCAAGAGTAACCGCGTCGATTTTTGCCACAGTTTCAGACAAATCAGGCACACGGCCCCAGATCGACACCATTCGGGCCAAACGTTCAGCACGATTCGACGGGCTTTCGAGGCCCATCAACATTCCTGCCTTCATCTGGGCACGCGCGCGATCAATCTCGGCCACGCGCAGATCCTCGTTGATCCGGCGCATCTCGTCGATGGTAACCTCGGCCAGTTCGGCCAGTTGATCCGCGCTGGTACCCGCATAGACCGTGATCAGGCCGGTGTCGGAATAGGCGCCCGCCTGACTGAAGATCGTGTAGCACAACCCGCGGTGTTCGCGGATTTCCTGGAACAAGCGAGAGGACATGCCGCCCCCCAGGGCATTCGCGTAGATCTGGCCGGTATAGAAGTCATCCGCGCGGTAGCCCGGGCTTTCGAAGGCCAGCGTGAAATGGGCTTGCTCCAGTGCCTTGATCTCGCGGCGCTCGCCGCCGCGGAATGCTGCCGCATCCTCGTTCTGAACGGGGCCTGCGGTCATGTGGCCGAACAGCTTTTCGGCCTCGCGCACGATGGCGTCGTGGTCCACAGCGCCAGCGGCGGACAGAATCATCTGCCCCGGGCCGTAATGCTCTGCGACAAAGTTCGACAGGTCCTCGCGGCTGAAATGGCGCACCCGCTCGGTCGGGCCAAGGATGGTCCGGCCCAAGGGCTGATCGGGGTAGGCCTCTTCCTGAAGCCAGTCAAAGATCACGTCGTCGGGGGTGTCCAGCGCCTGCCCGATCTCTTGCAGGATCACGCCGCGCTCAATCTCGATCTCGTTCTCATCGAAGGTCGGGTTCAGCAGGATGTCCGCGATCACGTCCAGCGCCAGCGGCACATCGTTGGCCAGAACGCGGGCGTAGTAGGCCGTCACCTCGCGCGAGGTGTAGGCGTTGATATACCCGCCCACATCCTCGATCACTTCGGCGATTTCCAGCGCCGTGCGGCGCTTGGTGCCTTTGAACGCCAGGTGCTCAAGGAAGTGGGCAATGCCGTTCTGCTCTACCCTTTCGTGGCGCGCACCAGCACCGACCCAGACCCCGATCGCAGCGGATTCGAGGCCGGGCATATTCTCGGTGACAATGCGGAAGCCGTTGGAAAGGGTATGCGTCTGAACGGTCAAAGGTGGATCCGATCCTTGATAATGGTTTCGATCGCCGAAAGGTCGTTGGCAACGCGGGTCACGCGCTCCGAACGCTCATACAGGTCCGCCATGCGCGGGGGAAGGCCCGGACGGACACCGGTGGCTTTCTCGACCGCATCGGGGAACTTGGCGGGGTGTGCCGTCGCCAGAGTGACCATCGGGCTATCGCCCATGTGCTGCTCTGCAACATGCACGCCAACCGCGCTGTGGGGGCACAGCAGTTCGGCGGAATGCTTCAGGGTGCGGGTGATGGTGGCCAGCGTTTCCTCTTCGGAGCAGCGGCCGCTGTCGAAGTTTTCGCGCAGGGTTTGCAGGGCGCCTTGGGACACCTTGAACCCGCCAGCTTTCAGCTCGTCCATCAGCTGCGCCACGGCGGTACCATCACGGCCATAGGCATAGAACAGCGCACGCTCAAAGTTCGACGAGACCTGAATATCCATCGACGGGCTGATCGAGGGGATCACGCCATCGACCATGTATTCGCTGGTCGACAGGCAGCGGTGCAGGATGTCGTTCTGGTTGGTCGCGACCACCAAACGGTCAATCGGCAGCCCCATACGCTTCGCAATGTAACCCGCGAAGATGTCGCCAAAGTTGCCGGTCGGCACGGTGAAGCTGACCTTGCGATAAGGCGCACCCAGAGCAACCGCCGAGGTGAAGTAGTAGACCACCTGCGCCAGAACGCGGGCCCAGTTGATGCTGTTCACGCCAGCCAGTTTCACGCCATCGCGGAACTCGAAGTCATTGAACATGTCTTTGACGCGGGCCTGACAGTCGTCAAAGTGCCCGTCCAGCGCCAGCGCGTGCACGTTGCTTTCCGACGGGGTGGTCATCTGGCGCCGCTGCACTTCGGAGACGCGGCCATGGGGGTACATGATGAACACGTCCACTGCGTCCAGACCACGGAACGCCTCGATCGCGGCAGAGCCGGTATCGCCCGAGGTCGCGCCAACGATGGTCACGCGGCTGCCACGGCGCTTGAGTTCGAATTCGAAGAGCTGACCGATCAGCTGCATGGCGAAGTCTTTGAACGCCAGCGTCGGGCCGTGGAAGAGTTCACACAGGAAATGACCGGGCGCGAGTTGCTTCAGCGGGGCGCGAGCGTCATGGCCGAAACCGGCATAGGCGCGTTCGATGATGCCGCGGAATTCGTCATCGGTGAAGGCGGTGCCCAGATAGGGGCGCATCACGCGGAAGGCGACTTCCTCATAGGGCAGGCCCGCCAGTGCGGCGATGTCTTCGGCCTTCATGGTGGGGATCTCGGCAGGAACATACAGACCGCCATCACGGGCGAGGCCTGTCAGCATCGCCTCGTCAAAGGTCAGCGTCGGCGCAGAGCCACGGGTCGAGATGTATTGCATCATTCGGGCCTTTCATCATTTGCCCTGCGGTCGCGCCACAGGAGGTATGCAATGCCGATAATCCA
>CAXQKF010000096.1:0-5546 GCA_964224285.1 Donghicola sp. | reverse complement strand
GCTCACTGGTGACTGGAGTTCAGACGTGTGCTCTTCCGATCTTGATTGATGGCACTTTGCTGGAGAGTTTGCGTCTGGGCCGCCCGGATCTGACCGAAAGCGAAGCGTGGGAGGTGCTCGAGGCCGTGCAACTGGCGGGATTCGCGCGGTCGCGACAGGGGCTGGACACCCGCGTCGGATCACGAGGAAGTGCGCTGTCCGGAGGGGAGCGACGCAGGGTCGCACTGGGCCGGTTGATCGCCGGAAAGCCTGCCGTGCTGCTGATGGACGAACCGACCGAAGGTCTGGACGAAGCCACCGCAACCGCTGTTTTACAAGGCATTCGTGCCTATTTGCCCAAGTCTGCCATGCTGATTGCAAGCCATCGGGACTGTGATCGGGCGCTCGCGGATCGGGTGATCACCTTGCGGTAAAATACCACCTTCCATTGCTATTTCACAGATATAGGTTTTGACCCAGATCAAAGCCGACGCATTCCGCAAGTGCGATGTGTCTCTTGAAATCTTAATCTGCGGGATAGGTTTCCCGCGCATTCAGGAGCAAGCAATGGAACTCGATGTCGTAGAGCTGTCCAGATTGCAGTTTGCAATGACGGCGCTCTATCACTTTCTGTTCGTGCCGCTGACTTTGGGTCTGTCGATCCTTGTGGCGATCATGGAAACGGTCTGGGTGATGACCGGCCGCCCCATCTGGCGGCAAATGACCAAATTCTGGGGAACTCTGTTCGGCATCAACTTTGTGCTTGGTGTCGCGACAGGGATCACCATGGAGTTCCAGTTCGGCATGAACTGGGCCTACTACAGCCATTACGTCGGTGACGTGTTCGGCGCGCCGCTGGCGATCGAGGGGCTCATGGCCTTTTTCCTAGAGGCGACGTTCGTGGGCCTGTTCTTCTTTGGCTGGGACAAGCTGAGCCGCGTGAAGCACTTGATGGTGGCGTGGCTGGTGGCGATTGGCTCGAACTTCTCGGCCCTGTGGATCCTGATTGCGAACGGCTGGATGCAGCACCCTGTGGGCGCGGAGTTCAACCCGATGACCATGCGGATGGAGATGACCAGCTTTTTCGACGTGGTGTTCAACGAAGTGGCTCAGGCCAAATTCGTGCACACCGTGTCCGCTGGTTACGTGACCGCCGCGATGTTCGTGCTGGGGGTTTCCGCGTGGTACCTGCTGAAGGGGCGGCACACCGAGCTGGCGCGCCGGTCGATCACTGTGGCGTCTTCGTTCGGTCTGGCGGCGGCGCTGTCGGTCGTGGTTCTGGGGGACGAGAGCGGCTATGACGCTGGTCTGAACCAGAAGATGAAGCTGGCCGCGATCGAGGCCATGTGGGAAACCGAGCCCGCGCCCGCGGCCTTTACCCTGATCGGCATTCCCGATCAGGAGGCGCGCGAGACGCACTATGCGGTGCACATCCCCTATGTCATGGGCCTGATCGGCACCCGTTCGCTGACCGAGCAAATCCCCGGTATCGCCGAACTGGTCGAGGAGGCCGAGGTTCAGGTGCGGTCCGGCATCATTGCCTATGACGCGCTGATGACGATCCAAGAGCAGCAGATGAACACCCCCGCCGATGTCATGGAAACCTTCGAGGCCCATAGCGACGATCTGGGCTATGCGTTCCTGCTGAAGCGCTATCTGGACGATCACCGTCAGGCCACCGAAGAGCAGATCAAGATGGCCGCGAACGACACTGTGCCCCATGTCTGGCCGATGTTCTGGTCCTTCCGGATCATGGTGGGCTTGGGCATGTCGTTCATTGTGGTGCTTGGGTATTTCTTCTTTACCGCGTCGTTCAAGGGGATGCAGTTCCCGCGCTGGTCCCTGCGGATTGCGGTGGCGATGATCCCTGCGCCGTGGATCGCGGCCGAGATGGGCTGGATCGTGGCTGAATACGGCCGCCAGCCGTGGACTGTTGACGGTATCCTGCCCACGGCCCTGTCCGTCAGCCACCTGAGCGTGACGCAGCTTTTGCTGACCATCGCGGGGTTTGCGCTGTTCTACACGGTGCTGTTCATCGTCGAGATGGGGCTGATGATCAAATACATCAAAAAGGGCCCGACGCAGGATGTGGACATCACCGACCAGTGGATGGCAAAGCACGAGCACCGCTTGCGCACCCATGACGGCAACATCCCCGAATTCGGCCCAGCGGAGTAAGCGATATGATCCTTCATGATCTGATTTCCTATGAATTGCTGCGCGTGATCTGGTGGGGCCTCTTGGGGGTGCTGCTGATCGGGTTCGCCTTGACCGACGGGTTCGACATGGGGACGGGGGCTTTGCTGCCGTTCGTCGCCAAAACCGACTCCGAACGCCGCGTGGTCATCAACACCGTCGGCCCCGTGTGGGAAGGCAACCAGGTGTGGTTCATCCTTGGGGGCGGGGCGATCTTCGCCGCGTGGCCGCCGCTGTATGCGGTGTCGTTCAGCGGGTTCTACATGGCGATGTTCATCGTCCTGTGTGCCTTCATCGTGCGTCCCGTCGCGTTTAAGTACCGCTCCAAGCGCCCGTCGCCCGCATGGCGCAGCGCGTGGGATTGGGCCCTGTTCGCGGGCGGCGCGGTGCCGGCGCTGATCTTTGGCGTGGCCGTTGGCAACGTGCTGCGCGGCGTGCCGTTCCACCTGACCCCGTCGCTCATGCCGATTTACGAGGGCAGCGTCTGGGGCCTTCTGAACCCGTTTGCCCTGCTGACCGGCGTTGTGTCTTTGTCGATGCTGATCATGCACGGGGCGGCCTGGCTGAACCTGAAAACCGAAGGCCGCATCCAGTCCCGTGCCCGCCGCTATGGCACCACGGCAGGGGCGGTGGCGATCATCGGTTATGCGGTGGCTGGTGCGTGGATGGCCATGATGATCGACGGTTATGCGCTGGTGAATGCGGCTGTGACCGACGGCCCCTCGAACCCGCTGCTGTCTGAAGTGTCCAAAGGCGGCAGCTGGATGGCATCCTATGCCGACCGTCCGTGGATCATCGCGGCCCCGATCATGGGCTTTGCGGGGATGCTGATGGCGCTCCGCGGCCTGACCTCGGGCGGCGAGGCAACGACCCTGCTGTGGTCCAAGCTCTGCATCCTAGGTGTCGTATCCTCCGTCGGCCTGACCATGTTCCCGTTCATTCTGCCGTCCAGCACCGAACCCAACAGCTCGCTGACCGTGTGGGACGCGTCCAGTTCGCACCTGACCCTGTTCGTGATGCTGGTGGCGACGGTGATCTTTATGCCGCTGATCCTGATGTACACCTCGTGGGTCTACAGCGTCCTGTGGGGCAAAGTGACCGAGGATGACGTCAACGCCAACAGCGAAACCCTGTACTAAGGAGACCAGAGAAATGTGGTATTTTGCATGGATTTTGGGCCTGCCGCTGGCCGCGCTAATCGCCGTTCTGAACGCCATGTGGCTAGAGCTGCGCGAGGACGCCAAGATGGCTGACGAACACGACGTCAAACACTGAGTCGCGGCCTAAGCTGCTGATATGCGGGGCATCCTTCGGGGTGCCCCGTTTGCGTTTGCTGCGGGTGCGAAAAAATCTGTGGATGATATTCACGAATCCCGTTGCGAATATTCGACCGTTCTTCTATCAAAAGCGACAGGAACGGGAGACGCTGAGGCACTCTCAGGGCCGAAGGAGCAACCGCCCCGGTAAACTCTCAGGCAAAAGAACCTTCCTACTCAAACACTCTGGAGAGAGGCGCGAAAAGCGTCCGCCGAAGGGATAGCGATCTCAGGCACAAGGACAGAGGGGGCATCGAGCGCGGGACGAAACCGCAGGAACACGATGCCGGAGGTCTGCTCCGGAAGGAGGACCGATGAGCGATTTGTGTCGCACACCGCTGTATGATCTGCATCTTGAACTGGGTGCGAAAATGGTGCCGTTCGCGGGCTATGAGATGCCTGTGCAATACCCCCTTGGCGTGATGAAGGAACACCTGCACACCCGCGCTGCCGCCGGTCTGTTTGACGTGAGCCACATGGGGCAGGTGATCCTGAACGGGGCCGATGCCGGTGCGCAACTGGAACGCCTGATCCCCCAGAACGTGCTGGGTCTGGCCGAGGGTCGCCAGCGCTATGGCTTTTTCACCAACGATCAGGGCGGCATTCTGGACGACCTGATGTTCGCCAACCGCGGCGACCATCTGCTGCTGGTCGTGACCGCCGCGAACAAGGCCGCCGACATTGCCCACCTGAAGGCCCACATGGACGGGGTTCAGGAAATCACCGACCGCGCGCTTCTGGCGCTGCAAGGGCCCGCGTCCGAAGAGGCGCTGAAAACCGTCGCCCCCGCGCTGCCCGAGATGAAGTTCATGGACGTCGCCATCGTGGACAGCCCCTATGGCGCGCTGTGGGTGTCACGGTCCGGCTACACCGGCGAGGACGGGTTCGAGATTTCGGTGCCCGATGCCACCGCTACCCAATTCGCCAAAGACCTGATTGCCTTGGACGCGGTTGAACCCATCGGCCTTGGTGCCCGCGACAGCCTGCGGCTAGAGGCCGGCCTGTGCCTGCACGGGAACGACATCGACGCTGGCACCACGCCGATCGAAGGCAACCTGATCTGGGCCATCCAGAAATCCCGCCGCGCGGGCGGTGAACGGGCAGGGGGCTTCCCCGGTGCCGAGATCATTCTGGACCAGATCGCCAATGGCGCGCCCCGCACCCGCGTGGGCCTGTCACCAGAGGGCCGCGCCCCCATGCGTGCCCACACCATGATCTACGCCACCGAAGACGCCGCCGACCCCATTGGCGAGGTCACCAGCGGCGCATTCGGCCCCACGCTGAACGCGCCCAGGTCGATGGCCTATGTCGCCACAGAATTTGCCGCCGCTGGCACGCGCCTCTTTGGTGATGTGCGCGGCAAACGGATGCCGGTGCAGGTCGTTGACCTGCCCTTCGTGCCCAACACCTTCAAACGTTAAGACCCTCTTGGAGTGACCCCGATGAAATTCACCGAAGAACATGAATGGCTCGTAGTCGAAGGCGACCTGCTGGTTGTCGGCATCACCGAACACGCCAGCACCCAGCTGGGTGACGTGGTGTTCGTCGAACTGCCCGACGTGGGCCGCGAAGTGGAAAAGGGCGAAGAAATCGTCGTGATTGAATCGGTCAAGGCCGCGTCCGACATCAGTGCCCCCGTCGATGGCGAGATTGTCGAAGTGAACCAGGATATCGTGGATAACCCGAGCCTTGTGAATGACGACCCCCTCGGGGCGGCGTGGTTCTTTAAGATCAAGGTGGAAGACACCAGCGTGATCGACGGCTTCATGAGCGCCGACGAATACAAAGACTACGCAGGCTGAGACTGACATGACGTTTACCCCCACCGACTACGATCCCTATGATTTCGCCAACCGTCGTCATATCGGCCCCTCTCCCGAGGAAATGGCCGAGATGTTGAAGGCGGTGGGGGCAGACAGTCTGGATGCCCTGATCGACGAAACCGTGCCCGCCAGCATCCGTCAGGCGGACCCGCTTGAATACGGCGCGCCCAAGTCCGAGCGCGAGCTGACATGGTTCCTGCGCCAGATTGCCAAGGAAAACACCGTGCATTCG
>CAXQKF010000095.1:0-2380 GCA_964224285.1 Donghicola sp. | reverse complement strand
GAGCGCAGTCGCGCGGTCAGCTGCCTTTGACCGGCGGCGCGGCGTGGCGCTCGCGGCCACCTTCTTCAAGTGGGATGCTAGCGGTTGTACAGCCCATGTCGGCCAGGAAACTGACAAGACCAACGATGGTTTTGAAGTCGCGGAGCTTGAGGACGCTTCGGCTGGTGACGAGCATTTTATCGTCACGCCCATCAGTGGCGACGGCGCGGATGACCCACGAGCCGTACCAGCTGTTATGGCGCTTCTCTGCTCTCTCCTTGCAGACCACCTCAATGAGGTAGCCCTCGGCGAGCAAGCCGCGCAGTCCGTCTTCTGTAACCACATTCGGGGCTTCTTCTATCATGGCCTTCCCTTGGGTCCTTGTTCTGCCTGGGTGCAGTATCAGGCCCACGGGGTCGCAACACCGTGAGCGATACAAAACAACAATAATGATAGCAAGACAATAATAACGTGTTGACGAAGTTCGCCTTGCTCCGATAACGGTGATAGCCGACAGAATGATAATCTTAAAGGCGGCAAAGGAGTTTTGCCCTGCGCTTGTTTATTGCGCGCAACGCACCGTTGCTGTTCGCGTTCCTGCTTAGAAGCATGCCGGTAGCCGCAGCTGCGGATTGCATACCACCCGAGCGACCGTTCTTGCCCCAGTCGCAAGAAGACATGCGTGCCTATGCCGATCTGCTGCGTTCTGATTTCGAGGGCTACATCGCCGACATCCAGGAATACTTCCGTTGCCTTGATGCCGAGCGTCAACGCGCGTTTCAGGAGGCACGCGAGGTCAGTGAAGACTATGGGAAACTGGTCGAGCTATTGGATTGAGAAAACGCATGGCTTAACCGCCGTCGAGATCCTCGTAGTAGACGAGCGCGGGCATGTTGCGGCGCTGGTGCACGATGCGCAGGATGACTGCCGCCCCGTCTGCCGCATCTAGCCGCTTGTAGAAGATCACGTGACGTTGGCAGTTGACGGACCGCATCCCCGGAACGAAGAGACTCCTGTCCCGACCCCGGTCGGGATCCCCGGTGATCTGCTCGAAGGCGTTGACCAACTGGCGGTAATAGACGAGCCATCGGTCCCTACCCCAAGTTTCGACGGTGTAGGCACGGATCTCTTCAAGGTCGGCCCTGGCCCGACCGGAAAGCCGAATTGTCATGTGGGTCAGCGATCAAACGCATCCGGTTCGAAGGCATGAGCATCGAACTCGGCGAAATCCCCATTTTCGGCCAGGGAGGCTGCTTCCTCTAGGTCGGCCTTGAGGGAATAGAACTGCCGGGCGCCATCCCGCTCCATCAGCATCCTGACGCCGGCGCGCACGACTTCGCTCAAATTGGCGTAGGCGCCGGACTCGATCTGCGCCTGCACATATTTCTGCATCGGTTCGGTCAGGTGGACGTTTGGCATCAGACTCTCCTATCCATGCTCAATCGTATCAGATACTGACATAAATCTTCAAGGTCATGTTCGGTCCCAACATAGGCTCGTTGCTCCACCCCGTCCTTCTGCGCCCGGATTCCCGCCGGGGAACCAGGCGAGACAGTTTTCCGTTCTGCCATTCCCGAGACCATGAGCGCTGCGACTCGCCGTGTGACGGGCTCATGCGGCCTGTTCTTCCATGACCGCTTTCGTGGCCGCATTGAAATGCTATATTTGTATTTTTTTACAGATATTTGAGTGAAAGTTAACATGAAAGAGGTCCGCAATTTTGGCCACTTTCAAGACGCCGAAGCAGCCAGAACCGACGTCAGTTCTTGGAAGCCATCAAGCTAGACAAGCGAACAATCGCACGCAACCATCAATCAAATCTCCTTGCTATCATTAATGTTGTTTCGTATCGCTGCACCATTATAGATGGAGTCGGCATCATGAAGCACGTGATCCACGGCGTGGCAACAGCCACGGCAATAAGCATATCCGGACTAATGGCCTCGTCAGCTCCGGCTCAGGCCTATCAGGTGGATTGTGCGATCCTCCTCTGCCTTGCGGGCGGTTGACCTGCCTCTGCGCCCTGCGCGCATGCCAGAGCGGTCTTCATTCGGCGGATCACGCCATGGCCGATCGAGCCGCCCTTACAAATCTGGCGGTGCCCAATGGGTGTGTCGTTCAAAGACCCCAGTCCAATGTCGCCTATGGAACGCCTTTATGACATCACGTTCCGCAATCCGCCCGAACCGCAGGCCTCGAATCCAATTCCCCTAGTCCGCGTCCAAGCGGATGAGCAAGCCGACATCGACATTTCGGGCGACGCCTTTGATTTCGTGCGCAGCATACGGGTCTATAACATCCAGTATCGCCAGCACGAAAACCGAGATGGCGACTGCAATCGCAGCGACTCGACGCGATTGGGGTCCTACGGCGTGCAGGGCGACTACCGATGGACAAGATC
>CAXQKF010000094.1:0-9647 GCA_964224285.1 Donghicola sp. | reverse complement strand
ATCAGGTTCGCCTGATCAATCTGAAGCGCCGCATCCTCGGTCGTGGTTGCGACCATGTTCTCCATGTCTTTGGCCAGCGATTTGACACCTTCGACAAAGGAGTTCGCCGTGTCGATCATGATCTGGCGCAGACCGACGTCCACGGGGTCGCCAGCCACACTGGCAATCCCGTCAAAGAAGGTGTCCATCATTTCCAGAACGCCACCGTCCTGCGGGGTCAGTCGCGCCTCGAGAAAATTCATCGGCGTCAGCGCGGCTTCTTGCACTTCGACAGCGCCAGAGGCCGTGCGCACGCGCTCGGCCAGAATGCTGTTGAAGGCGCGCTTGATCTCGCTGATGTCCACGCCTTGCGACTGCGTTCCCGAATGGATCGGACTCATTTTGCCGCCGCCGACTTCCTCGGAGACGGCGATGCGCCGGTGGTACCCTTCGGTGTCCGCGTTCGCGATGTTTTCACTGGTGACCTGCAGTTTCGCTTGCGCCGCACGCAAGCCACTGCGGCCGATATCTAGAATGCCGCTCATTATTTATCGCCTCCGGGGACGAACTGCGCGAATTGTTTATAAAGAGCGGCGCCAATCCCGAGGCCTGTATGGGTTGCGCCGATCTGGGTCATTTTCTCGTCCAAGAGGCTCTGCATCGTATCGACCGCCGAGCCCCCCAGAAGGTCTTCGCCCAAGCTGGTTTCGCGGGCGGTCTTCATCACCTGCTGCATGAACAGCGCCTCGAAGGCTTGTGTCGCCTCCTTGAGTTTCTGGTGCTTGGTGCTGGCCGACGTGACGTTCGTCGTCGCAGAGTACATGCGCAGATCGGATGCTTTGGTCGCGTCTATCATGGCCGTCTCCTTAGATGATGATCAGTTCGGCACGCAGGGCGCCTGCTGTATTCAGGGCTTCGAGGATGGCGACCAGATCGACGGGGCTCGCGCCGACCGCGTTGATCGCATCCACAAGCGAGGACAGGGACACACCGGGGTCGAACAGGAACGCACGTGCAGGGTCTTGCTCTACGTCGATCTGGCTGTCGGGTGTCACCACCGGATCACCTGCCGGAACCACGACCTGACCACCATCGGCCACCACGGTCGCGCCACCTTGATCGACGTTGAAATCTTCGTTCACTCGTACGGTCAACGAACCGTGGGTCACCGCCGCAGGCGAGACACGCACGTCTCCACTAATAACGACCGTACCGGTGCGGCTGTTTACAATTATCTTTGCGGGGGCCTCGGCGGGTTCGACGTCGATGCTTTCCAGCATCCCCATAAAGGACACACGTTGGCCGGGGTCGGCAGGGGCGCGCACCCGCACCGAGGTTCCGTCCAGAGGCAGCGCGACGCCGCCCCCGAACATGCCATTGATCGCTTCGGCCATCCGGTTTGAGGTGCTGAAGTCGCTGCGGTGCAGGTTCAGGACAAAGTATTCAGACTCGAGGAAGGGCGTTTCCACCAGTCGCTCGACCGTCGCGCCGCCGGGAATGCGGCCCACGGTGGGAATGTTCACCATGACAGACGATCCATCACCGGCCTCGACCCCCAGACCGCCGACCACAAGGTTGCCCTGCGCGATCGCATAGACCTCGCCATCCGCGCCCATCAGAGGGGTCATCAGAAGGGTGCCGCCTTGCAGCGACTTGGCCTTGCCTGCGGTGGACACGGTGATGTCCATCTTCTGACCGGGCTTGAGGAACGGCGACATCTCCGCCGTCACCATCACGGCTGCCGCGTTCTTGGCGTCCAAATCGCCCGCGCTGGTTTCCAGACCAAGCCGCGAGATGATCGACTGCATCGACTGCTGCGTCAGCGTCGAGCTGCCATCACCAGAACCCGCCAGACCGACCACCAGACCATAACCCACCAAAGGGTTCGAGCGCACGCCCGCCACCGAGGCCAGATCCTTGATCCGGTCGGCTTTGGCCATCATGGGAGCCAGGATGCTAAGAATGACAATCAGGACAAGACGGCACATGGTGGCGACCCTTTCGGTTGCGCTTTAGAACGGCGAAGCGGTGTTGAGAGCGCGGCTCAGCCAGCCACGTTTGCCAGCATCCGCCAGTTGACCGGCACCGATGTATTTGATGTCGGCGTTGGCGATGCGGTCGGATTCCACGATGTTATCGGGCGAAATATCAGAGGGGCGCACGATGCCCGTCAGGCGGATGTATTCGTCACCGTTGTTCAGGGTCAGTTTCTTCTGGCCCACGATTTCCAGATTGCCGCCGGGCAGAACGCGCACAACGTTCACCGACATGCGGCCGGTCAGGCTGTTCGACTGGCTGGCGCTACCGCGACCCGAAAAGCTGCTCTCGGAGCCGCTGGCCAAATCGGCGCCGGTGAATTTCAGCGGCAGGATCGTGGGCAGGTTCACGCCATATTCGTCGCTACGGCTGGTGCTGGCGTTCTGGCTCTTGGTGGCCGCGAAACGCTCGGACAGTTTGACGGTCAGGATGTCGCCAACGTTGGCCGCTTTGCGGTCGGTGGCGAACAGCCCCATAGAGCCGTTGCCGTAGATGCCGCCGGTGGGCATCAGCGATGCGGTTTCGGGGGCCTCGACCGGATACACGGGCGCGTAGTTGGCAGAGGCGTTTTCTTCGATCTGCTGCGAGCAACCGGCGACGGTCAGGGCAGCACATCCAGCGATAAGAGCAAAGCGAAGGGTCATGGGGATCACAGCTTGTTAGAGAGGTACTGCATCATCTCGTCCGAGGCCGAGATGGATTTGGAGTTCAGTTCGTAGGCGCGCTGGGCTTCGATCATGTCGACCAGTTCCTGCACCACGTTCACGTTCGAGCTTTCAAGCGTGCCCTGCATCAGGCTGCCCATCCCATCAGCAACAGGGTTCGCCACGATAGGCGCGCCGCTAGCGGGGGTCTCAACCAAGAAGTTCTCGCCGCGAGGATCAAGGCCCGCGGGGTTCGAGAAGGTCGCCAAGGTGATCTGGCCGACTTCCTGATAGACGTTGTTTCCGGGGGTGGTGATGCTGACGATGCCATCGGCGGAGATGTTGATCTCCATCGCATCGGCGGGGATCTGGATTTCCGGCTGGACCACGTAGCCAGAGCTGGTCGTCATGGTGCCTTCGGCATTCCGCGAGAACGTGCCATCACGAGTGTAGCCGATCTGGCCATCGGGCATCAGAACCTGAAAGAAGCCCTGCCCGTTGATCGCGATATCAAGGTTGTTGTCCGTGTTGACGAGGCTACCCTGGCTGTGAAGCTTCTGGGTGTTGACCATGCGGACACCGGTACCCACGGCCGATGCCGAGGTCAGCTGGGTCGCTTCGGAGGTCTGTGCCCCACCCGATTTCCATGTTTGATATAGCAGGGTCTCGAAGTTCGCGCGGTCGCGTTTGAAGCCGGTTGTGTTAACGTTCGCCAGGTTGTTCGAGATCACCTGGATCCGGGCTTGCTGGGCGTTCAGCCCCGTCTTTGCGACGTGCATGGATGCGGTAGACATCTTGGACGCTCCTTGAAAAGTGGCGGTTCATCAAGATGTCTGCAAAACCTGTGCCAAGATGCTAAAACATCCCGGCCCAGTGCCGTTATTATTCCATTGGGGCCTGCATCAGGCTGGTTCCGGCTTCGTCGATCTTCTGGGTTTCGGCGATCATCTTCATCCCGAACTCGAAGCCGCGTTGGTTTTCAATCGTCGCCAGCAACTCGTCGATGGGATTCACGTTGGACCGTTCCAGAGTGCCTTGGAGAACCTTGGCCTGCTGATCCACCGGAGGCATGGCGCCATCCTTGTTACGGATATGTCCGTCTAAACCCTTTTGAAGCGTTCCTTCTGGCGGTGTTGCGGTCGCCAGAGCCCCGATATTAAGCTGTTCGCCGGGCGCACCGTCGATGGGCTCAATAATAATCTCCCCGATTTCGTTGACCACGATCTGCCGGAAGGGCGGGACGTTGATCGGGCGCATCTGCGCGTTCAGCATCTCTTCGCCCGCGCCGTTGCGTAGGACGCCATCATTGCCCACCGACAGATCCCCGCGGCGGGTCAGAGCGGGCGGGCCACCGTTGTCGGGCTTCATAAAGAAATACCCTTTGTCAGCGATGGCCACGTCCAGGAGGTTGTCGGTCTTGTCCAGAAACCCGCTGTCTTCGGAAAATCCGGCCGGACCTTTTTCCAGCTGGAATGCGCGCACGCTGGCCTGATCCAGGGCTTCTGCGAACCGGGTGCCACCAGGGTTGTCCAGATCGGCGCGATAGCCGGGGACGTTCATGTTGGCCAGATTCTGGGCTTGGGTCACGTTGTGATCGCGGCGGTTATGCAGAGCGTTCAGCGCGGTGTAGATCAAGCGGTCCATGGATCAGGTTCCTTTAGTCAGCGGGGGTGCGCCTTAGCGCAGCTGGAGGATGGTCTGCGACAGCGAGTTCGAGGTCTCTAGCGCCTTGGCCGAGGCCTGATAGTTCCGCTGTGCCGCGATCAGCTCCACCAGTTCGGCGGTCAGATCGACGTTCGCCTGCTCGAGAGAGCCTGCGCGGATGTTACCAAAGCCGCTGATGCCGGACTGACCGTAGTAGGGTTCGCCCGAGGTTGCGGTCGCTTTGTACGAAGAGTCACCGACAGGCGACAGGCCGTTCAGGTTGGTAAAGTTCGCCAGAACCACCTGACCCAGAGCAATGGTTTCAGTGCCCGAATAGTTCGCCCAAACGATACCGTTGCCATCGACCTCGAGGTTCGACAGACCACGCGGCGCTTCGCCGTCATGCTCCAGCGTCACGACCGCGAAATCATCCGCCAACATCGACGAATCCGCGAAGTCCAGATTGATGGTGCGGCCGTCGCTGGTGAACGCGATGGGGTCTTCGCCTTCGATCTGCACACCGGATTCATCGAACGCGACAGTAAGAGGCGATGCGGGTGTGTAGGGCACACCATCGACCGACATATGGACCTCATAACGGGTCTCGGTGTTGGTCGCGTCGGGGATGTCGGTCATGACAAAGTACAGCTCGGCCTCTTGGGCGATGCCTTCGTCATTGAAGATCGAGAAAGGCGAGGTGAAGGCGTAGCTGGTGTTGTCATCGGGGTCGAACGCATTGGTCGCGGGAACTGCGTCCTGCGTGCCCTGCGACTTTGACCCGTTCGGAACGGCCAGAGTGACCGAAGTGTTCGAAGTGGCGGTCGGGTTGCCGCGGAACGAGGGCACGTTCAGGGGCTGGATGATCGACCTGGACAGAACGGTGCCATCCTCGGCACTGGGATAGCTGAGCATGAAGCTACCGCCCGCGTTCACCACATTGCCGTCAGCGTTCAGGCCGAACGAACCGGCACGGCTGAAGCTCATCTCGCCGTTGTCCTTTTCAGGCTGCAACGCAAAGAAGCCCTGACCCTGAATAGCAAGGTCCAGCGTGTTGCCGGTCTGCTCGAACGAGCCCTGGTTAAAGCTCTTGCCCACATGCGCCAGACGGGTACCCAGACCGGTCTGTTTCTTGGGGTCCGAGAACGGCGGGGTCGAGTAGAGGTCCGCAAATTCGGTGCGGCTCTTGTGGTAGCCGACGGTGTTCACGTTGGCGATGTTGTTCGAGGTGTTCGCGATGTCAGCCTGGGCTGCGTGCAGACCTGTCAGGGCGGTAAGTGCGGACATGGGGCTCTCCTATCTTAGGCGTTCCGAGCTGGAATTGGGGGGATTCAGAAGGGGGGATGAAGATCAACGCAGGGCGCTGATTTCCAAGTAGTTGCGTTCACCGTAGTCTTCGATGTTCAGGGTCATGTCGCTGCCATCGCTCGGCATCTGGACCCCCATCACGCGGGCATAGACCGAAGGGCCGATGACCTGTGTTCCTTCGTCGGTCGTCACTTCGACAGAGACGCGCACCGATCCGTGGTTGTTCACGATGTTGTCCGGCACATCCGTCCAGTCAAAACCGACCAGACCCGCACGCTGTCCACCCAGCTGCTCTTTGTGCAGGATCGTGGAGTTGTTGCTGTCGAGGAAAGTCACCGTGACATTGTTCGCGGACTCGGCCAGATCGACCACGCCGTGAATTTCACCCTGTTCGTCGGGGCGGGCGATCGTACCCGGCACCAGAACGCTCTGCCCCAGCAGCGACGAGGCCGTCGCAATGCGGCTGTTGTTCATCTCGCTGGACATGTTGGTCAGGGTCTCGTTGATCCGGTCCAGACCCGCAACAGAGCTGAACTGCGCCATCTGCGCGAGAAAGTCGCCGTTCTCCATCGGGGCGAACGGGTCCTGGTTCTGCAGCTGGGTGGTCATGAGCGTCAGGAAATCTTCCTGCCCCAGATCCTTGTTGTTGGGGGCGACATTCGTCGCAAGGCTCTCCGTGTCATACTCACGGACCCCCGCGATGTTTGCATATGCGCCGCTGACTGTGGCCATCAAGGTTTCTCCTATTGCAGCGTTACTGGCCCATCTTGACCGTGCGCGACATCAAGGTGCGCAGGGTCGAGACGACCTCGAGGGTGTTCTGGTATTGACGGCTGGCTTCGGTCATCTCGACCATCTCGTCGTCGACGTTGACGGCGGCCTCGTAGACAAAGCCATCCTCGTTCGCGAGCGGGTGATCGGGGCGGAAGACCTTGGCCGGCTCACGGTCAAGCGAGACGATATCGCTGACGCTGGTGGTGGACAGGCCGCTCTCGCGGGCGTCGTTTGCGTAGTCGATTTCAAACACCGGACGGATGGCGCGAAAGGCCCCCTCTTTGGTGGTCGAGACCGAACCCGCGTTCGCGATGTTCGACGCAATGGTGTTCAGACGTGTCATCTGGGACGACATGGAACGGGCGGCGACATCATAGACGTTATTGATCGACGACATGATTATTCTCCACGGATCGCTTGGTTGAGCCCCGAGATCTTGCGGTTCAGCAAGGTCAGCGTGGCCTGGTACCGTTGGGTGTTTTCCGAGAATTCCATTTGCTCGACCGACAGTTCGACGGTGTTGCCATCCAGCGCGGGGTTCAGGTTCTGGCGGTAAGCCAGCCCTTGGGTCAGTCCACCCCCAACGCTGAAGTGTTGATCATCGCTGGCACGCAAATTGCCTACACCCTGCGCACGATCCAGTGCGCTGGCAAAGTCGATGTCCCGTGCCTTGAACCCTGGCGTGGCAGCGTTCGCGATGTTTGAGGCAAGGACATTATTGCGGCGCTCACGCAGCACCAACGCATCCGCGTGTAGGCTGATATGGTCGCGTATACCCGTCATTCCGGTCCTCGTTGACTTTCTTTCTAAAAAGTTCGGCGTATCGGCCGTTCTGGTCTGGGAATTGCAAGTGCCATGCCAAATGGAAGCAAACCGGCAGGAGCACCGAAAATGACCTCGGCCAAATCGCAAAGTTCAGAAAGCAAGAGCACCGGCACACGCAAAGTGAAGCCGATGACAAAGATCCTGAACAAGATGCGCGGCGTTGAACCGCTCGTCGGGGCCGAGGCGCTGGCCGACCTCTATGAAGAAGAGAATGACCCCGCGCGCCGAAATCTTCTGATGCAGGCGCGGTTGAAGCTCCTTCAGGACGCACTCAAGGGTGAAAAGCCCGCGCCCAAGAAGCCCAAACGCAAAAAAGCCAAACCTGCGCCCGAACCCGTGCCAGAGCCGGAACCCGTGCCAGAGCCCGAACCCGCTCCGCCTCCCCCGCCGAAAAAGGCGCCTAAACTGGACATGATGGATCTGAGCGATCCCTCTGTGTTTGACGTGTTTGGTGATCTGGATGCCGAGGACGAGCCCGAAGAGGCCGCGCCCCCGCCTCCGGCCAAGCCCGCGGCTCCCGCCGCGCCGGCTGCCGAAGAGCAAGCCCCCGATCCGTTTTCCATGCTGGCCGATATCGGTGACGGCAAAGCTGCGTCCGACGATCCCTTTGCAGCCTTTGGCGATGGTGACGACGACCCGTTCGCGGCATTCAACGATTCATCGGACAGCAAACCCGCAGCGCCTGCCAAACCAGCCGCTGAAAAGCCCGCAGGCGATGATCCTTTTGCGGCCTTTGGTGACGGAGACGACGACCCCTTTGCTGCCTTCTCTGCGGACGACGCAGCCCCCGCAAAGCCCGCAGCCAAACCCGCTGACGCAGCTGCAGATGACCCCTTCGCGGCATTCGCTGACGACAACGATGACCCGTTCGCCGCCTTCTCGGAAGAAGACGCCAAACCCGAGACACCCGCAGTGCCCCCCACCGAGCCAGCTGCCGAAGACCCCTTCGCGGCGTTCGCCGACGACAGCGACGACCCATTCGCCGCATTCGCGGAAGAAGACGCCAAACCCGAGACACCCGCAGAGGCCGCCACCGAGCCAGCCGTCGAAGACCGCTTCGCCGCATTCGATGACGACAGCGACGACCCGTTCGCAGCATTCTCGGAAGAAGACGCCAAACCCGAGACACCCGCGGAGGCCCCCACCGAGCCAGCCGCCGAAGACCCCTTCGCGGCATTCGCTGACGACAGTGACGACCCGTTCGCCGCATTTACCGAAGAAGACGCCAAATCCGAAACGCCCGCAGAGGCCTCCACCGAGCCAGCCGCCGAAGACCCCTTCTCCGCATTCGCCGACGACAGTGACGACCCATTCGCCGCATTCTCGGAAGAAGACGCCAAACCCGAGACACCCGCAGAGGCCCCCACCGAGCCAGCCGCCGAAGACCCCTTTGCGGCGTTCTCGGAGGATGAGGCCGATATCGATCCGTTCGCGGCGCTTGCCGATATTGGTGATGATCCTGAAACAGATTTGGCTGATGCCAACGACTCTGACGCTTCGCTCGGCATGGAAGCCAATGAAGATGTCGATCATTTCGCTGACCTTCTAGAAGAGGACGAAGACCCGCTCGAAGCGCTCGCCGCTTTCGAGGACGAGGCGGAAGCCTTTGTGATCGAACAAGAAACCGAGAACTCTGACGAGGAACAGGAAGAAAGCACCCCGGCTGATGGGACCGATCTGGCCGGGCTAGAGAAGTCCGACGACGCAACCTTGACCGAAGATTCACCGCCGACAGTGGCTGAAATGCTCGATGAAGAGGACTTGGAGATATCGGACGAACCCGACGCCGACGGGCTGGAAGAGACCGAGGACCCGTTCGCAGCTCTTGCTGATTTGGAAACTAAAGGGTTTCTGCCTGAGGAGGTCACAGGCGAATGTGAAGGCCAAGAACCGGCTTCGGAAGACGCCCTGGCGGATACGTCCGTGGATCCATTCGCTGCGTTCGAAGAGATCGCACCCGAGGTTTCAGGGGATGACCCTACTGAAAACGAAGAAGAATGCGCGCCCGCTGACACTGGTACTGTAGAGACATCGCTTCAGGAAAGCGAAGGCGAACTGACAGACATCGAGGATATCGCTGCTGCGGTGATGTCTGAAGATTCAGGGTTGGCCCCTTCCGAGGATGACGAACCCAGCGCGCCCGAAAACGAAGTCGCCACTGATGACCCGTTTGCCGCACTCGCTGGCCTGAGCGACATGGCGCTCGAGTCTGAAGGCGACAACGATGAGATGTTCGAGCCGTTCGAGGTTGAGAAGCCTTCGATCGAGGAAGACGCTTCTGCGCACCTGCAAAATCTGGCGGCGAATGGCTTTGCGGCCTTGAAGGACGAGACTCCGGACAACGCAGACGCAGACGCAGACGCAGACGCAGACGCAGACGCAGACGCAGACGCAGACGCAGACGCAGACGCAGACGCAGACGCAGACGCAGACGCAGAC
>CAXQKF010000093.1:0-2530 GCA_964224285.1 Donghicola sp. | reverse complement strand
ACCGCTCTTTGCGCTTTAGCCCTTAAATACTTGAAAGATATGATAGTATATCCCGTCACTAGAGAGGGTCTGGCTAGCCATACGGGATATAGGTGGCGCAAAGGTGTGTATAATACTTAAGTGTGGTTCGCCTTTGGGTTGTGGGAAAATGTAACCACTTGGGCGGCGATGACAGCCTGAACGGATAGGTCTACGTTCGCTGGCGTCAGGCGTATGACTGTGCTGGGAGGGTGGGGATACACACTTAAGTGTCGCAACCCGATACGCCTATTTCTTCGAATCAATGTCCTGAAAGAGAGATTCGATACCTCGGCTATTCCCCAAGGGTAAGCGTGGCTTCGGCGACCCTCGACCCTCGGCGCAATAAAAAACCCTGCCGTAGGGGCAGGGTGAAAAGATCGTGCTTTGATGGAGGGGATTGGCCTTCAGGTCTTCAGGTAGTCGATGGTCTGCTGCTTGATCCACTGGCGGGCTACTTTGAGCACCGGATCGCTCCGGCGGGTCTCGTGGTAGCACAGATAGAGAGGGAAATCGTCGATCTTTGGCGCATCCTCGATCGGCTCGAAACGCGGCTCGTCGTCACCAACGAAATCCGGCAGCACAGCAGAGAGACCCGTTTCGGAGGCCACCTTGTGGACGGACTGGAAGTCGTCGACGCGGATCATCGGCTCTGTGCCGAAATACTCGTGGGCAACCGCCATCGCGGAATACTTGTCCGTGGCACTGGGCAGACCAGCCCAGTCTCTGACATCAGCGGTGTCGCGGTGCTTGTAGAGCTTGAACCGGAGCACCCCGCAAGGCGAGGTGATCAAACGCCCATGGTCCGGGCGGGCCGGTGTGATCAGGATGTCGTTGTCGTTCAGGTTCGTCTGCATGGAGTCCAGATTGAACGACATCCGGATTTTGGGATAGGCCGTCATGAATTCGGCCAGACGGGGGTAGATGATATAGCTGCCCACCATCTGCGGCATACAAATCTTGAGATCACCGGCCAGATCGCCAGAGGTCTCTTCGTTCTCTCGCCGGATCGCCGAGGTCAGGGCGCCGTCAAATTCGAGCGCCTGATTGACGATGCTCTCGAGGCGCGGGTTCAGAACCCAGCCCTCGGGCCGCTTTTCGAAAGGGGGATATCCCAGTGCCTCTCCGAGGCGCGCCATCCGTCGGGACACAGTGGCGGGGTTTGAATCCAGACGCTGCGCGGCAGCTGCCATGTTTCCGGTGCGGTAAAAGGCGATCAGATAGCGAAGATCGTCCCAGTTTTTAAAGCTTGGCATGAATCCTCAACTCATAAATCTACAGATACGCTATTAACTAAACGCAACAGGCGCAAACAAAGGTTCACGCCCGTTCCGATTTTTCATGATCTATTCGTATAGGTCCGCGTTATTCCTCGGCGGCGGGTGCCTCGGGGGTGGCGTCGTCGTCGCCGTCCTCTTCGGTCTGGTCAGCGATGCGGGCGACCGAAACCACCTGCTCTGTGCCAGAGGTGTTGAAGACCCGGACGCCGCCAGCACTACGCGAGCGGAACGAGATGCCATCGACGGGCACGCGGATCGACTGACCCTTGGAGGTCGCCAGCATGATCTGGTCGTCCATTTCCACGGGGAACGAAGCCACGATGTCACCGCCACGCATGGATTTTTCCCAAGCGGTGACACCCAGACCCCCACGGCCGCGGATCGGGTAGTCGTGGCTGGACGACAGCTTGCCCAGACCCTTGGCGGTGATGGTCAGGATCAGGTTCTCGGCCGCGGACATGGTCGCATAGAGTTCCTGAGACAGGGGCGCGTCGGCATTGCCTTCTTCTTCGGAGGCGTCATCTTCGGTGACACCGGCCATCAAGCGGCGCATCTTCAGATAGCTGGCGCGGTCGTCGGACTCGGCCTCGAAGTGGCGGATGATCGACATCGAAACGACCTCGTCCTCGCCCGACAGCTTCACGCCGCGCACACCGGTCGAGGCACGCGAGTTGAACACGCGCACTTCGGGCACGGGGAAGCGGATCGCGCGGCCAGAGTTCGTCACCAGCATCACGTCATCGTCCTCGGAGCAGATGCGGGCGTCGATCAGGCGGGTGTTCTCGTCCTCGCCCTCGAACTTCATGGCGATCTTGCCGTTGGCCTTCACGTTGGTGAAGTCCGACAGACGGTTGCGGCGGACCGAGCCCTTGGACGTTGCGAACACGATCTGCAGATCATCCCAATCATCCTCGTCACGGTCCACGGGCATGATCGCCGCGATGGAAACGCCGGTCGGGATGGGCAGAATGTTGACGATCGCCTTGCCCTTGGCAGTACGGCCACCCAGCGGCAGGCGCCAGCACTTCAGCTTGTAGGCCATGCCATCGGTGGTGAAGAACAGAAGCTGCGTGTGGGTGTTGGCCACGAACAGGGTGGTGACGACGTCATCATCCTTGGTCGCCATGCCCGACAGACCTTTGCCACCACGCTTTTGCGCACGGAAGTCGGCCAGTGCGGTACGCTTGATGTAGCCGGACTGGGTCACGGTCACGACCATGTCTTCACGCTCG
>CAXQKF010000092.1:0-5252 GCA_964224285.1 Donghicola sp. | reverse complement strand
TGTCGGCCAGAATCCAGCCTTGCCACGCGAGGAAACCGCCAAAAATGCAGACCGCAATCACCGCCACCCAGCGCATGGGGACGCGCAGCGGGTCGGGCAGCATTTCACGGACAAAATCGATGGACAGGTGGCTCTTGTTCCAGACGCCCGCTGCGGCACCCAGAAAAGTGATCCAGACCACCAGCAGAAGCGCCAGTTGCTCGACCAAAGTGGGGGTGTCGTTTAGCAAATAACGGCCCCAGACGAGCCAGCCGAAAATTGCAATGAGCGTGACCAGTTGCACGCCCGCAGTCACCAGACAGACATAAGCAATACCGGCAAGCAGCCGGTAGACGGGCCCATGTGCCTCTGGTTCGGATTGGATATTCACAGCGGTCTCCCTGCCCGAAAGTGGGCCGCGCGCATTGGGGACGCGCGGCCCGATACGCGATTATTCAGTTGCCTGAATGTCTTTGATCAGCTGCTCGAGGTCGGGATTGGCAGCGATAAAGTTCGCGTAAATCGGCGCCATCGCAGACTGGAACGCCGCCGGATCATCAACGTCGGTCACTTCGACGCCTGCGGCCTTGACCTTCTCGAGGCTTGCGGCTTCACGCGCGGCCCACAGTTCACGCTGCTCTTTGGCGGCGTCCATTGCGGCATCCTTGATCGCGGCTTTATCCGCATCCGACACATCTTCCCAAACGCTTGCAGCAACGCAGAGGCACTCGGGGATGATCAGGTGGTTCGAAACCGAGTAGTACTTGGCCACCTCGTAGTGGTTCGAGCTTTCGAACGAGGGGTAGTTGTTTTCTGCACCATCAATCACACCGGTCTGCAGCGACTGGTAGACTTCGCCATAAGCCATCGGGGTCGCGTTGCCACCCAGCGCGTCAACCATCTGTACATACAGGTCGTTGTTCATCACGCGGAACTTCATACCCTCGACATCGGCGGGGGTGTGGATCGGCTTCTTGGTATTGTAGAAGCTGCGCGAACCGCTGTCGAACCACGACAGAGCCACGATGCCCGCTTCGCTCAGGGCGTCGCTGAACTGCTGGCCGACCGCGCCGTCCATGGCAGTGTGCATTTGGTCCACATCACGGAAGATGAACGGCAGCGACAGCACGTTGGTCGCGGGGACAATCTCGCCCATCGGACCCATGTTGAAGTTCGCCCAAGCCAGCGCGCCGCTGCGGACCTGCTCGATCGCATCGGGCTGGCTGCCCAGAATGCCGTTGGCGTAAACGGTGGGGGTGACGCGGCCTTCGGTGACTTCGGCCACTTTGTCCGCGAACGACTGCATCGCGACAGTGTTCGGGTAGTCTTCGGGGTGGATCGCCCAACCGCGCCATTCCGCCGCCTGAGCCACCGAGGCCGCAGTGGTCAGCGCCACGACCGATACCGAAGCAATTTTCAAAATCTTGTTCATAGTGTCCTCCCTTTGGCGCACAACCCGCGCCCGACGCCAACTCGTATGACAAATTGTCAGACAAGTTGTCAACACATATGATAGAAACTTAAATTCCATCAAAATCAGCAATATAGGCGGATTTCAGGATCAAAATGGGATTTTCATGTGCGGCATCTGCCTTCCGATCCCCCGACTCATCTGACAAGATGCACGCCTCATAAGAGGGCAGATGCACACCGCCCCTGCCCCCTCTCACAGAAATCTTCGAGCTTTGGCCTGCCCTTTTCCCGTCAGCGCCCCTAAGTTGCGGCTAACGCGCTCGAACAAGAGGACAGATTATGACCGACACCCCCTACACGCCCCCCGCCGTATGGACCTGGGAACCCGGCAATGGCGGACAGTTCGCCAACATCAACCGCCCCATCTCGGGCGCGACCAAAGAAGTCGAGCTTCCGGTCGGCGAGCATGGCCTGCAACTCTATGCCCTGGGCACGCCCAACGGCCAGAAAGTCACCATCATGCTCGAGGAGCTGCTCGAAGCAGGGCATTCAGGTGCAGACTATGACGCTTGGCTGATCAAGATCGGCGAAGGCGACCAGTTCGGCAGCGGCTTTGTGGACATCAACCCCAACTCGAAAATCCCCGCGCTGATGGACCGTTCGAACGGCCAGCGTGTGTTCGAGAGCGGCTCTATCCTGACCTATCTGGCCGAGAAATTCGGAGCCTTCCTGCCGACCGAAGCGGGTGCCCGCGCCGAAGTGTTCAACTGGCTGTTCTGGCAGATGGGTGCAGGCCCCTATGTGGGCGGCGGGTTCGGCCATTTCTTTGCCTATGCGCCCGAGAAGATCCAGTACGCCATCGACCGTTTCACAATGGAGACCAAGCGACAGCTACACGTTCTGGACACCAATCTGGCGGACCGCAAATTCGTGGCAGGGGACGACTACTCCATTGCAGATATGGCGATCTACCCGTGGTACGGCGGACTGGTCGAAGGGCGCCTGTACTCTGGCTCGGCCGAGTTCCTGAACGTCGCCGAATACGAGAACGTCCTGCGTTGGGCCGCTGATCTGGCCGCCCGCCCCGCCGTTCAACGCGGCAACGTGGTAAACCGCACAGGCGAGGGCCAATTGGCCGAACGCCACAGCGCCGACGACTTCAAAACCATCGGTTTCTGATCCTGCTGGCGGGCCGACGACAGGCCCGCCACATGCGCCCTTTGTGATGGTTGCGCTAAACAAACGCGAAGCAACAGCTTTTCTCGATTGCAGAGTTGTTGCATTCCCGATCTATGGCTAGTGTCACACCGATGTTAGGGGCACAGCCACGTGGCCCCTCAAGTCATTTCACGAAGGGTTACGAATGCTGGAATTAACCAACCACACCGCTTGCACCGCTCAGCCGCTGGACGATTATCTGGCCTCGCGCGGCGGTCCCGCCAAAATCATCAAAGCCATCGCGGATTCGCTGATGCCCATCGCCGACCGTCTGGCGGCTGGTGCGCTCTATGGTGATCCGGCAGCGATTGTTGGCGTCAACGAGAGCGGCGACAAGCAGAAATCGCTGGATTTGGGCACCCATGTCTACATGGTCGATGTCCTGAAGGCTGCAGGCGTGCGCCTGATGCTTTCCGAGGAATCCGAAGAGGTTCTGACCCTGAACGAGGACGGCGAATACGACGTCGCCATCGACCCCATCGACGGATCGGGCAGCATCGGTGTTGGCGCGATCCTCGGGATGCTGTTCTCGATTGTCCCCGCCTCGGACAAAGGCTTCTTGCAGGACGGTCATTCCATCGTGGCGGCGGGATACGCGTCCTTCGGCCACTCGATGGACTTCGGCTTTGCCATGGACGAAGGCGTGACCATCGCCGTCTATGACCGCGCCAGCGACATGCTACGTGTCACGGTCGAAAACCTGCAACTGCCTGAAACCACCAAGGTCATCGCGTACAATGCCTCGAACGCCCGCCACTGGGGCGCGGGCATGACCGCCTATATCGACGAGATTCTGGCAGGCAAAGACGGCCCCCGCGGCAAGAACTACAACATGCGCTGGCCTGCGGCGGCGGTGGGCGATCTGCACCGTATTCTGCTGCAGGGGGGCATGTTCCTGTATCCGGGTGACCGCCGCGAGGGCTATGAAAACGGCCGTCTGCGTCTGGTCTACGAGGCGATGCCCATGGCCTATCTGATGAAAGCCGCGGGCGGTCTGGCCACTGACGGACACCAGCCGATCCTCGACAAGGTCGCCACCGACGGGCACGAGCACTCGGCCCTGATCTTTGGCGCGAAAGAAGAGGTCGAGGCCTACCTGCGCTGCATGGAAGCCGAGAAGTAATCATACTGGCGCGGCCTGAACGCGGGCCGCGCTACTTGCCTGCCTCGACGCGGAACAACGGCTCGCCCTCGGCGCGGCTGGCCTGACGGACCCACTCTCGGAACTGGTCCTCGTCGATCCCGCCTTTTTCGAACACATGGTAGTAGCGCACTTTGGGATGCTTGGACCCTTCTGGCGGCATCGGATCCAGCGCGGCACCGTTGTGGAACGCGACCTTGATGTAGCGCGTCAGGCAGTGAAAGCTGAGAAACCATGTCGCCCCGTCTATCCCGTAGAAGGGCTGGTTCCAGCGCACCGCCTTTTGCACCTCTGGCACTTCGGCCACGATCAGCGCATCCAACTGGCGCGCCAAGGGGTTCTTCCATTCCGGCACGGCCTCCAGATAGGCGGCGACCACTTCGGGACCGTCCCCTTTGGCGATCTGCGGATTTCCCCCGCTAAGGAGTTTGGGTTGTTCGGACATGGTGGCCTCCTGCAGCCAGCCTAACCGACGCCCCTACCCGACAAAAGAAAAAGGCGCGGCACCCGTTGGGAGAGTGCCGCGCCCCGATATCGCAAGCCTTGGGAGTTACTTGCGGTATTTCACGTCCAGATCATTGATCGCGTTGACGTTGCTGGCCGAACGGCCGTTTTCATCAAAGCTGTTGGACAGGAACGCATCGGCAATCGCCTTGGCCAGTTCCGAACCGATCACGCGCGCACCCCTGGTGATGCTCTGCGCGTTGTTCAACAGGGCTGCGCGCTCGGCCGAGTAGGTGTCGTGGGTTTGCGCGGCGCGGATGCCGGGCACCTTGTTTGCCGACAGACATACACCGATGCCGGTGCCACAGCACAGGATCGCACGGTCATAGGTGCCATCCAGAACGCCGTTTGCCACGCGGTCCGACAAGTTCGCATAGAAGGCATCGGGGCCTTCGTCGGTGCGCGAAACTTCGGACACTTCGTATTTGTCGCCAAGGTAATCGGCCAGAACTTTGGCCAGACCTTCGCCCGCGCTATCGCCTGCTACTGCAACTTTCATGTGGATCTCTCCTCTGGGATCAAATCTTGGCCGCGCATTTGGCAAGGATGTCGAGGTACCCTTCGACGTTCCACGCGCTGCGGCCGATAAACAGCCCGTCGATATGCGGGCAGGTAATGAGCTCTTCGCAGTTGCCGGGGTTCACCGACCCGCCATAGAGGCAGGGGATGCGGCGGCCCAGAACGTCCTGCGCAACGGCAATGATTTCGGCCTGACGGTCATCGGCATAGTCCGAGGTCGCCGGACTGCCGTTCTCGCCAATAGCCCAGACGGGTTCGTAGGCCAGCAGGATCGGCGCCTGTTTCTGTTCGTCGGACAGCTTGCCCAAGGCACCGCGCACCTGCGCTTCCAGCACTTCGGCGGCGCGGCCTGCCTCGCGTTCCGGCAGGGTTTCCCCGATGCAGATCAGGGGGATCAAGCCGTGACGCACAGCGGCTTCGGTTTTCAGACCAACGGTTTCGTCGGTTTCGCCAAAGTGCTCGCGGCGCTCGGAATGGC
>CAXQKF010000091.1:0-8638 GCA_964224285.1 Donghicola sp. | reverse complement strand
GTGGCCACAGCCACCGGCGCCGAAGGGGTAATCAGGGTGACGTTCTCATCAAAATTCTGCACTGCAGCACCTCATTCACTGCGCACAGAATAGGCGCTAACTCTCCCCGAGCAAGCGCCTCTTTCTTCATCTTTGCAAAAATACTCCGGGGGTGTGGGGGCAGCGCCCCCTCGCACCTCTCCCGCCCCGCGCAAACGGGGCAGCAGAATTACCCCTCGATCCGACCCAGATCGGCCACCTGACCACAGGTTGTGCGGATCTGGCTCAGCAGGTTCAAGCGGTTACGGCGCACAATCTCGTTGTCGGTGTTCACCTGAACGGCAGTAAAGAACCCGTCAATCGGCCCGCGCAGCGCGGCCATCTGGCCCATGGCTCCCGCGAAGTCCTCGGCTGCCAAGGCCTCCTTGATCGCACCGCTCGCAGCGGTCAGCGCGTCGAACAGGGCCTTTTCCTCGTCCACTTCGGCGAACTTGGGATCGGCACCGAACGAATACTCGACCCCGTCCTTGGCCTCTGCCTGCGCCAGAATGTTGGCGGCACGCTTGTAACCCTGAACCAGGTTCACACCGTCCTCAGTCCCCAGCACATCGGACAGGGCCCGCACGCGCTTGACCAGCAGGGTCAGATCGTCCGCACCGTCCATCGCCAGACAAGCATCGATGATGTCGTGCCGGATGCCCTGATCCTTCAGGTAGACCTTCAGGCGGTCATGGAAGAAGGACAACAGATCACCCTTGGCCTCGCCTGCCGCAGACAGGTGATCCAGCAACGACATGCGCAGATCATTCTCTAGCAGCAGACGGATCACACCCAGTGCCGCGCGGCGCAGGGCGAAGGGGTCTTTGGAACCAGTGGGCTTCTCGTCGATGGCCCAGAAGCCGGTCAGCGTGTCCAGCTTGTCCGCCAACGCGACGGTCACCGACAGGGGCGCGGTGGGCACGTCATCCGACGGGCCGAGGGGCGAATAATGCTCTTGGCACACGCGCGCCACATCGGCGTCATAGCCCGCCGCTTCGGCGTAATAACGGCCCATAAGCCCCTGAAGTTCGGGGAATTCAAAGACCATCTCCGACTGCAGGTCAGCCTTGGCGATACGGGCAGCGGTTTGCGCAGCCTCAACCTCGGCACCGGCCACGGGGGCCAGTTCGGCGGCGAGGGCGACGATGCGCTCGATCCGCTCTTTCTGCGAGCCAAGTTTGTTGTGGAAGGTCACATTGCCCAAACCATCAACCCACTTGTCGATGCCTGCTTTGGCAGTGCGCAGATCGTTCTCCCAGAAGAATTTCGCGTCCGACAGACGGGCGGCCAGAACCTTCTGGTTGCCCTTCAGAATGGTCGCGCCGTTATCGCGGGTCTCGATGTTCGCGACGGTGACGAACTTTTCGATCCGGCCGGTTTTCGGGTTTTTGACTGAGAAGAACTTCTGGTGCTCTTTCATCGAGGTTTGCAGAACCTCGGGCGGCAGGTTCAGGAAGTCCGCGCCGATCTCGCCCATCAGAACGACGGGCCATTCGACCAGACCGGCCACTTCGGCCAGAAGGCCGCGATCCTCGACCACTTCCAAACCTTGTGCAAAGGCCATGTTGGTCGCGTCGTGCCAGATGGTTTCGGCGCGTTCCTCGGGGTCCAGAATGACCTTGGCCTTCTTCAGCTTGGCAACGTAGTCGTCAAAGCTGTTCACCTCGAACGCATCGCCGCCCATGAAGCGGTGACCACGGGTCGCGCGGCCCGATTTGATGCCGTCGATGTCCAGATCAACAACCTCTGCCCCGTCCTCGCGGGTCAGCAGGCAGATGATCGAGTGCAGCGGACGCACCCAGCGCAAGGAGCCAGCACCCCAGCGCATGGATTTCGGCCAGGGGAAATTGCGGATCGTGCTTTCCAGAACCTCTGCGATGATCGCAGCAGCCTCGCGGCCGGGGGTCTGAATGGTCGCAAAGTAGACCTGCCCCTTTTTCTCGTCACGGATTTCCAGATCGTCCATGGTGACGCCTGCGCCGCGCAGGAAGCCTTCGATCGCCTTATCGGGGGCGCCGACACGGGGGCCTTTGCGCTCTTCTTTCAGGTCGGGCGAACGGTCCAGCACATCCTCGACTGCCAGCACCAGACGGCGCGGAGTCGCAAAGGCTTTGGCGTGGGCATAGGTCAGGCCGGCCTCGACCATGCCGTCGGTCATTTTCTTTTTCAGGTCCTCGGCGGCACGGGCTTGCATGCGCGCGGGGATCTCTTCGGAAAAGAGTTCAATCAGCAGATCGGGCATTATTTCACGCTCTTCGGGGGTTCGGGGCAATCTTCGGGAACGGGATCGCCGTCATAAACGACTTCGCCGCAATGGTTCATTTGGTGCCAGACAAAGCCGCGACCGTCCGGCAGCACCGCCACAACGCGGTCGATGCCATAGACGAAATCGCGCTGACCAAGGAAGGCCAGTGCCTCGCCCGACTCCAGCGCCGCACCAATGGCATTGGCGTCGAAACAGTCGAACCAACCGGGGCCAACCAACGGTTCGGCGCCGGGGTAATCGACATAGGTTTCGGTCATCATGGCCTGCGACATGGGCGTCTGGAAACAGGCGCGATAGCGCAGCGGGCTGCTGTCGGCGTCAATCGCCTTGAAGTCATCATAAAGGATGCCCTCGGGCTGGTTCGACGCAAAGGTCGTGACCATCACATCGTCGGTGCCTTTGGCCTCGACCTCTCCGTAATAGGCATAGACCTGCTGGTAATAGAGCAATGCGCCAGCCGCCAGCGCCGTAACAGCGATACCACCCACGATCAGTTGTCCGATCTTCATGCGGTTTCAGGCGTGTAGCCGCCCGCCTCGGTCTGGACAAAGGCATCCGCACACATCTTTGCCAACGCACGGACGCGGCCGATATAGGCCTGACGCTCGGTGACCGAGATCACGCCGCGCGCGTCCAAGAGGTTGAAGATGTGGCTGGCCTTGAGGGTCTGGTCATAGGCAGGGTGCGCCATGATGATGCGCTTGCCGGTCTTGGGGTCCACGTGGGGCTCTGCCAGAATGCGGGCGCATTCGGCCTCGGCCTCTTCGAAGTGGCGCAGCAGGACATCGGTGTCGGCGACATCGAAGTTCCAGCGCGAATATTCCTGTTCGGTCTGCTGGAACACGTCACCGTATTTCAGCGGGATCGGGCTGTCGGGATCGCTGTAGGGCATGTCCATCACGTGGTCGATGCCCAGAACGTACATCGCCAGACGTTCCAGACCATAGGTCAGCTCGCCGGAGACAGGGTGGCAGTCATGGCCGCCGACCTGCTGGAAATAGGTGAACTGCGACACTTCCATGCCGTCACACCAGACTTCCCAACCCAGACCCCAAGCGCCCAAGGTGGGGCTGTCCCAGTCATCCTCGACAAAGCGGATGTCGTGCAGGTCCATGTCGATGCCGATCGCCGCCAGCGAGCCCAGATACAGTTCCTGCAGGTTGGCGGGCGACGGTTTGATCAGCACCTGATACTGGTAGTAGTGCTGCAGACGGTTCGGGTTCTCGCCATAACGCCCGTCAGTGGGACGGCGCGAGGGCTGGACATAGGCCGCGGCCCACGGTTTCGATCCCAGCGAACGCAGGGTGGTCGCGGGGTGGAACGTACCGGCACCGACCTCCATATCGTAGGGTTGCAGGACGGCGCATCCTTTGCTGCCCCAGTACGACTGGAGACGAAGGATGATTTCCTGAAAGCTACGGGGTTTTTCAAGCGGTGCAGACATGCTCATTCCTCTAGGGCTCGTGCGCAACACTCTCTAGTCGCGTCGGGCCTCAGGGTCAATTATATGACCGGCATTATTGACCTGCGGCCCGAAGGCAGATTTGTTGGGCCCCAAAGGCGCGCAAGCGCACATAACAAAAGACTTTTCAAGGACACTGTATGAATCGGTATCTTTCACTGATGGCAAGCATTTCGGTTTTCGCGGCAACGGCGGCGATTTCCCAAGAAGTCGCTTACATCCAGATCGAGGCCCAACCCACCCTGAACGAGGCGCAATTCCGTGCACAGGCCTATGCGGGCGCCCTGCCCCAGGTGAATGGTTTCTCTTTGGGATCAGGGTGGTACGCGATTACATTGGGACCATTTGCCCCCGATCAGGCCGAGGCCTTGCGCCGGCAGTACCTGCGCACCGGACAGATCCCGCGGGACGCCTATGTCACCGATGGCAGAGAATATCAGGATCAGTACTGGCCGACCGGCGCCAGCACCCGCCCCAACTCCGAACCTCCGGTTACAGGAGAGCCCCCGGCCCCCGTGGTCGAGGTCACGCCGCTGGACGAGCTGCCGCAAGTTGACACCGCGCCCGCCGAAGCAGCGCCTGTTATTGTGGCAGATCCCGAACCTGTGATCATCGACGAGACCCCCTATCAGGCCCGCCAGAGCGAAGCCCTGCTGACCGCCGAAGAGCGCAATATGCTGCAGGTGGCGCTGAAATGGGCTGGCTTCTATGATGGCCGGATCGACGGCGCTTTTGGTCAGGGCACCCGCGGGTCGATGGCGAACTGGCAGGCCGCCAATGCCTTTGAACCCACCGGCATCCTGACTACCCTGCAACGCGCCGAACTCCTGGCCCAGTACAATGCTGTCTTCGACGGGTTGGGCTTTGAAACCTTGCGGAACGACAAGGCCGGAATCCAAATCGACCTGCCCATGGGCGCCCTGCGCTATGACGGGGACAGCCCGCCCTTTGCCCGTTACCTGCCCACGAGCGACCTGCCCGTTCAGGTCCATCTGATCAGCGAACCGGGGGATCAGGCGACATTGGGCGGCCTGTTCGAAATCATGCAGACCCTGCAGATCATCCCGCTGGACGGCCCCCGCAGCCTGAACCGCAACAGCTTTACCATCGAAGGCACGAATGACGAGATCGTGTCCTACACCGAGGTCTCGCTCGAGGGCGGGGAGATCAAGGGCTTTACCCTTGTCTGGCCCGCCGGTGACGACGCCCGCCGCACCCGCGTTCAGGAACGCATTCAGGCCAGCTTTACCCGCATCCCCGGCATTCTGAGCGGTGCCCTGAACCTCGATGTGGCCCAGAGCCTTGATCTGGTGGCCGGGCTAGAGGTCCGCAAACCCGAATTCGCCCGCTCTGGCATGTGGGCGGACAGGTCCGGTCAGGTGGTAACACTGGCCGAAGGTTTGGACACCTGCGCCAGCATCATGCTGGAAAGCGAACACGAAGCCACCCTCGCCGCCGTGGACGCCGCCAGTGGCCTTGCCCTGCTGCGCCCGCTGGAGGCACTGTCGCCTCCGGCTCAGGCGCTGCTCCAGAAATCGCCGCCCCGTCTGCAAACCGAGATCGCGGTTGCGGGGTATAGCTTTGGCGGTCAACTCGGGGCGCCCTCAGTGACCTTTGGCACCATCGAGAACATGGAAGATCTGGCGGGCAACACCGACCGGATGCGCCTGTCTGCGCATACCACCGAAGGCGACATGGGCGGTCCCGTACTGGACATGAGCGGCGCGGTCATCGGGCTGTTGGTGCCTCAGGCCGACAGCAGCCGTTCCTTGCCCGAAGACGTGCGCTTCGCCCTCAAAGAAGCCAGCCTCGAGGCGTTCCTCGCTGCCCAAGGCGTGACCTCGGCCGTGACCACAGATGTGGGCCGGATGGAGGCCGCGGACCTACGTCTGGCGGCCAGCGACCTGACCACTCTGGTCGAATGCTGGAAGTAAAATCAGGTTCGGCGCGCCGCCTCAGGCGCGCCAGAACCGCACGGTGAACAGGGTGTAAACGGCCAGCAGCTCGAGCCGCCCTGCCAGCATCCCAAAGCATAGCATCCACTTGGCCACGTCGTTCAGCCCTTGGAAGTTGCCCGACGGGCCGATCTCGTCCCCCAGACCCGGACCGATATTCGCCAGCGCCGTCGCCGCGCCGGAAATCGACGTGACCAGATCCAGCCCCGTCAAGGACAGCGCCAGCGTCAGCACTCCGAGCGACACAATGAACATCACGAAATACGCCATGACAGAGTTGATGACGTCCTCGGAAATCGGGCGGCCGTCATAGCGCGGCAGGAACACCCCCGAGGGCGCGTAGATCTGGCGGATCTGCACCTTGAGCGAAGCCAGCAGCAGCTGATAGCGGAAGATCTTGATCGAACACGCGGTCGAGCCCGCGCAACCCCCGATCAGCCCGATAAAGAAGAACATGGTGATCAGGAACGGACCCCACTGCATGTAGTCCACACTGGCATAGCCGGTCCCGCTTATGATCGAGGTGATGTTGAACAGCCCTTCGCGCACCGCGTCTTCCCAGTGGTGGGGAAAGATCGACGTCAGCACCAGTGTGGTCACCGCCGTCAGCACCCCGATCACCAACAGAAACCCGCGCACCTGCGTGTCCTGCCAGATCGCGCGGCTGTTCCCATTGAGCAGCTGCACGTAGCGCACAAAAGGCAGCGCCGCGAGGATCATAAAGACCGAGGCCACGTATTCCGGCGCCCCCGAGAAGGTTCCGAAACTGGCGTCATAATTGGCGAACCCGCCCGTCGAAATCGTGGTCAGCGAATGCACTGTCGCGTCAAAGGGCGACATCCCCAGCACCAGATAGCAGAACCCGCAGACCATGGTCATACCCAGATAGATCACAAAAATCTGCGCAGCGATGGCGCTGGCACGAGGCAGGATTTTACCCATGGTATCAAAGGCTTCGGCGCGGAAAATCTGCATTCCGCCCACGCGGAGTTCCGGCAGGAACACCATCGCGACCACAATGATCCCGATCCCGCCAAGCCATTGCAGCGTCCCCCGCCAGAGGAGAATACCCTTGGGCATCGTATCCAGACCGGAAAACACCGTGGACCCCGTGGTCGTCATCCCCGAGATCGCCTCGAAAAAGGCATCAATGAACCGCGCCTCGGTCGCCCCCAGCATAAAGGGCAGCGCACCGAACAGCGGCAACACCACCCAGACCGCGGTGGTCAGCACAAAGGTTTGCTGAAGCGTCAGGCCTTCTTGAACCGCATTCGCGCAGGCCAGTGCCAACAATGCCCCGAAAGCCATTGTGATAAAAGCACATTCCAGAAAGACATAGGTATGATCGCGCCCTTCGGCCAGATCGACCAGGAAGGACGGGATCATGGTCACGCCAAGGGCCAGCACAAGCAGGCCGATCACATATCCGACAGGTCGCAGATCAAACATATCGCGACCCTTGGCCCGAGGCCCCCGCGCTGTCAAGCGCCCTCTCAGCCGACGTGGAAAAGAGTGGCAAACATTTTGGGATCGATGGATGCGTTGGCAAAGGTCTCGCCTTCGGTCAGGACGCTGACTGCGTCATGACTGTGCAGGCTTTCCTGATGGCTGGCCACAATGCGGAAGTCCCCAATGCGCGGGTCTTGCTGCATCTGCTCGCAGAACAGACGCGCTGCGTCCTCGACGAAGATCGGGTTCGCGGCGTTCAGTTCCGCGAAGGCCTGCTCGTCCTCGCGCTTGACCATGACCTGCGTTTCGGTCGGGACAGCGGTGCGGCACAGGCCGATCAAATCCTCGAACCACAGACAGGGTTGATCCGGTTCCAGCACCACAGACACACGAGCTACCGACCGCTGCGAATGGGGCGTTGCCAGCTGGCCGCGGGTCATGCGGGCGTGCTCGGACAGTTCCAGTGAACAGGGACAGGTGGAACTGTAGACGAAATCAAGGTGTATGATCTTGCGGCGGACACCGTTCTGTTCGATCAGTTCCAGCGCGATGTCATAGTACTGATAGCCCGACAGGCCAGAGCGCAGGCTTTCTACCCGCACAGGATAGCTCAGGCGCATCTGGATGCGGGCGTCAAAGCTCTCCAGATCAGTTTTATAATCATCAAGGGCCGCCTCGATCACCTCGAAGCTGAAGGTCGCCTCTGCGTGCTTGTAGAAGCTGCGCATGATGCGGGACATGTTGATGCCCTTCTTGTCGGCATCAAGGCTGACGGTGCCGGTCACGCTGGTTTCCAGCGTCAGATCACCGTTGTCACGGGTGTTATAGCGGATCGGCAAGCGGAAGTTCGAAATACCCACGTGCTGGATTTGCTTGCGGGCGCCTTTGATCAGGCTGGACGGACCGTTCTGCAGGTCCGGCAGGTCGGCGCGGTACTCCGCATCGACCTCGAAATTATGGGGATAGACGCGGGACAGGACGGGGTAGTCCATGGGACGCGCCTCGGGCAGCAAGGCGCGCAATTCGGGGTCCAGAGAGGCGATCTCGGTGTCAGAAGCGTGAACAGCCCACCGGCGCAGGACAGACAGAGCTTCTTCTGCCTGACGGTCGGTCGGTTGCTGGTCCAACTCCGGAGTGTGAATATTCATGGACTTCGTCCCTCGCATTCTGGTGCCTAATACAATGTAGGAGCGCAGCCCCTACATTGCCATGATCGACCCATTATACGTCCCAACCGTCATGCTGGATCAGTTATGCCTGCTCAAGAGCTTGCAGAACGTCGTTGATCAGATCGTCACTGCCTTCGAGGCCGGCACTCATACGGATCAGTCCGGTTGTAATGCCCAAGTGGTCCTTTTGTTCCTGTGGCAAGCGCTGGTGCGTTGTGGTGAACGGGTGGGTGATGATGGTTTTCGCATCCCCGAGGTTGTTCGAGATCACGCAGATGTTCAGCGCATTCATAAAGCGGAACGCAGCGTCGCGGCCGCC
>CAXQKF010000090.1:0-2520 GCA_964224285.1 Donghicola sp. | reverse complement strand
TGTCAGCGGTTTTTGCATCATGGGCGCTGCCTTCTCGGCGCATCCAGTCCGAGAAAAGCCTGACAATCCGGCGGTTTGTGTGCCGCGAAGGGCAGACCAGCCAATAGGTCGGCACCTTGATCACTTCGAACGCGCGGGACAGGGGGACCAGATCGCCGCGGTCGAGTTCATTGATTGCCAGCGTTGCGCTTTCCAGAACCACGCCTGCGCCATCGGCGGCGACCTGGATCGCCATGGTCGAGCGGTCAAACCGCAAGGGATAGACCATCCGGCCCCCCATCGCCCCATGCCGCGCCAGCCAGAAGTCCCAGCGGAAATGGGTTTTGACCGAGTCGATCAAACGCGCCTTCAGGAGCTGCCCGATGGGGTCGCCCGACTGCTCTTTGAGTTCCTCCAGATAAGAGGGCGAGCACATGGGCAAAACAAAGTCATGGACGACAGCCTCTTGGTGCAGACCCGACCAGTCGCCCGCGCCATAGCGCAGGTCGAGGTCTACGATCTCTGTCTCGAAGTCCGAAAAGTCCGGCGCCCCGTCCACGCGCAAATCCCAACCGGGGTTGGCATCCAGAAATCCCTTGAGGCGCGGAGCCAGCCAACGCACGCCGAAACTTGGGCTGACGCGCATGATGAAATGGCGGTTTTCCCGTTGGCGGACGATCGCGCTGCGCACGTCGCGCATCATGCGGAAGGCCTGCGTGGTGGTCTGGAACAGACGCTCGCCGTCCAGAGTCAGGATCAACCGGCGCTTTTCACGGCGGAACAGGCGCACACCGAACTGTTGCTCGAGCTGCCGGATTTGCTGGCTGACCGCCGAGGCGGAAACGCCAAGCTCTTCGGCAGCCTTCGACACCCCGCCCAAACGGGCGACGGCTTCGAAATAGTTCATGGCATTGAGGTTTAGATCGTGACCCATAGCGCCCTCCGGATGGGCGGCTTATGGCATGGATCGCAGGGCGATGGCAGACCCTATTGCGGCACCCGCATTCCGCGCAGAGCAAGGATCTGGCGCAGGGCAGTCGCCGGAGACACGGTGCGGAACATATCCGACAACATCCGGATATCGGCCAGAATACCGGCCCAAAGCCCATACTTCTGCGCCTTCAGCGGGCTATCGACCGAGGGCCAGTGGACGACCGTGACCGTCATCCCTTCGGCAATCCAGAGACGGTTCAGGAACACTTCCAGACCAAAGCTGCGCAGGTTCGCGATATGGTCCGTATGCTCGGCCAACAGGGCGCGGGGCATGATCCGTTCACCAGAGATATAATCCAGCCCGATCCAGTGCCACAGGCGCGGCGCATTCCGGCGCAGGGACAGGGCAACGTCGGACTCGCCTTCGAGCACAGGTGCGATCAGGTCGCTGAGGTCGGTTTGGCGGATGCCCATCAGATCACTGTCCAGAAACAGCAGGTGACGGCCGGTGGCGGCCTTGATCCCCGCTGCGATGGCGCGGGATTTGCCGCCGTTCCGGTGTTGGCGGATCAGTTGGAATACGGGATGCCCTGCCGCTGTCCTCTCTGCGATTTCGGGGGTGCCGTCGTATGACCCGTCATCCACAACGATCACCTGCGTGATATCAGGGTGTGATAGGGCCACGCGCAGGACGTGGGCGATCCGGCTGGCCTCGTTATAGGCGGGGATGATGCAAGAGACGCTCATTTGCAGACCTTTAGCCGGAACATCCATGCCACCGCGCCAATGGCCAGAATGGCCAGCATCGCGAGTGATGCATTGGACAGCCAGAAATAGATCAGGCGGTAGGTGTGCCCGATCAGATAGCCGAGCGCGACGAACGCCAGTGTTTTCGGGATCGTCGCCAAGGTGTTGAAAAACAGGAATGACCCGAAGGGCATGCGGGCCAGCCCCGCAGCCACCAGCACGGCAGCGCCCGCTGCGTGGGTCAGCTTGCCAAAGGCCAGAATACGCCCGCCTTGGTGGTCGAACCGGCGGGACATGAGGCGCAGGCGTCCCTCGCGCAGACCCACCCGCCGCAGCCAATGGGGGGGCAAGCGGTGCAGACCCCAGCGCCCGACCGCATAAAGGATTGCGTCCCCAGCCAGATCGGCCAGAACCAGCACGAGGATCAGTTGTGGTAGGTCAAACAGACCGCGCTGCGCCAACCAGGCCGAGATCACCGTCACAATCGGCCCTTCGAGCACCGCAATCGGCGCAACAACCCAGAGGCCATGTGTGGAGATCAGGGCCTGGATTGTGGGCAGGTCGATCATGCGCGGCTCGGCTTTGCAGGATGGCTGACGGTGTTTCCACGCCAGACGAGGCCCTTCTGGGTCCAGGTCACACCCCAGATGATGGGGATCAGCGCGTCGCGCAACACGAATGCGGCCAGATCACGCGGGGTCGCGGGCCAACCAGCGATCCGCGCCAGCGCCCACTCGGACCCGTACCAAACCACTAAGAGCGCAACCAACGACCATGCAGGCAAGGCACTCGCCGCGATCAAGTCGAGGCAGAGCAGCAAGGGCAGCACCGGCCCTTGGACCATTTCCAACAGAAACAGGT
>CAXQKF010000089.1:0-5860 GCA_964224285.1 Donghicola sp. | reverse complement strand
AATCGGAGCGTTTAATCGTTGCGGGCATAGGAAACTCCTAGAAACTCTTCGGACCGAGGCGGGTCAGGCGTTTGTGGTTGGCCGAGGTCCGGCGGCGCAAAGGCTTGGCGGCTTCCATCATCACGACGTCCGCGGTCTTACCGCTCATGGCCGCGATAAAGGCCTTCTGGCTGGACTTGGCAAAAGCGACTTGTTTTTCGCTGATCATGCGGCTGTTTTCGCTGCTTGGAACGGCCCACAGACCCGACATACCCAGCATCCGCATTCCGATGACAGCCGAGGCCTCAATGGCCATGGCAGCGACATACATCTGTGCACTGAATAATTTGAACGGATCCGGAAAGGGGTTGTTCATTCAAGCTCGCCCATGATCTGCTGATTGAAGCCATAAATTTTGCGGGCACCGCCCACGGGGATCAGTTGCACTTCGCGGCGCTGGCCCGGTTCAAACCGGACAGCAGTTCCTGCCGCGATGTCCAGACGCATGCCGCGCGCAGCGGCGCGGTCGAAATCGAGCGCAGGATTGGTTTCCGCAAAATGGTAGTGGCTGCCGACCTGCACAGGGCGGTCGCCCGTGTTCGCAACCATCAGCGTGATGGCCTCGCGATCGGCGTTCAGAGTCAGATCCCCTTCGGCGGGGAAGAGTTCGCCGGGGATCATTGACGCACCTTCCATGCCAGACCCGCCACTGCGATCACGGCCAGCGCGGCGATCAGGGGCAGCCAGTTTTCGGTGCCATGGGGGTGCATGTGGATGCCATCGTTGTGGGCCTGCGCGGCAGTCGCTGTCAGAAGAACGGCCAAGGGGGCAACAAAACGTTTCATGATAAATGTCCTCTGATCGGGAAGTTAGCGAATGGGGTTGTGGACGGTGACCAGCTTGGTCCCGTCTGGAAAGGTGGCCTCGACCTGCACTTCGTGGATCATCTCGGCGATGCCTTCCATGCACTGCTCGCGGGTGATGACTTCGGCACCGGCCTGCATCAGATCCGCAACCGAACGGCCATCGCGGGCACCTTCGACGACGGCGTCGGTGATCAGGGCAATCGCTTCGGGGTGGTTCAGTTTGACACCGCGGGACAGACGCTTGCGCGCGACTTCGGCGGCCATGGCCACCAGCAGCTTGTCTTTTTCGCGAGGCGTGAGGTTCATTCTATAGTCTCCATGAACGTGGAAGATCGTTACCCGTCAACAAATCCAGAACAGGCAAAAGAGATTGGCGTAGCGCAAAACCGTCAGCCGCAAGGAACCGCATCACGAGCGCCCCCTCTGCGACCAGAGAAGCCCCGGCAGTCGCAGGGAGCAAATCACGAATCCGGTCTAGGTAAGCTTCGGCATCAGGGGCTGCGTACATGACAAACGCCATAGCGCGGGCTCCCGTTCCAACACCGGGGCGATCCAGCTGAGCAGAGATATCCCCGCGCAGCAGCGTCGCATCCCGAAACAGCACATGACCGTCGCGCATGATGGTAATCCGGTCGGACAACTGCGCCTTCCGCACGTTTTCCCCCATGGCCAAACGGCCAAAGAGCACCGGCTCGACCATCAGAAAACGGGTCGTGCTGGTGATCGAGGCCTCTAGACTGCGGCGCAGGTAGGCGTTGTCGAACAGGATCGTCTCTTGGGGCAACCAATCCAGCCGCGCTCCGGCCTCTGCGCTCAGGCGCGTGGTCACGGCACCCGCGGTCTGGTCACTGCTCCGGTAGATTCGCTCTGCCGCCTGCGTGGTCAGTCGCAGCGTCGAATCGGTACCCGCATGGGCATCGATGCGCAGGGTATCCCCGCCCGTGATCCCGCCCGACGTATTTATGACGACGCCTTCGACCGCATCACGGCGCGACACGGACAGAAACTTGGCCGAGCCTTGCTGGCGCAACACCCCCAAAGAAGAATGCCCGCGCCCCAATGCTTTGGACGTGATCTGCAAACTCCCGTGCGAGCGGGGCTGCGTGTTGGATATGGTGTCGAGACGGGTGATCTTTTTTCTTCCGGTAAGAAACTTGCTCTCTGGATAGGCAGTTTGACCGACAAGATGCCAGAATTGCACGTCAAAACAGCATGATGGCAACTCTTTCAGATTAAACATTAAGCAAATAGCCGCATGATCGCCAAATAATTAGTCAAACGTCTGCGTTGCTTCACGAAGTTGGAGACCAGCACTTTCAATCAAGCGACCAAGCAGCAACCAATTCCGACACCAACAGGTGAGACTTCTCACAAGGGTGTGTGGCGGCCGAACGACTGCAATCAAACAACCGCCACACTTAGTGCAACTCAAGTTGCAGGGCATCGCTAAGGGAACCGGCCAACCGAAACAAGGCCGTCAGCCGTGCTCTGCTGGAGAAAAGGTATGATGAACATCAAAACCGCCCTGCGTACTGTACTGCTGGCCAGCACCATTGCTTCGCCCGCTCTGGCGGCAGACTGCCCCAAGGACGGCCCGATCAAAGTTGGCGTTCTGCACTCGCTGTCGGGCACCATGGCCATTTCGGAAACCACTCTGAAAGACACCATGGAAATGCTGGTGGCTGCACAAAATGAAAAAGGCGGCGTTCTGGGTTGCGAACTCGAAGCGGTCGTCGTTGACCCCGCATCCGACTGGCCCCTGTTCGCTGAAAAAGCGCGCGAACTGCTGACCGTTCACGAAGTTGACGTGATCTTCGGCAACTGGACCTCGGTTTCGCGTAAATCGGTTCTGCCCGTCATCGAAGAGCTGAACGGCCTGCTGTTCTACCCCGTCCAGTACGAAGGCGAAGAGTCGTCGAAAAACGTATTCTACACCGGTGCGGCCCCGAACCAGCAAGCGATCCCTGCGGTTGACTACTTCCTGGACGAACTGGGTGTCGAGAAATTCGCTCTGCTGGGGACCGACTACGTCTACCCCCGCACCACCAACAACATCCTCGAGTCCTACCTCGAAGGTAAGGGCATCGCTGCCGAAGACATCTTCGTCAACTACACCCCCTTTGGTCACTCGGACTGGTCCAAGATCGTTTCTGACGTGGTCGCACTAGGTGCAGACGGCAAACAGGTTGGCGTGATCTCGACCATCAACGGCGACGCGAACATCGGCTTCTACAAGGAACTGGCAGCGGCTGGCGTATCGGCTGACGACATCCCCGTCGTCGCGTTCTCGGTTGGCGAAGAAGAGCTGTCGGGTCTGGACACCTCGAACCTCGTTGGTCACCTCGCGGCATGGAACTACTTCATGTCGGCTGAAACCGAAGCCAACGCAGAGTTCATCAAGCAGTGGCACGCCTTCATCGGTGACGAAGCGCGCGTGACCAACGACCCGATGGAAGCCCACTACATCGGCTTCAACATGTGGGTGAACGCCGTGACCGGCGCTGGCACCACCGACGTTGACGCCGTGCGCGAAGCAATGTGGGGCCAGGAATTCCCGAACCTGACCGGCGGCACCGCGGTCATGGGCACCAACCACCACCTCGCGAAGCCTGTTCTGATCGGTGAAATCCGCGCAGACGGCCAGTTCGACATCATCAGCCAGACCGAGCCGGTTGCTGGCGACGCATGGACCGACTTCCTGCCTGCCTCGGCGGTTCTGGAATCGGATTGGAAAGATCTGGAGTGCGGTATGTACAACACCGAAACCCAGACCTGCGTTCAGATCGAATCGAACTACTAATCTGATCGAACCATCCAGAGGGGGCCACGCGCCCCCTCTGACCCCTTACGCCCTCTTCAAATACCGGCGGCTTTTTCATGAAACGACTGTTCTTTGCGTGCCTGGCCGTGTTGGCCTGGGCCTCGGTCGGTCATGCCGAGGGGCCCTTGCAAGACATCCTGCAAGAGCACCGCGCCCTGATCGAAAAACCCTCTCGCAAAACCATCTCTCCGGCGATTGACGACATTGCCACCAGCGGCCTCGAACAGGCCCAGCGCATGTTGCAAGCGTGGGAGGCCAAGAACCTCTGGCAACGTTCCGAAGATGGTCTGTTCTTTATCGGCAAGGCCCAAGGCAAATCGCTGGTTCTGAAAGATATCGATACGGGCGAAGAACTCCCTGAGACTGAAAAATCCGCAGCCGACCAGCTGAAGCCCAACGCGGGCGTCCGCCGCCTGATTTCCAGCGCACTGGTCCAGTTCCAACTCTCTGACCCGAACGAAGCGCGTCGTCTGGACGCCCTAGAAGCGATTGCACGTCGACCGGATGCCGAACATCTGGCCCCGCTGCAGGCTTCGATCGAAGGCGAAGAGAACCGCGCGATCCGTGCCCGCAAAGAGCGTTTGGTCAAATTGCTGTCCATCGCCTTTGCCGAAACCACCGAACAGCGGGTCGAAGCCATCAACGCCGTCTCAGGCGATCTGAACCTCGAAGTGCGTGCGGCGCTGAACCCCTTGCTGGCGACCACCCGCAAAGTCACCGACGTGATCCCCGCTGGCGAGAATGTGGCCAAGGTCATGCGTCTGGACGAGGACATCACTCGCGACGCGGCCTATGCGGCATTGGTCGAGGCAGGTTTCGCCACCAAACGCATGACCCCCGCCGCGATCAAAGATGTTCTGGCCGCGAATATCGTTGATGGTCAGGTCGGCGGCGTTCCGGTTTCTGACCTTGGCTCGCCCGAAGCCCGCGATAGAGCCTATCGCGCTCTGGCTGCGGCGGGCACCGTGCCGCCCTTTGTCTCTGCCGAAGAGGTAGACGAGAAGCTGCGCACCCACGTCATCTACGACGCCTACAACGAACCGAATAGCGACGTGACCAAAGCCGCCCAGTCCGCGCTCAAGGCCATCGATCTGAACGTCGGCCTGAACCAGGCGGCGGATCTCGGTCTGGATGCGCTATCGCTGGCGTCGATCTATTTTCTGGCCGCGATTGGTCTGGCCATCACCTTTGGCGTGATGGGCGTGATCAACATGGCCCACGGCGAGTTCATCATGATGGGCGCCTATACTGGCTATGTGGTTCAGCAGGTTGTCCCGAACCACACCCTGTCGCTGGTCGTGGCGCTGCCCTTGGCGTTCGTCGTCACCTTTGCTGCCGGCGTCGCGATGGAGCGTCTGGTGATCCGCAAGCTTTATCACCGCCCCTTGGAAACCCTGCTGGCGACCTTTGGTATCTCGATCGCGCTGCAGCAGCTGGCCAAGAACATCTTTGGCACCCAAGCCCGCCCCCTGACCGCCCCCGGTTGGCTGGACGGCGCGTGGGTGCTGAACGACGTGGTGTCGATCAGCTACATCCGTATCGCAATCTTCGTGCTGGCCCTGTGCTTCTTGTTTCTCTTCCTCTTCATCATGAAGAAAACCCGTCTGGGTCTGGAAACCCGCGCCGTCACGCAGAACCCGCGCATGGCGTCCTCGATGGGGATTAACCCTGACAAGGTGAACATGCTGACCTTCGGCCTTGGCTCCGGCATCGCTGGTATTGCGGGCGTCGCCATCGGCCTGTTCGCCAAAGTCACCTCCGAGCTTGGCAACGACTACATCGTCCAAAGCTTCATGACCGTAGTGGTTGGCGGCGTCGGCAACATCTGGGGCACCCTTGCGGGGGCCGCCATGATCGGCACGCTGCAAAAGGGGATCGAATGGCTGAACCCGTCCAACACTTTGGCGGCCCAGACATTCATGATCATCTTCATCATCATCTTCATCCAGTTCCGCCCCCGTGGCATCGTCGCCCTCAAGGGCCGCGCGGCAGGAGATTGATCCAATGGGCAAAACTTTCATCAAAAACCATCCGACCCTTCTGATCTTCCTCGCGTTGCTGTCGCTGTTCACCCTAGGCGTGACCGTGATGTCCGAGGCCTATGGCACCGCGTTCATCTCGACCAGTTTCGTGAAAACTTTGGGCAAAACCCTGTGCCTGTGTCTGGTCGCCATCGCGATGGACGTGGTCTGGG
>CAXQKF010000088.1:0-4635 GCA_964224285.1 Donghicola sp. | reverse complement strand
GCCGACAAAGCCCGCCGTCGCCCCATAGATCGTGCCGATGGTCACGGCCACAATCGCGCCAATAACGCCAACGATCAGTGAAGTCCGCGTGGCTTGTATGGTCCGCGAATAGAGGTCGCGCCCCAACTCGTCGACGCCAAAGTAATGGCCGCTCTCGATGGACGGCGCACCCTTTTCGGCGACCATGCCCATAACGTTCCAGTCGATTTCCTCGTTCGACCAGACGGCAAACTGGGGCCCGATGATGACAAAGAGAACCACGAGGCACAGGGCAAAAACAGCGCCCGTGGCCGCCTTGTTACGCAAGAACCGGCGGCGCGCGTCGGCCCAGAGGGAACGTCCCTTGATCTCTGCGGCCTCGTCCAAGGCTTCGGTGATCCGGTCCATACGGTCTGAATTGGTGATCATATCCTTGGCCCCCTTAGTACCGGATTTTCGGGTCAAGCCATGCATAAACAATGTCGGCTATCAGGTTGAAAAGAATGGTCAAAGCACCATACAGGATCGTCACCCCCAGCATCACCGCATAGTCTCGGTTCAGCGCCGCGTTGACATAGTGCAGCCCCACACCGCCGGTCGAGAAATAGAGGTCGATCACCACAGAGCCGGTGATCATCGCTACAAAGGACGGCCCCAGATAGCTGACCACAGGCATGAGGGCGGGCTTCATCGCGTGCCGCCAGATGATGGTGCTGCTTGGCAGCCCCTTGGCCCGCGCGGTGCGCACGAAATTCGAATGCAAGACTTCCAACATCGCCGTGCGCTGGATCCGCGCGATCGAGGCCATGTAGCTGGTGGACAGCGCAATCACGGGCATGACCACGTACTGCCATTGCCCGCCGTTCCAGCCGCCACCGGGCAGCCACCCCAGCTGCCATGTAAAGATGATGACCAGAATGGGCGCCATCACGAAATTCGGCAGAGCCTGCGCGCTAAACGTCGCCCCGACGGCCAGATAGTCGACCCAGGTGTTGTGACGCAGCGCCGCAAAGACACCCATCGCCACACCCACAATCGTCGCCACCACAAAGCTGATGGTCCCGTATGTCAGTGTCACGGGAAACCCTTGGGCGATGATGTCGTTCACGCTCCGGTCTTTGTAGATAAAGGACGGACCGAAATCGAAACGGGTCACAACCCCCACCAGATAGTCCCAAAGCTGCGCATAGAGCGGTTTGTCGAGGCCGTATTTGGCTTCGATATTGGCCAGCACTTCGGGGGGCAAAGGACGTTCGCTGGTGAACGGGCCACCGGGGGCCGCGTGCATCATCAGAAAGCAGATGATCACCAACACCAATAGAGTCGGGATCGCGGTCAAAAGCCGCCGCAGGATGTAGTTCAGCATGTCAGAGAGGTACCTAAAGGCAGTTGCAGGCGCCCGCATCGGGACGCCTGCACGCAGAGATTATTCGGCGATCTTGTACAGGTTCTTGCCGTACCAGTTGCGCTCGACGTTCTGATAGGGCCAGCCCTTCAGGTCCGTGTCGATCATCATAACGCCCGCATAGTGGTAGATCGGGATCACGGGCATTTCCTCGGCGAGGATCGCTTCGGCCTGGGTGTACAACTCGGGCGCGTTCGCTGCGGTTTTCGCCGACTGGATCAGCGCGTCGTACTCGGTGTTCGAATACTTGCCGTCGTTGTAGCCCGACGGGGTGGTCAGCAGATCAAGGAAAGTCGACGCCTCGTTGTAGTCGCCACACCATGCGCCGCGGGCCAGAGCAAAGTCCTGACGGCCACGGGTATCAAGGAAGGTCTTCCACTCCATATTGGCAAGGCTCGCCTGAACACCCAGCTTCTGCTTCCACATCTGGCTCAGCACCACGGCCACTTTCTTGTGGTTTTCCGAGGTGTTGTAGATCATGTCAAAGGTCAGAGGGTTATCCGCACCGTAGCCGGCCTCGGCCAACAGCTCCTTGGCCTTGGCGTCGCGTTCCGCTTGGGTCATGTCCGCCATCGCCGATTTCGGGGGCGCGAAGCCCGCCACGGCGGCAGGGGTAAAGCTATAGGCTTCGGGCTGACCGCCCTGCATCACGTTCTCGGTGATGACCTTGCGGTCGACTGCCAACGACAGCGCTTGGCGCACGCGAACGTCCTTGAACGCCTCGGGGCCGGAATCGCTGACGTTGAAGGTGTAATAGTAGTTGCACAGCCACGGCACGCTCACCGCTTCATCGGGACGTTCTGCCTTCATCTTGGGATAAGTACCCGCTGGCAGTTCGATCCGGTCAAACTCGCCGGCCAAATACCGCGTCAACGCCTGGTTCTGGTCGGTCACAACCAAGGTCTCGATCTTGTCGAGGATGGTGTGCTCGTTGTCCCAGTACGACGGGTTGCGGACCTGAACAATGCGCTCGCCGGGGGTGAAATCCTCGAGGATGAATGCGCCGTTCACCACGATGTTCTCGGGCTTGGTCCATTCGGCGCCGAATTCCTCGATCACCTTCTTGGGCGCGGGGAACGTGGTCGAGTGGGTGGTCATGGTCGCGAAATAGGGCAGCGACGCGGACAGGGTGACTTCGAGCGTATGGTCGTCGATCGCTTTCACACCCAGATCGGTGATCGGCTTTTCACCCGCGATAATGGCCGAAGCGTTGTCGATCGACATCAGCTCCATGAACCACGCGTAGGGCGAGGCCAGCTGGGGATCAACAGCGCGCTGCCATGCGTAGACAAAATCGCCGGCCACAACGGGATCACCGTTCGACCACACGGCTTCGGGGCGCAGGGTAAAGGTGTAGACGTTCTTGTCGTCGTTCACGGTATAGCCGGTGGCCACGCCGGGCACGAGGTTGCCGTCCGCATCCTGGTTCATCAGGCCTTCGAACATGTTGCGCACCATGGCGGCGCCGTCCGAGTCCTCGACCACTTGGGGGTCAAAGCTGCTGGGGTTATCGAGGGTCCAGTTGGTAAAGGTCTGGTCGGCCGCCAACTCTTCGCCGGTTTCGGGATGGGTCGCGGCGGTGGCGGTGCCTGCGATGATGGTGCTCGCCATCATGGCCGCAAGCATTGTGCGGGTCATCAGTTTCATGTGTCCTCCAGTCGGGTTTTCTTTTTATCTCGGGAACGCTGTTTGGTGGACGTCCGGCCCCTGCAACGGGCCGTGTCCAATGCGTTCCTGATGAAAGGGTTCCCGAGCTTTACCGAATGGTCAAGAATTCACGTGATCAACTTTTTCGATGAAACGCTTTTGAACGTCTGACGTCGCGTTAAGCATCGTGGCCCGCACCTCGGGCGCGTCACCGCCGCAACTTTGTTGCGCGGCTATTTGCAGAATAGTCTGCAGAACGCATCTTTTTTTGGCGGGTCAGCCGTCCAAACCCAGATTGCGACGGTGGGCTTTCTGGAACCAAGCCACCATTTGCGCCGCAGATTCGGCGGTCGGTGTCTTGCTGCTGGCGGCCAGAGTGAGCTGGCTGTACAGCCTGTGCCCCTCTTCGGTCGTGATCAACTCGGCAAAGCGCGCCTTGTGCCAGGCCACGGCCTGATCATGGGCCGCCGCAACCCCCGGCAGGGACCGCAACCGCGCCAGTTCCGACGAACGCGCCGCCGACACACGGTCGATTTCGGTTTCTTCGGTCTCGTTGAAATTCCGCTCGACCCAGTAGGCCAGATCGATGGCTTTCTCGGTCCGGTTCGGCAGCCCCCGATCCCGTTTGATCAAGAAGCTTTCGGCCGACCGCAGGGAATAGTGGTTCACCTCGGCCAGACTGCGCCCGATAGGCGTGCCGAACAGCGACAGTCGCTTGGCGTTGCGCACAAAGCCCTCTGGCAAGCGCCGCCCTGCCCCGTCGACGATCACCGGCAACCCGGCCTTGGCCTCGGCCTTTTGCTTGGGACGGTGCACGCCGAACTGGTTGAACGGCCCCTTCACTCGGAACAGCGTCTTGAAGAACGTCGCCGCCACGGGCCACAAAGCATCCGCGGTCTGCGCCATCCGGAACTGCTCTGTCACCAGCGCGTCAGCGAACCGGTTCACGCCATTGGCCCCGAACAGACGCCACGGCAGAACCATCGCGTCGAAATCCTCGAGCACCGCAGACACCAGATCAGGGAACCGGCCCTCGCCGACCTTGATCACGGGGAACTCGTCGATGTCACAGGCCAGCGCCCAATCCACCTCTTTGCGCAAAGGATGTTTCCACGCAGCCTTGAGCGCAGTCCACTGGACGCTCTCGCCTTCGGGGATGTCCTGCGCGATGTGGGTCAATACCCCTTCGGCTGCCAGAGCCTCGAGCAGCGCATCGCTGCCATCATCACAATCGTTGGAATAGATCAGCAGGTCCGTGACACCACAGGCCCGCATATGGGCGATCCATTCTAACAGGAAAGGTCCTTCGTTCCGCTGGGTGCTGACGCAAAGTATCCGCATGACTCGCCTGAGAAAATTCCGTTTCCCCAAGCTTATCCGCAGCAGCCCGCAGCGGCTAGACCCAAGGGATCAGTGCAGCAAGCGCGGGCGGGTGTTAGTGGCGTCTTCGGATTTCCACAGCAGATCATCGGACTCTTCATCCTCCCACCCTGCGAGGGCAGATGTGATGTCTTCCATCATTTTTTATAGCCGTGTGAGAATGTGATAGAGGCCGATCATACCCTCGTGCATCACATGCTCGATCGGGCTGCGACCGCCAAACA
>CAXQKF010000087.1:0-12323 GCA_964224285.1 Donghicola sp. | reverse complement strand
GCGTGGCCGGGGCAGTCGACGTGTGCGTAGTGACGCGCTTCGGTCTCGTATTCCACGTGTGCGGTGGAAATCGTGATGCCGCGGGCTTTTTCTTCCGGTGCGCCGTCGATCTGGTCGTAGGCTTTGAAGTCACCGAAGTACTTCGTGATCGCCGCCGTCAGCGTCGTCTTGCCGTGGTCAACGTGACCGATCGTGCCGATGTTGCAGTGCGGTTTGCCGCGCTCAAACTTTTCCTTTGCCATCTCTCACAGGCACCTTCGTGGTTGGGGGGCCGCCAAAAAGCCCGGTTCTACTCCGGCGGCGATTTAAGGGCTTTGGCACGGATAATCAAGCCAAGAACCGGGTCTCAGCCTTCCGTTGCAAGATTGTCATTTTTCTCGACGATCTCATCCGTGGTCTCGTCGCTGGCCGCCGCGGCGGGCTGTGCGCCAATTCCGGGAAACCATTCAGGATTCTGCAGCATCCAGTTCTGCACCAGCTTGGCCGCGCTGCGCGACAGGTTCTGGATCTGCTCTTCCTTGGTCTGCGTCAGACCGGACCCGACGATGGTCGATCCCGAGAAGGTCTCGAAGACCGTGAATTGCTTGGCCTCTTCGTTCAGCTTCCGACCAAGGGCGTCGTCCCAAAGCGTGGCGCGAATGATCAACACGGACTTGGGCGAGGCGACAAGCGGCACCCCCGGAGGCGCGATCGAGAACCCCTCGACCGAGATGCCCAAGTGGTACAGACGCTCCCCCTCGTAGCGGCCAAAGCGTTCCTCGACCGCGGCCTGAAGCGCGGTGACCCATTCCTCTTCCGTTGCGTCACGCGACAGCGCCGCCTGGCGCATTTTCGACGCCACCACAACGTTGTGGCCCAGCCGGAATTGCCCCAGGTCCGCAGGGGCCTCCTGCAGGTCGGACACATCGGTGCAGGCAGCCGCCAGCACCAGCAAAGCCATCGCGGCAAATTTCCGGATCATCGCTGTATCTCTCCCTCAGGGCCCAGACGGGCGCGTTCCGTCCCGCATATCCCAAGGGCGCAGGTCATGCAAATTCTGTTGCGCCACGCGACGCTGCGCCCCGTGTGGTTTGCAGCCCGCAATGCCTGCCCTATCTTCTGTCTATCTGACGCCAGCCCCCGCGCACTACCCGACAGGAGAGCCCATGTCCGGACAGCCCACGCCCGATGCGCCGGTTTCCCCCTTGCCCGTGCACGCCGCCCTGGCGACCCAGCCGCTTGGCTTCTTCGGAAGCCTGCGCGCTGCGCGCAGCAACCTGTTGGAAATCCTGCCGGAACTTGCGGTAAAACAACCGATGGTTTCGGGCAAGACCGGGGTGCGCTGGCACATGGTCATGGACCCGACCGCACTGCGCCGCATCCTGCTTGAGAAGGTCGAGGAATACCCCAAGTCGGTTGTCACCAAGAACTTGCTGCGCCCCGCCATCGGCGAAAGCCTTTTCGTGGCCGAAGGCGCGCATTGGCGCTGGCAAAGGCGGGCTGCGGCCCCGGCCTTTTCGGCCCGCAATATCGGCGCGCTTGCCCCCGTCATGACCGCCGCGGCCGAGGCCAGCGCCGACCGGATCGCCACCGCCGGTCCGCGCGCCGTGAACGTCTATGACGAAATGGTCCGCGCCACATTCGAAGTAATCTCGGATGTCACGCTGTCCGGCGAACGGCATTTCGACAGCGCGGCCATGCACCGGGCCATCGACAATTACATCGACGTGGCCGGCCGCGTGTCGCTGTTCGACATCGCGGGCATGCCGGGATGGGTCCCCCGCCCCGGCCGTGTCTTCTCCGGCAACGCGTTGAAAAAGATGAAATCCGTCGCGGATGAGGCGATTGGCCAGCGCCGTCAGGCCAAGCAGCCCCCGGACCTTCTGGATCTGCTGATCGCGGGCACGGATCCCGAAACGCAGCGCCAGATGCGCGGACCCGAGATCCGCGACAACCTTTTGACCTTCATCGTCGCCGGGCATGAAACCACGGCGCTGACCCTGTCCTGGGCGCTCTACCTCCTGTCCTTTGCGCCCGAGCAGCAGGAGCGCGCGGCGGAAGAGGCCAGAAGCCAGCTGGGTGATCGCGCCGCCACCGCCGATGACGTCGCATCGATGCCCTTCATCCGCGCCGTGGTGGACGAGGCGCTGCGCCTCTACCCCCCCGCTGGCATCATCTCCCGCACCGCGCACCAGGCCGACACGCTTTGCGGGCGCGAGGTCCGGCCCGGTGACACCGTCATGGTTCCCATCTACGCGCTGCACCGCAATCGGCTGCTTTGGGACAACCCCGATGCCTTCGACCCGGACCGCTTCATGGGTGGCGCGCCGGTGGATCGCTATGCCTATCTGCCCTTCGGGGACGGCCCCCGGATTTGCATCGGCGCAGGTTTTGCCCTGCAGGAGGCCGTGATTATCCTGGCCACGCTGCTTGCGAGGTTCCGGTTCGAAGCCGTAGCCGGCAAGACCCCAAAGCCGGTTCTGATCATCACGACACGCCCAGAAGGCGGCGTTTGGCTGAGGGCGCATCCCCGACCCTGACGGGTAAGACGCCTCCTGCTGCGCGCGGCACGTTAACGGTTTGTTAACCGTTCTGACCGGAAGATGAACGTCATGCAGGGCTTCCCTGTGGCGATGGATCTTTTGCATCAGGACTTTCCCATTTCGATGTCAGCCCAACTTCAGGATAGCGCCCGCTTGCAAGACGCTCCGGCGATGACCGAGCTCGAGTCCATGCTTGAGCAGCTTCGCACTACGGTCGAAACGGCCTGTGGCGCGGCAGCTTCGTTGTTTCTGATCCTTCCAGGCGAAAGCGACCACACACCCCCATTGGTCACTTTGACCGCTGACACGCAGCTGGGCCGCCAGCTTTATGAAGCGGCCATGGCAGCAGTCGGATCACTTCGGGCAAAGGTCACCATGTGCCCTTCAGAAGGCATTGATAGTCCCTGCAGCATTTCGAGGTTTTCCCTTTCAGAAATCAATTTCGACGTCTTTTCATTCCTCGTCAAAGGGCCGGAAGCCGGCACTTTCGGTCTTTTCGCCATGGCCGTACGCGCCAATCCCGGGCAACAATCCGACCTGCCCGATAAGGGTCGCAAGATCGCCCTATGTTTCGGACGCGTCTGGAACATCCACGACAATATGTCGGAGATGGCTTTTGAATTGGCCACGCTGTCCAGCCGAATGGCACGCCTTCGAAAGCTTAGCGAAACGGATCCCCTGACCAATCTGAACAACCGGGTTTCATTCGAAAACAAGGTCAGGGAACGCATCGAAGATGGCGGTCAGCATTTCGCCTTTGTGATCATAGACGTCGATCATTTCAAAATGATTAACGACATCTACGGCCATCAATTTGGCGATACATATCTGAAGGCGATTGCCAAGACACTCAAGCACACTGCACCAGAGGGTGCCGTCACAGGCCGGTTGGGCGGCGATGAATTCGGCCTGTCCGTTCCACTGCCTCGTGGCGGGCGCGCTTACCTTGATGGCCTGCTTTCGCGAATGAAGAACAACATCCAGCGTGCAATTGCCGTGCTGAACAAACCCGACCTCGGTCATGTCAGCATCGGGGCGTCCCAGTTTCCACTGGATGCTTCGGGCTATACCAAGCTTTATGAACTCGCCGACTGTGCCCTGTATGCGGCAAAGAACGCCGGCCGGGGAAAAAGCGCGATCTTCCACCCCCGGCATCACGTCCGCTACAACACCAGTGAACTGGGCAATCTGTTCCATCAGGCGGTGCGGCGCAACCAGATCCACCCGAACTTCCAACCCATCGTAGACCTGGAATCACGCCGCTGCATCGGCTTCGAGGTTCTTGCCCGTTGGCGCGATGACACCGGAAAAAACATGATTCCTGCGCAATTTTCGACCGTATTCCGGGACCATTCCCTTGCCGAAAAGATGACCCGCACCATCATGCGGCGGGCTTTTCAGGATTACGGATCAAGCGTCTCTCAGACCTTTCCGCACCGCAGCCTTTCAATCAACGTGACGTACTTCGACCTGATGAACCCCGAGTTCGTCTTCGATGTGCAGAACGTGATTTCTGAAACCTCGTTTGGCTGGGAAAACCTGACAATCGAAGTGACGGAACAGATCATGCTGGACGACACCAATGGACAGATCCGGCGCACGGTAAAAGAACTACGAACACGGGGGGCCCGTATCGCCCTGGACGACTTCGGCACCGGATATGGGGGGCTGCGTCATCTATCTGACTGGCCGATAGATTTTCTGAAGATCGACAAGGCCTTCGTGGACAAGATCGGCTCTGACGACAAGTCCGTGGCGATCCTGCGTGCTTTGCTTGCCATGGCCAACGGCCTGGGGGTGAGCGTCATCGCTGAAGGAATTGAAACCGCGCGACAAGCGGCACTTCTTCGGGACTGGGGCTGCCGTCTGGGCCAAGGGTTTCTATTTGACGCTCCGCTGCCAAGCGGTTCTCTGGCCGGATATGATCCGAAATATTCGTTCTGAATATAGTCCATTCACAAGGGTTCATCACAGGAAGCCCCGGACGCACGTGCAGCGACCAAATGGATTGAATTGCACAGAAGCGCCATGTCGACCGGCTTCCCCATCCGAAGCCCTGGCCAGCCGGCTTTCCTTGCTGATTGGGCAGGGCCCGCAAGATAGATCACGCCAGCATTTGGAAACCGCCACCTCAGAGCCTGCGCTTCGGCCTCAGGCAGATCCTCTTCCACGATCAAGACCGAAAGGTCAGGAAGCCCCCTTGCGATTTCGCACCCTTCATCCATGCTGCCGGCCCGATGCACGTCAGCCCCCAGCATTTCAAGCGTATCGCCCAGTATCGCGCGAAACTCCGGATCCGGATCAACAACCAGTAGGCGCATGGACCCAAGTCGCGGCAACGTCGCCTGATCCCTGGTCGAGGGAAGCTGAGGCCTGGGCAACGCGAGGCAGGCCTGAAATCCTTTGCCTGGGGCAGAGCTCAGCCTCAGCTCTCCTCCTGCATTCCGCGCCATCGTCGAGATGATCGCCAATCCAAGACCGGTACCGCCAACCCCGCGCCGGGTGGTAAAGAAAGGATCCGCCGCCCGTTCAAGCACCTCTTCGGTGACGCCGGGTCCGTCGTCGATGACATGTATCCGAACCTGCTCACCTTCACTGTCGACATTTACATCGATCTGGCCAAACCCCAGCTCCCCTTCGGCTATCGCATTGCGCGCATTGAGAATGAGGTTCAAAAGAGCAAGTTCCAGATCCGCGCCCGAGGCCGCAACCGGCAGAGGATCAAGCACCAGATCATGGGTCAGCACAATGCCGTCGGGAAGGGTCCGCCGCGCCAGTTCGACCGCCGCCAGCGCCGCCTCTCCTGCGTCGACGGTTGCAACCGCACCATTCTGCGTCACCGTCAGTCGCTGCAAACGCTCGGCCAGTCGGGAACCACGCTCGGCCGCCTTGAGGATGATCGCGGCAGTCTTGTCATCAGGATCGGTCCGCGCGCCCGCGGACATGTTGATCACCCCAAAGACATTCAGCATTTCGTGCGAGACACCGCTGACCACCTGAGCAAGCGCATCCGCCCGTTCGGTCAGCGCCGCCGTCTGCTGCAGCATCCAGGGCTCTGTCACGTCGGCGATGACCAGCACCTTCCAGGCCGCGTCGGGTTTAAATGAAGACAGACCCAAGATTCTCTCGTGTCCGTCCGCGTCCATCCAACCACAGTGAACGTCCCCTTCCTCGGCCAAAGCCCGTGTCACCGGGTGACGTCCGGACCCCGGCCTTTCACGACGGGGAACGTCATGCAGGTCAATGGACAGCAAATGCGCGACCTCCTGCGGCCGGTCGCCGAACAACCGTTCTGCCGCTTGATTTCGCCCCATGATGGCACCCGTTTCCGACAATACGAAAATCGCCTCGTCCAGCCCGGACAGGATGGCGCGCAAATTAGCTTCGGAACGGAAATCGCGGCGCGCCACATCTGCTTGATAGCGCGCCAGCCGGACGACCGCCGCGCATGAACCGATCATGACGAAAACTGCAAACACCAACTGGCGCTGCCGCCCATCCATCACACCGCGATCAGTCATCACGTAGGAAAGTTCGATCAAACTGAACGGCACAAGGATCGCCCACGGCAGGTAACGCCGCGCCAACCGGCCGTCGAGCGCGTCGGATGTTATGACCCCCAGCCAGGTCCCCTGAGCCCGTCTTAGAATCGCCGCCAAGGCCAAAAGCAGAACAGAAATCGCCGTTGGCAACGAAAGTCCCTGAAAAAGAGTGAACCGAAACAGGGAGTCCAGATCGATCACCATACCGATCAAGGCGGCCAGTGCGATGACGATGACAAAGGTCGCAAACACCTCATGCACCCGCCTCGCCTGCAGTGACGGGACAAGGCTGGCAACCGCAGCCGCAGACAAGCATAGAACTGCGACCAGTGTGGCAAGGGACATGCGATCCCCACCAACGGGCGCATCTGCCCCCGTCGATGCCACAAAAGCCAAAACTGCGAACAGGTCGGCTCCAATCGCAAGACCGACACTAAGCGCACGAATTGACAGCTTCCGCGATTGGCTCAAAAGCGTGCTGATACCCAGCATGGCAACGCACAGTGCCGTGCCCGGCACCATAGCCGGCAGATCCCTGAGCCCGCGCAGGAAAACCTCTGATCCCAATAGCCAGCCGAACACCAGGTTGAGGCCGGCAAGGATGATGACCGGCCCAACCAACAGGGCCGTAATCCCCTGTGTGTCGACGGTCGCTGTAGCGCCCCACACCGAATGCGGTTCCGACCTACGGCTCATCCCCCGGTTCGGCTTATCATATCTAGACAACCTTTTTCACTTCGGCATCAACAAGGATGACAGCATTGCCTTAATTTCATCCAAAGATGCCGATTTTTTTATGCGCGCGGTAGCAAGGCGAAACCCCTCGGTAAAGACTGGCGTGTTATACAGCTCGGAGTGGCCGGTCATGATGACGATCAAAACATCAGGATATTCCAATCTAATCTTATGAACTAGGGAAATGGCCCCGCCTCCGGGCATCACCACATCGAGAAAGACAATATCATAGTGGCCGTCCCGCAAAGCATCCATGACCTGTGCCCCCGAATTCACAGAGAACACCTTGTGGCCGATCGACTCCATCCCGATACGAAATGCAGCAAGATAATCTTCATCATCATCTGCAATAAAAATTCGTGCCACGCCCATCTCCTTCCTATACTGGCTTGAACCAGTCTGATACCTTGCCTTCTTGGAGACAAGAAATTTCAAATGAACGATAAACCAGAAACATTCAGCAATAAAAACCCTGAGCGCGCCATTCCCCTGATCGCTCTCGGGGCCTCTGCCGGCGGCCTGAAACCGCTCGAAGCCTTTTTGAGCAAGGCCCCCGCCACGGCTGGCTGGTCCTACGTGGTGATCCAACATCTTTCGCCCGACTATCGGTCGATCATGAAAAGCATCCTGGAACGTCAGATTCACCTGTCCGTCCGCCATGCCGAAGATGGGCTGAAGATAGAACCGAACACCGTCTATCTGAACAATCCCAGCGAATTCATCCGGCTCGAAGACGATGTCTTCCGGGCCCGGGCCTATGACGAGGCTGACGGGCTGCCGCATCTTCCGATCGACTATTTCTTCAATTCGCTTGTCTCACGCGCCGCGGACAGGACGGTCGCCGTTGTGCTCTCGGGCTCTGGGTTCGACGGCACCAGAGGTGCCGGTGCCATTCACGCCAGCGGCGGCACGATCTTTGCCCAGTCTCTGGACGATGCCGAATTCACATCCATGCCAAAGTCCATCGTCAAGAGCGGGTTCGCCGACAGAATCCTCACCCCTTCGGAAATGCCTGAAATCATTGGTGAAATATTTCAGAATGGCAAGGTTCCTCAAACCAAGGACAATGCCGCCGCGTCACGCATGTCCCAAGAGATCCAGGACCTGTTGAAGCAACAAACCAACGTCGATTTCTCGTCCTACAAGCAAGACCTCGTGCTACGGCGGATCGAACGACGGCAGCAGTTGCATGGGTTCCGGCAGTTGCAGGAATACGGGCAGTTGCTACGCGCCAACCCTGCGGCAATCGACGAACTTTATCAGGACATTCTGATCGGGGTGACGCAATTCTATCGCAACCCCGAAGCGATCGCCGCGCTCCGCAAGGAGGCCATCGACAAGATCGTCAAGGAAAAGGACGAAGCTGATCCGATCCGAGTCTGGGTCCCGGCCTGCGCCAGTGGCGAAGAAGCCTACACGATCGCGATTGAGTTGAACGAATCCGTCAAGGAACACAACCCGAATTGCAAGTTCCGGGTTATCGCCACCGACGTTCATCATCGGTCCATCGACCGTGCCGCAACTGGTGTCTACCGGGAAGAGGCGCTGGAGGCGATGCCGGCCCATCTTCGCAACCTCTATTTCGACAAGCACCGCGATCAGTACATCATTGATCCGGTTCTTCGGCAGAAATTAATCTTCTCCGTCCATGATGCGCTGACCGATCCGCCGTTCATGCACCTGGACCTCGTTTCATGCCGGAATTTTCTGATCTACCTAAAGACCGAACCGCGCAGCCGCATCCTGTCGATGTTCCTGTTCGGGCTTCGGAAGAACGGCTACCTTTTGCTTGGACCATCCGAAACGATCGGATCGATGGCCGACGATTTCAATTGCGTTAACCAACGCTGGCGGCTGTATCAAAAAGCCTCGGACCAGCCCAATCTGCGCCGCTATCACTTCACCGAACGTCCCAGGGGCCCTGCCCGCCATGATGAACTGATGTCGCGGACACCACGCGTGCGCCACAGCATGGATGATCGGAACATCGAATCGATCGAGCTTCGCAATCGCGATATGCTGATCAAAAGCTACAATGCCCTGCTCAAGCGCTATGCCCCCTCTTCTATCTTAATCACCATCGAGGGGCGGGTCCTGTCCTGGTTCGGCGCGGCATCGGCCTTCATCGACACGATGAACAACCTGGCCGACTGGACGGTCGAGGATATCGTGCATCCGTCTTTGCACTTTGCCATCAACGTCGGGATCGAGAAGATGCGACGCAGCCCGTCGGAACCCTATTCCCGACGGGTCAAGATCGATTTCGAGCTGGAGCAATATCAGTACTGCAACATCACGATCGAGCCGCTGGAACGGACAAGCCCGCCCCGCTTCCTTCTTGTATCGTTGAAACTTGCAGAAGGAGACCCGACCACAGCTGAGAACCAGCCAATCGACCTTGGCGCAACTTCAGAGGATGCCGCCCTCCTGACCGCCCGCGTGGCCGAGCTGGAGCGGGATCTGCGGCTGACCGAAGAGACCCTGCAGCAGGTGACCGAACGGCTTGAGGCCAGCGGAGAGGAGCTTCAGGCCTCCAACGAAGAGCTTCAGGCCTCGAACGAAGAATTGCAGGCCTCCAACGAGGAACTGCAAAGCTCGAACGAGGAACTGCACGCCGTCAACGAAGAACTGGTCACCGTCAGCGCTGAACATGAGCTGAAGATCGAAGAACTGCAGGACCTGAATGAGAACACCGAACTGGTGCTGGGCCTGCTTCAGGTCGGTCTGATCATCCTGTCGCCCGAAGGCCGGATCCGGCGGTTCAGTCAGCTGGTCGGACGCGCCTTCCAGATGCAGCAGCATGACATCAACCGCACTCTCGAGGTCGTCGGCCCCCGGTTCGACTTCGTCGACCTGAAGGCACTGACGGATGAGACGCTGAAGACTTTGAAATCGCAGAAAAGCTGCGGGACCTATGCCGGGCGGGATCTCACGGTCGAGGCATTTCCGATCCCCAGCCGCACCACTAATGGAGAGAACATGGGCGCAGTCGTGATCTTCCACGGCCTCGCCCCGCAGGGCGAAACCGAAGACCTTGTCAGTTGAACTTGTTGTCCCGCGGGAAGCCCCGCGGGGCCATCCGGCCAGAGCCCGCGCGCTTGCCGATCCATTCCTCCAGATCGGCCTCCACGCGGCGGCGTCCAGCCGGGTCATGCCAGCTTAGACCGTCGGAGAGGGTAAAGGTCGTCACGTCGGACAGGCCGCCATCCTTGTACTTTTGCAACCGAACGCCCTTGCCCCGCGCCATCTCCGGCAGCTCATCCAGCGGGAAAACCAACACTGTGCGGTTCTGGCCAACCACGGCGACCGCATCACCGGACACGCGCTTACAGGCCAGGGCGACCACGTCACCGCGCACGTTCAGTACCTGTTTGCCGGTCCGCGTTTGCGCCAGGATCTCGTCCTCGGCGACCAGGAAACCGTCACCGGCGGTCGAGGCCACGATCAGCTTTCCGCCCGGGCGATGGATCAGGATGTCGACGATATCGGCCTCGTTCGGCAGGTCGATCATCAGGCGCAGGGGTTCGCCCATGCCGCGACCGCCAGGCAGGTTCGCCGCCGACACCGTGTAGATCCGCCCGTTAGTGCCGAAGACCAGAAGCCGGTCGGTCGTTTCCGCATGGAAAGCAAACCGCCCTTCGTCCCCATCCTTGAATTTCAGCTGCTGCGTCAGGTCGATATGGCCCTTCATGGCCCGCACCCACCCCATCTTGGAGCAGACGACAGTGATCGGCTCGCGCTCGATCATGGCCTCCAATGGCACTTCTTCAACCTCGCCGGCCTCTTCGATCAGGGTCCGACGCGCGCCGCCGTCAGCTTTCGCACCACAGGTCTTCTTGACCTCCTTGATCTGATCACCGACCGAGGCCCATTGCAGGTCTTCGCTGTCCAGCAGATCTTCCAGGCCCGCGCGCTCCTCCAACAGGGCGTCGCGTTCCCGGATCAGCTCCAGCTCTTCCAGGCGGCGCAACGACCGCAGGCGCATGTTCAGGATGGCTTCGGCCTGAACTTCGCTCAGCTCACCCGAGGTATCCAGCCCGATCGGGCTGACATAGCTCGCCTCATCCGCGGCCCGCCCCCGTTTGACGGACCAATCTTCGGCCATCAGCGCGGCTTTCGGGTCCTCGTCATAGCGGATGATGTCGATCACGCGATCCAGGTTGAGGAAGGCGATGATGAAGCCTTCCAACACCTCGAGCCGGTGGTCGATCTTCTCCATCCGGTGCGTCGACCGGCGCAGAAGCACATCGCGACGATGGTCGAGGAAGGCGCGCAGCACCTCTTTCAGCGAACAGACCTTGGGCGTCACGCCGTCGATCAGCACGTTCATGTTCAGGCTGAACCGGATCTCAAGGTCGGAACTGCGGAACAGCATGTTCATCAGCACGTCCGGATCGACGGATTTCGACCGCGGTTCCAGCACCATGCGGATGTCATCGGCGCTTTCGTCGCGGATATCGGCGAGGATCGGAACCTTCTTGGTCTGGATCAGATCCGCGATCCGCTCGATCAGCTTGGATTTCTGAACCTGATAAGGGATCTCGGTGATGACGATCTGCCATTGACCGCGGGCGAGTTCTTCTTTCTCCCACTTGGCGCGCAGCCGAAAGGACCCGCGCCCGGTGCGATAGGCCTCGGCCACGTTCTCGCGCGGCTCGACCATGATGCCGCCGGTCGGAAAATCCGGCCCCGGAACATAGTTCAGCAGTGTTTCGTCACGCGCGTCGGGGGTCTTGATCAGATGCAGCGCCGCATTGCACAGCTCGTCAATGTTGTGCGGCGGGATGTTCGTGGCCATCCCCACGGCAATCCCCGACGACCCGTTGGCCAGAAGGTTTGGAATCGCCGCCGGAAGCACGACCGGTTCGCTAAGCGTGCCATCGTAATTGTCGCGGAAATCAACTGCGTTCTCGGCCAGGCCTTCCATCATCGCCTCGGCGATGGCGGTCAGGCGGGCCTCTGTGTATCGGCTCGCCGCAGGGTTGTCCCCGTCGATATTGCCAAAGTTGCCCTGGCCGTCGACCAGCGGGTAGCGCACGTTGAAGTCCTGCGCCAACCGGGCCATCGCATCATAGATCGCCTGGTCGCCATGGGGGTGGAAGTTCCCCATCACGTCGCCCGAAATCTTCGAGGATTTCCGGAACCGTCCCCCTGCCGTCAGCCGCAATTCGCGCATCGCGTACAGGATCCGGCGGTGCACGGGCTTCAGCCCGTCGCGCGCATCCGGCAGCGCACGATGCATGATCGTGGACAGCGCATAGGTCAGATATCTGTCACCGATCGCCCGGGACAGAGGTTCGGATGTTTGCGCACCACCCATGTTGGGGTCATCTACCAGATCGCTCATAGATCGTGTGTAGCCCGAGCCACCGATACGGTAAAGATATCAACGAAAAATTAAGGAAATCCTTACCTTCGCGAAAACTCGAATCGCCCTATAAGGAACCAAATCCGGTCACAAGTCGTTGATGTCCCAAGCTGCTAGGGGTCACACCATGTCAAAGTTCATTTTCCTTACCTTCGC
>CAXQKF010000086.1:0-8551 GCA_964224285.1 Donghicola sp. | reverse complement strand
AGCCGCCGCCCTGACCGCCGCCATAGTTGCCGCCACCGCCGCCTTGGCCACCGTCATTGCGGCCGTCCAGCATGGTCAACTCGCCGCGATAGGGGCGCAGCACAACCTCGGTCGAATAGCGGTCCTGACCGGACTGGTCCTGCCATTTGCGGGTCTCAAGTTGACCCTCGATATACACCTTCGAGCCCTTGCGCAGATACTGCTCGGCCAGCTTCACCAGCGGCTCCGAGAAGATCGCGACGGTGTGCCATTCGGTGCGCTCCTTGCGCTCGCCCGAGTTGCGGTCCCGCCAGGTTTCCGAGGTCGCGATGCGCAGGTTGGCCACTTTGCCGCCGTTCTGGAAGCTGCGAACTTCGGGGTCGCGTCCCAGGTTTCCTACCAGAATAACCTTGTTTACCGATCCGGCCATAGTGGTCCCTTTCGAATCCTTGTTCCGTCGTGTTCAGGGCAGGCTTACACAAACCCGTGTCCTTCAAAAACCCCGATCCCGTGCGGGTTGGAAAAATGACGGGATTTGGCTAAGGTCTCCACAGCTTTTTTTTTACGAGGGGCTGTCCATGCATCATTTTACGATCCGGACCTTCGCGATTACTGCATTTGTTTTTTCTATTACGACCACATCACTGACCACCTTCGCAGAGGCCGATACCGCCGGCTCTCGGGCGCGAATGGCGGCTTTCCGAACTCAGACCTCTGTTCTTGATGGCCGCGCCGCGTCCCAGTACGCAGCCTCGGTCAAGCTGATGCCGCCTTCGGTGGTGACGCCGACCAAGTGGTCGACGCCCAAGTACAGAGGGCGCTACAGCGGGCCCTATCTGGCGATGGCCAAAGAGGCCGCGCGCAAACACGGCATTCCCGAAGACCTGTTCGCCCGTCTGGTTCAGCGCGAATCCGGTTGGAACGCGCGTGCCAAGTCGCACAAAGGTGCTCTGGGCCTTGCCCAGTTGATGCCGGGCACGGCGCGGCTGCTGGGTGTTGACCCGCACGACCCCGTTCAGAACCTCGAAGGGGGTGCCCGCTATCTGGCCAGACAGTACGAGCAGTTCCGCGACTGGAAGCTGGCGCTGGCGGCTTATAACGCCGGCCCGGGGGCCGTCAAAAAGCACAACGGCGTCCCGCCCTACAAAGAAACGCGGGACTATGTGGCCGCTATTCTGGGAAACTGACGGGAACGTCGGTCCGGAACCAAAGGTCATGGTGATGCTCTAGAGCCTGGTGCATCACCGTGCCCCCGATTCCGCGCCGTGCGTGGCGGTAGAGACGTCGCCAGTAGGGCAGGATGATTGTGCCATCCTCGATCATGATCTCTTCGATTCGTTTTATTACCGCCTGACGCGATTCGATGTCGGTCAGCCCCGAGGCTTCGTCGATCAGTGCGTCCAGTTCCGGCAAGGATACGCCGGTCTCGTTCCAGACAGAATCAGATTTGTAACCGAGGCTGAGGATCTGCACTGCCAGCGGGCGGGCATTCCATTGGGTGCAGGACAACCCGTGGTCTTTCCATGCGCTGCGAAAGGCCTGCCCATGCATCCGGCGCAAAGTGACTTTTAAATCAGCATCCCGCATCTGGACGGTCAGGGCCTCTCCGGTGGCGGCATTCCAGTCGTCATCCACTGTGACAAGTTCGAAAGGCACCGCCCATTGGCCCGACTCAGCCATGAGGGCGCGGGCTTTTTTCGGGTCTCTTTTTGGGATTTTTTGGCTGACATATTCGGGATGCCGCGGGGCGACCGGATGGTTCTCTCCGACGGTGCCGTGATTGGCATATCCCAGTTCCAGAACGATGCTGTTATCGACTGCGGCAGCCAGTGCGCGACGCACTCTGGCATCTGCGAAAATCTTGACGCCGTCCTGCTCGAAATTGCGGTTTGGCCGGCAGACCAGCGTGGCAGAGGTGTCGACCTCTGACCGGAACAGATCCATGGCGTCGAAGGTCTCGATATAGGTTGCGCTGCTTTCATGAACCATATCGATCCGGTCTTCGGTGAAGGCGCGGGCAAAGACGGCGGGATCGGTGCCGATGTCCACGTATTCAATCCGTTTCAGGGCAGGGGTGCCGCCCCACCAGCCCTCGCGGCGGCTGAGGACGGCGGATTCCCCTTCGGTCATCGTTTCGATCATGTAAGGACCGGTGCCGATCGGGGTGGTCAAAAGGTCAGCGCCAGCTGCATCAAAACCGGGGTGAACCAACAGCGAAGGATAGTCGGTCAAGCTGGCGATCAGGGCCACATCCGGACGCGATAGATGCAGGCGCAGCATATGATCGTCCAAGATTTCAAGGGCAGAGGCTGCCAACTGTCCGCTCGCGGGGTCAATTAGGGCGCTCATGCGGTTGGCCATGGAATTTCCCGCCACGCTGCTGTCACACCAGCGCGCGAAATTGTAAGCTACATCGCCTGCGGTGAAGGGGTCGCCATTGGACCATGTGACACCTTTGCGCAGGGTCAGCGTGTAAGTCAGGGCATCATCGCTGACCTCCCATGCCTCGAGCAGCCAGGGTTCGAACGTATGATCGGCCCGCCATCGGACCAGATTCTCGCAGAGCCCACGGGCGATGTTGCCTTGTTCCGGCCAGTCAAAGAGACGCGGGTCAGAGAATTTCAGAACCCGCATCTGACAGCGCAGGACCTCTGTCGCGCTCAGGGGTGGGGTGTCTTGGGCCTCAGAGGGGGAGGGGTAGCCCGCCATGGTAAGGGCTGCGGTGGATGTCACCCCGAGGGTTGTGGCATAGGCCAGAAACTCGCGACGGCTGAGGGCGCCCTGATCCATCTGTCGTCGCAACCCCGAAATAGCCGGATGCAGCGGAGCGTTGGTCAGGGTTTTGCGCGTCATTTCAACCTCTTTGAGCGGAGACTCGCTTCGGGCGACGGGCTGGAAGCGATCTCCTGCCAGTGTGATTGCGCACTGAAAAACGGAGCGGGTCAACCGCTCCGTTGTGAAATTCAGGATAGGGTGGTGCAATCAGGCGGCAGAGATGCGCGCGCGAAAGCGTTCAGGGGACTCGCCTGTCACGTTCTCGAAGGAACGCGTGAAATAGGCAGAGGAACTGAACCCGAGGTCTTCGGCAACCTGTTGGTAGGACGCTTTGGTGTCCGACAGCGCCTCCTGAGCGGCAAAGTGGATGCGCTGGTTCAGGATCTCTGAGGCCGACAGATCGCACATCTCTTTGCAAATGCGGGTTAAATCCGCGGGGGTCTGGCCCAGATCGCTGGCGTAGTCGGCAGTCGTCTTGCCCGAAGCAAAATGAGCCTCGACCATAGAAGTGTAGGCATTGACGGCTTCGACCGCGCCGGGACTGTGATGGGCGGCGGATTTCGCGCTCTCTTCGTTCTGGCGCTCTAGCCAGACAGACACCAGACCCAGCAGACAAATCGCCGCCCGTTCCGAGCGGACCCGTCGGCTGTCGAGTTCCTGTTGCAGGACTTCCAGATGGCCGGTCAGCTCGCACTGATCAACCGCGTTGCGCACCCGCAGGTGCATGGGCTGCTGGGGCAGGCCCACATGCAGCGCGGACGAGATGCGCATCACAGTGCCGTAACATTTCGAACCGGCTTCGAATTTCAGCATTGTGCCGGCGGGCACATAGATCGCGTTGTGACTGTTATATCCGCTGCGCACACCACCCAGGATCATGCGTCCCTGACCGCGTGTCACCCAGATCAGCAGATGATCCGTGTAGCCGCGCATGGCGTTCTTCTTCCATTCGGGGCCGCTAAAGAACTGGCTGAGGGACTGGAAACGGACCGGCTTGTTGCCGTCCCGGAGGGGCCATTGTCCAGTTTCGGTCGGATTGATAATCAGTGCACGGGTCATATTCAACTAGATCTGTAAGTATCCAAAAGGGTTTGGAAGCTACCCTACAGGACTAGTAGAGGGTCAACTTTAGTCTAGATCAAGCCTTAGCCAGTTTGACATCTTGCTTCTGAGCCAACTTCTTTGGCGCTTCGCGTACTGCCTCGTGGCGATAACGGCTTCATTTTTCGCGGTTTCTAAGGGAATCCCGCCGTTGACATAGGCGATTAATTCTTTTGCACCGATTGCCTTGGAGGACTGCCATGTGGGCTGCCATTGCGGCGCAATTGCCCGTGCTTCGTCCAATGCGCCCTGTTCCAGCATAAGATCGAAGCGCTTTTCGATGCGGTGATTCAGCCAGTCGCGATCCGGCATAAGTGCGATTGACTTACAATTCGCCAAAGGCAGCAGCGGGGGCGGGGTGTCGTCTTGCCATTCCGCAATTCCGCGCCCTGTGGACCGCAGAACTTCCCATGCTCTTTGGACGCGCACGGGGTTCAATCTGTCCAATCGGTCGGCGCTCTTGGAATCGAGTTCGGCCAGCAGGGCTTCGAACCCCTCGTTCGCGACGCGGGCGTCGGCCTCGGCGCGGATTTCCGCCGGAGTTGCGGGAATCTCTGCAAGGCCCTCGGTTAATGCTGTAAAATAAAGGCCGGTGCCCCCCACAATGATCGGGCGCGGCCCGTCAGAAAGGAAGGGGGTGACATCCCGCAGCCAGTGTCCGACAGAATAATCCGCCTCGAGCGGGACGTGCCCATAGAGATGATGGGGGGCCAACGACAAGTCTGCATCGTCCGGACGGGCGGTCAACACGCGCCACCCAGCAAAAACTTGCAAAGCGTCCGCGTTCACAATGATACCGCCCTGAGACTCGGCAATCCGTAATGCAAGCGCAGATTTACCACTGGCTGTTGGTCCAGCGATCAGGACGGGCTCGTCCTTTGCGATGGTCGAGATATCAAAGCTGTTCAGCGCGTCGGGCAAGGTGGCACTCCGAATTCACAATACCTAGGGTTCTGCATTGATCCCGTGCGCGTTTTCCGACATTTTGCGCCCGACTGAAAGACATCGCTCCGAGGATCTTCGATGGATAATACGCCCGACAGCCTGCAGCCCAAGTTTAATCGTGTTCTTCTCAAGATCTCTGGCGAGGCCCTGATGGGCGATCAGGGGTTTGGCCTGCACCCGCCGACCGTCCAGCGCATCGCACGCGAAGTCAAATCGGTACACGATCTGGGCGTCGAGATTTGCATGGTTATCGGTGGCGGTAACATTTTCCGTGGTCTGTCCGGATCGGCACAGGGCATGGAGCGCACCACCGCTGACTACATGGGGATGCTCGCGACCATCATGAACGCGCTGGCCATGCAGTCCGCTCTGGAAGAGCTGGGTGTGTTCACCCGCGTGATCAGCGCGATCCGCATGGACGAAGTGGCAGAGCCCTACATCCGCCGTCGCGCCGTGCGTCACCTCGAGAAGAAGCGCGTGTGTATCTTTGCCGCCGGTACCGGCAACCCGTACTTTACCACTGATACCGCAGCGACCCTGCGCGCCAACGAAATGGCCTGCGAGGCGATCTTCAAGGGCACCAAGGTCGACGGCGTCTACGACAAAGACCCCAAGAAACACGCCGACGCCAAGCGCTATGACGAAGTCACCTACGACGAGGTTCTGGCGCAGCATCTGGGTGTGATGGATGCCAGCGCGATTGCACTGGCCCGCGACAACAATAAACCGATTATCGTTTTCTCGCTGGACGAGCCCGGTGGCTTCCGCGGTATCCTGGCGGGGCAGGGAACTTACACTTCGGTTCACGGATAAAGACGGCATGGGGGGCCTCGGCCCCGGCCGCACCAACCAAGACAGGGCACGCACCTCTCGCGGGCCCCAATCAGGAAAGAGCAAAAAATGGCTGATGAAGAGTTTGAACTGGACACCGACGATCTGACCCGCCGCATGGAAGGTGCAATGGGCGCGCTGCGTACCGAATTTGCATCGCTGCGGACCGGTCGCGCGTCGGCCTCCATGCTGGAGCCGGTCATGGTCGAGGCTTATGGCCAGCGTACTCCGATCAACCAGGTGGGCACTGTCAACGTCCCCGAGCCGCGTATGGTCACCATCAATGTCTGGGACAAGGGCATGGTCGGCGTCGTCGAGAAGGCGATCCGTGAAAGCGGTCTGGGCATCAACCCGCAGACCAACGGCACGATCATCATGCTGCCCATCCCCGAGCTGAACGAAGAGCGCCGCAAGGAACTGACCCGCGTGGCCGCGCAATACGCGGAACATGCGCGTGTTGCTGTTCGCAACGTGCGCCGCGACGGCATGGACCAGATCAAGAAAGCCAAGAGCAACATCTCGGAAGATGATGTAAAGTATTGGGAAACCGAGGTTCAGGACCTGACCGACCAGTACATCAAGGCGGTTGATGCTGCGCTCGAGACCAAGCAAGCCGAGATTATGCAGGTCTGATTACGAGTATAAGGAGGGTGCGTGATGGCGCTCGATTCAAACGCTAAGAACGCACCCGAACATGTTGCGATCATCATGGATGGCAACGGACGTTGGGCGCAAAGCCGTGGCAAGCCGCGGCTTTTCGGCCACCACGCTGGCGCCCGCCGTGTGCGCGAAGTCGTCGAGGCTTGCCCCGATCTGGGGGTGAAGTACCTGACGATCTTTGCCTTCTCGACAGAGAACTGGAAGCGGACGCAGGTCGAGGTTGCAGGCCTCATGAGCCTGTTCCGCCGCTATATCACCAAAGAAGCCCGCGCCCTGAAGGACGAAGGCGTCCGCGTGCGCTTCATCGGGGATCGTGTGCGCCTCGACAAAAAGTTGCAGACGCTCATGGACGAGCTGGAGCAACTGACCGAACACAATGACCGCGTGCACCTGACCATCGCCCTGAACTACGGCGGGCGGGACGAGGTTGCGCGGGCGACCAAGCTTCTGCGCAGGACGTGGCCGCTGGCAAAGTCGATCCCGAAACCGTGGATGGCGAAACGCTGGCGCGGTATCTTGATACGCATGTTCTGCCTGACCCCGATCTGGTCATCCGGACCAGCGGCGAGGCGCGGATCTCGAACTTCCTGCTGTGGCAATCGGCCTATGCGGAATACGAATTTATCGACACCATGTGGCCCGATTTCTCGCGCGAAGTCTTCGCCGATGTCATCGCTGGGTATTGCAAGCGCGACCGGCGCTACGGCGGTGTCAAGGTATGAGCAGCGCCGCGAAATGGGCTGACCTGCTCCCGCGTGCGGGCTCTGCTGTTGTCATGCTGGTGGTCGGTTTGGCCTGCGTGTGGTTCGGAGGCCTTTGGTATTCGGCGCTGATCGCTCTTGCCGTGGGCTGCATGATCTACGAGCTGCGTTTGCTGGGCAAAGCGCGGGATCACAAGATGGCGGTGGTCCTTGGTGGCTTGGCCGCAGGCCTCACATGGTTTCTGCCAGTGCTGCCGAATATGGCCATCCTGCCCGTGGTGGCGGGGATGATTGCGGCCACCATCGGCGGGGTGCGCAAGCCGTTCCCGATTGGCGTTGCGGCGGGGGCGATCATCCTCGCGGGCTTCGTTCTTGTGTCCCTACGGACGGACGCGGGGATCGTCTGGGTCTTCTGGCTGTTGTTCGTGGTGATCGCGTCCGATGTGGCGGGATATTTCGTGGGCAAAGCCTTTGGCGGGCCGAAGTTCTGGCCGCGCCTGTCGCCCAAGAAAACATGGTCCGGCACAGCGGGCGGTTGGGTCGCGGCAGGTGGCGTTGGTGCCCTGTTCGCGGCGACCACAGGCGCGGGCCCGATCCTGATCCCTGTCAGCGCCGCCATGGCCTTTGCCGCGCAGCTCGGCGATATCGGCGAGAGCTGGCTCAAGCGGCGGGCAGGGGTCAAAGACAGTTCCAATCTGATCCCCGGCCACGGCGGCTTCATGGACCGGTTCGACGGCTTGGTGGGCGCATGTATGATTGCCCTGTTCGTTGTGGGGGCGCTTTGAAACGCATCAGTATTTTTGGCGCAACGGGTTCCATCGGCCAAAGCACGCTGGACCTGATCGGTCGCCGCATGGATGACTTTCAGGTCGTGGTTCTGACGGGCGGCGCGAACATCGCGCAGCTGGCCAGTGACGCGCTGAAATTCCGGCCCGAGCTGGTCGTCACCGCATATCCCGAGAAGCTGGCCGATCTGCGCAGTGCGCTCGATGGCTCTGGCATCGAATGCGCCGCTGGGCAGGACGCCTTGGTCGAGGCTGCAACCCGCCCCGCTGACTGGATCATGTCGGCGATTGTCGGGGTTGCGGGGCTGGCACCGGGCCTCAAGGCGCTGGAGCAGGGCACGACCCTTGCGCTGGCGAACAAGGAATCGCTAGTGACGGCGGGCCCCTTGCTGCTGGAAACCGCACGCAAATTCGGCGCGACGATCCTGCCTGTGGACAGCGAGCATTCCGCGATCTTCCAAGGTCTGGTGGGCGAGGATATGGCTGCCGTCGAGCGGATCATCATCACTGCATCGGGCGGTGCTTTCCGCGATTGGCCCATTGAGGATCTGCCCAAGGCCACCTGCGCGCAGGCGTCCACTCATCCGAACTGGGACATGGGGCAGCGGATCACCATCGACTCGGCCTCTATGTTCAATAAGGCGCTCGAAGTCATAGAAACCAAAGAGTTTTTCGGCTGCAAGCCCGAGATGATCGAGGTTCTGGTCCACCCCGAATCCCTGATCCACAGATCGGACGAGCGTCGTGTAGGGAAAGAGTGTCGATACCGGTGTA
>CAXQKF010000085.1:0-5156 GCA_964224285.1 Donghicola sp. | reverse complement strand
GGTGTGCTCTAGCAGACCGGTTTCATGCAACATCACCCTGACTTTGCGCACAAAAGGCGAGGTCGGGGATGTGAAAAGCGTCATTGCCATAGTTTGCGTACCTTCAGCCGTCCGATAAAGGTTCCGTCGATTTCGAAGCCCTTGCCGCTGCTGCCCACGCGGACCACGCGGCGAAAGCGGCCGGTCATGTGGCGTTCGCCGTTCGGGGTATCTTCGCGAAAGGTCATGCCCTCTGGCAAATCGTCCAAAGCATCCTCAAGGGGTTGCGAGCGGGTGGCTTGGGGAAGACGCCGCGCGGCGGCATACGCCGCCAGAGCGACCGCGCCGTAACGCAGTGCAATCGTTGCCGCCAAAGGTAGTGCCATCTGTGCTCCTCCTGCCGGAATTTCGGGCAGTCTAGCAGAGCGATGTGCGATCAGCCGATTCTTTTGGCGCAGAATGGCTCACTTCTGCGCCAGCGTGCGGGTCAGGCCCGCAGCTTGTCCCCGTCGATGCCGCGGATCATGGCGCGCACGATCTGGCTTTCGGGTTGGTCGGTGTCGAACAGGACTTCGGTGAACTGCTCGGTGCGGCCCATGCGCGGGTTTTCCAGCAGGATCGAATGTTCGCGGCCCATCTGTTCCGCCAGATGCAGCTGGACACGGCGAGCCCCTGCGTCGCGCAGTCGCGCTGCCCGTTCCTTGATCGCTTTGCCGTTCACTTGGGGCATCCGCGCGGCAGGGGTGCCTTGGCGGGGCGAATAGGGGAACACGTGCAGCCACGTCAGTTTGCAGTCATCCACCAGTTTCAGCGAATTTTCAAAGTGCGCATCAGATTCGGTCGGGAAGCCCGCGATGATATCCGCGCCAAAGGTCATCTCGGGGCGCAGTTTCAGCGCCTCTTCGGTGAATCGGATGGCATCGTCGCGCATGTGGCGGCGTTTCATGCGCTTTAGAATCAGGTCGTCGCCGTGCTGCAGTGACAGGTGCAGGTGGGGCATCAGGCGCGGTTCGGTCGCGATGGCCTGCATCAGGGCTTCGTCCACCTCGATGGAATCAATCGAAGAGATTCGCAGGCGCGGCAGGTCGGGCACCAGTTTCAAGATGCGCAGCACCAGATCCCCCAGTTTCGGGGTGGCGGGCAGGTCTGCGCCCCAGCTGGTCAGGTCCACGCCGGTCAGAACGACCTCGTTATAGCCGCGCTGCACCAGACGCTTGATCTGGTCCACGACGACGCCCGCAGGGACGGACCGCGAATTGCCGCGGCCAAAGGGAATGATGCAGAAGGTGCAGCGGTGATCGCAACCGTTCTGGACCTGAACATAGGCGCGGCTGCGGGTGCCGAAGCCGTCGATCAGGTGGCCAGCGGTCTCGGTGACAGACATGATGTCGTCGACCTGCACGCGCTCGGTCTCGCCGATGAAGTTCGGGCCCTTGGCCAGCCCGTTCCACGTTTCGGCCTGCATCTTTTCGGTGTTGCCGATGATGTGGTCGACCTCTTCCATCTCGGCAAAGGTCTCGGGCTCGGTCTGCGCGGCGCAGCCGGTGACGATGATCTTGGCGTCGGGATTCTCGCGGCGGATGCGGCGGATTTCCTGACGGGCCTTGCGGACGGCCTCGGCGGTGACGGCGCAAGTGTTCACCACATGCGCGTTGGACAGCCCGGCCTGACGGCTCAGCTCTTCCATCGCGTGGGTTTCATAGGCGTTCAGACGACAGCCCAGAGTGGTGAACTTGGGCACATCAACCATTGTGAGCCTCGAGGAATGCGGGGGTAAAGGTGCCGCTGAATACATGGGCAGTCGGCCCCTCCATCCAAACGCCGTCCTCGCGCCAGTCGATAACCAGATCGCCGATATCCAGACTGATGCGGACCTTGCGGCCGGTGATGCCACGGCGGGCAGCGGCCACAGCGGTCGCACAACTGGACGACCCGGAGGCCATAGTGATGCCGGTGCCACGTTCCCACACCCGCATCCGCAGGTGATCAGGCGCGATCAAATGCGCGACCTGCACATTGGTGCGCTGGGGGAACAGGGGGTGATGTTCATGCGCGGGGCCAAAGGTGGCCAGATCAACAGCCTCGGCGTCCACCACAAAGAAAGTGCAGTGCGGGTTGCCCATGCCGGTCGCGACGGGATCGCCGTCAATCGGCAGGTGCAGGGTGTCGATATCCTGCGCGATCGGGATCTCGTTCCACGCCAGCAGGGGCGCGCCCATGTTCACGCGGGTCAGGCCATTTCCGGCGTCCTCGCAGGGCAGCAGGCCACGCTCGGTCTCCAGCACCAGACGCTCCACGCCGCGCACGTCCATCAGGTGGCGGGCGATGCAGCGGGTGGCGTTGCCGCAGGTCGCCGACAGCGATCCGTCCGCGTTGTAAAACACCAGACGCGCGTCGGCGCGATCCGATTCCTCGATCACGGCCAGCTGGTCGAAACCGACGCCCGTGTTGCGGTGGGCAATCGCCGAAACCAGCGAATCCGATAGCCCGTCGGGGGCGTCGGTTCCATTGATCACTACGAAGTCGTTGCCTAGCCCGTGCATTTTCATGAAGGGCAGGCCGGAAGAAGCGGTCTGTGTCTGCATGGCGGGGCATATACGCCTGCCATCGAAATGAATCCAGCGGGTGACACAAAAAGTTTGCAATTCTCTATTGACCGCTGTCCCGCAAACCCATAGAGGAGGCCCCCTAAGTGGGCCGTTAGCTCAGTTGGTAGAGCAACTGACTTTTAATCAGTGGGTCGCAGGTTCGAATCCTGCACGGCTCACCACTTATCCAGAACACTGCTGTTTTCCCGTTTCTTTCAACGGGTTCACTGCGTCTTGGCGTTGGCGCCAGACGTGCTCGAAAAAGAGTCAGCTTTTTGGGATTCTTCTATTGACCGCCCTGCCGCGACCCCTTAGAGGAACGCCTCAAGTGGGCCGTTAGCTCAGTTGGTAGAGCAACTGACTTTTAATCAGTGGGTCGCAGGTTCGAATCCTGCACGGCTCACCACTTACCAAAAAATCAGACACTGAATGCCAGAATTTGGCTGATCTGTGTCATGCCGCGTGCGGACTGTTGTGACCAGGTGTTGAACGCCTGTTGCACCGCGGCCAGATCCCGTTTCGAAGTTGGCTGTTTCTGCACAATGCCCTCGGCCACCAGTCGCGCCACCACGTCCGTCGACAGTATATATGTGTCGCGTCCCATCCACCGCAGAAAGCGCTGCCCTGTGGCCGCCCCGAGTCGCGCGCCTTGTTTGGCGATCAGCTGGTGCAGGCTGTGCAGGTCGCCGTTTGGCCAGTCCGCAAAGAATCGCGCGGCGCTGCCGTGATCGCGGCTCAGGTCGGACAGGAAGCGGGCGTTGTGGATGACGGCAGTGATCTTGGCCCCGTTGCGGACGATTCGTTTGTCCGAGAGCAGGCGGTCCATATCTTCGTCATGGTAAAAGGCCACGCGGCCCACGTCGAACCCGTCAACGGCGGCTTCGAATCCCTCCCACTTCGAATCGATGACCTTCCAGTTGAAGCCCGCCTGAAACAGGCAGCGGGCCATCATGGACAGCCAGCGGTCCTCTGGGATGGCGGCGAGTTCCTCTGGGGATTTGGGGTGGGAGAGCAATGCCTCCAGCGCCTCGGGACCGCCTTTGCGGCCCGCGGCAATGGCATAGATGTCTTCGAAAGAACGCATGATAAATCCCCCTCTGCCTGTAAGGTAGGGGGAGCTGCGCCCATGTGCCAAAGGAAAAGGGCGCCCGAAGGCGCCCCGATGGTCAGATGTCGAACTTCACGCCCTGAGCCAGTGGCAGCTCGCGCGAGTAGTTGATCGTGTTGGTGGCGCGGCGCATGTAACCCTTCCACGCGTCCGAACCGGATTCGCGGCCACCGCCGGTCTCTTTCTCGCCGCCAAAGGCTCCGCCGATTTCCGCGCCAGAGGTGCCGATATTCACGTTGGCAATGCCGCAGTCGCTGCCCGCTGCCGACAGGAACATCTCCGATTCCCGTAGGTCCGTGGTGAAGATGCTGGAGGACAGGCCTGCCGCGACGGCGTTGTGATCCTCGATGGCTTCTTCGAAGTCGGTGTACTTCACGATGTAGAGGATAGGCGCAAAGGTCTCTTCCATCATCGGGCCGCATTGGGAGGGCATTTCGACGATGGCGGGGCGGGCGTAATAGGCGTTTTCCGCGCCCGTATCCACGCGGCCCCCGCCGTGGACTGTGCCTCCGGCGGCTTTGGCGTCGGTCAGAGCCTTTTCCATGTTCTCGAAGGCGGCTTTGTCGATCAGCGGGCCAACCAGCGCGTCGGTTTCCAGGGGGTTGCCGACGCTGACGGACCCGTAGGCTTTGATCAGGCCGGGGACGAGGTCATCGTAAACGTCCGCGTGCACGAACAGGCGGCGCTGGGTGGTGCAGCGCTGGCCAGCGGTGCCCATCGCGCCGAACGCGACCGCGCGCAGGGTCATGTCCAGATCGGCCGAGGGGCAGACGATCCCGCCGTTGTTCCCGCCAAGCTCGAGGATGCAGCGACCGAAGCGGGCGGCGACCTTGGGGGCCACGATGCGGCCCATGCGGGTCGATCCTGTGGCCGACACGAGCGCCACGTCAGGGCTTTCGACCAGAGCGTTGCCTACGTCTGCGCCGCCGATCAGGACTTGGGCTAGACCTTCGGGCGGATTCCCGAAACGGGCCAGCGCGCGCTTCAGGATCGCATCACATGCCAGCGCGGTCAGGGAGGATTTTTCCGACGGTTTCCACACCACCGAGTTGCCGCAGACCAGCGCCAGCGCGGTGTTCCACGACCAGACCGCTACAGGGAAGTTAAATGCCGAGATCACGCCAACCACACCCAGCGGATGCCACTGTTCCATCATGCGGTGGCCGGGGCGTTCGGTGGCGATGGTCAGGCCATAAAGCTGACGCGACAGACCCACGGCGAAATCGCAGATGTCGATCATCTCTTGCACTTCGCCAAGGCCCTCGGACGGGATCTTGCCCGCCTCGATCGAGACCATGCGGCCCAGTGCCTCTTTATGTGTGCGCAGTTCTTCCCCCAGCAGGCGGACCAACTCGCCCCGCTTAGGCGCCGGAACCATGCGCCATTCTTTAAAGGCAGCGCGGGCGCGGGCCACGGCGGCGGCAGTATCCTCGGCGGTGTTTTCGGGCAGTGCGGCGATTTCCTCGCCGGTCATGGGGCTG
>CAXQKF010000084.1:0-7095 GCA_964224285.1 Donghicola sp. | reverse complement strand
TAGAGGTTGCGGTCGAACACGTCGATGGCGTTATAAGCCAGATCGACCACGCGTTCGCCGGTGGCAGAGCGTTCCATGTCGGCGACCAGATTGCGCAGGGTCGATAATTCGTTGCTGAGGTTGTCCTCGAGCCCTTTGGCGATGTTGTTGATTTCTTCTCCGACGGCGCGCACTTCGTCGGCGACGACAGCAAAGCCGCGGCCATAGGGACCGGCCTTGGCGCTTTCGATCTTGGCATTCAGGGCCAGCATGGTCATCTGGCTGGTGATTTTCTGGATAGTATAGGCGTTTTTTTCGGCATTTCGGGCGAGGTCCAGAGTCTTCTCCGAGACCTCGTCCATAGTGATCTTTCGAGTTGGGGCCATGGTAGTCTGGACCAAGTCGAGAGACGTCATCATATTCATGGCAGTTGTCCTTGGTGTAAGGGTGTCACCCGCACCAACGACGGAATTCTACCTACTTTAGTGTGTGGTCTGGATTTCCCGCCTCTTGGGAAAAAGGTTTGCGATGGATGCCTGTTTTGCAGGCAGAAAGGGCGCCCGAAGACGCCCTTTTGATCATCTTGTTGATGGCGATCAGCCTTGTTTTGCAAGGTTGCGCAGCACGTAGTGCAACACGCCGCCGTTCTCGACGTATTCGATCTCGGGCGCCGTATCGATGCGGCATTTCAAGGTGATCGTTTTGGTCGAGCCATCGCCATAGGTGATGTGGCAGGGCACATCGGCCAGCGGTGTCACATTGTCCAGACCTTCGATGCTGACCGTCTCGTCGCCCTTCAGCCCCAGCGTCTTGCGGGTGTCGCCGCCAGTGAACTCGAAGGGGATCACGCCCATGCCCACGAGGTTTGAGCGGTGGATACGCTCGAAATTCTCGGCGATCACGGCTTTGACGCCTAAAAGCGCGGTGCCCTTGGCAGCCCAGTCACGCGAAGACCCGGCGCCGTACTGTTCGCCGCCAAAGATCACCAGCGGGGTGCCTTGGTCCTGATAGGCCATGGAGGCCTCGTAGATGGTGGTCTGCGCGCCATCGGGGCCCTTGGTATAGCCGCCCTCTACGCCGTCCAGCATCTCGTTCTTGATGCGGATGTTGGCAAAGGTGCCGCGCATCATGACCTCGTGGTTGCCGCGGCGCGAGCCATAGCTGTTGAATTCGCGCACCGGCACCTGATGGTCCAGCAGGTATTTTCCCGCAGGCGTGGTGTCCTTGAACGACCCTGCGGGCGAGATGTGGTCGGTTGTGACCATGTCGCCAAGGATCGCCAGAACGCGCGCGCCCTCGATGTTGCTGATCGAGCCTTTCTCGGGGGACATGCCTTGGAAATAGGGCGGGGTCTGGATGTAGGTCGAAGTCGGGGGCCAGTCGTAGGTTTCGCCGCCTGACACTTCGACACCGCGCCATTTCTCGTCGCCCTTGAAGACATCCGCGTATTTCGACTGGAAGCTTTCGCGGGTCACGGTCTTTTGCACCAGCTCGGCGATTTCCGCGTTCGAGGGCCAGATGTCCCGCAGGTAGACATCGTTGCCGTTCTTGTCGGTGCCAATGGGGTCGGTCGCGATGTTGACATTCATGTCACCCACCAGCGCATAGGCTACGACCAAGGGCGGCGAGGCCAGATAGTTCGCGCGCACATCAGGCGAGATGCGGCCTTCGAAGTTGCGGTTGCCCGAAAGGACCGAGGTCGCGATCAAGTCATACTCGTTGATTGCCTTGGAGATCGGTGCATCCAGCGGACCCGAGTTCCCGATACAGGTCGTGCAGCCATAGCCCACAAGGTTAAAGCCGATGGCGTCCAGATCCTCTTGCAGGCCAGCGGCCTCTAGATAGTCGGACACCACCTGCGATCCGGGCGCGAGGGATGTTTTCACCCAAGGCTTGCGGTTCAGACCCAGTTCGCGGGCGTTGCGGGCCACCAGACCAGCGCCGATCATCACATAGGGGTTCGACGTGTTGGTACACGAGGTGATCGACGCGATCACGATGGAGCCGTCATGCAGCTGATGTGCGCCGTCCTCGGTCTGGTACCAACCCTTCTTGTGATGGCCTTCGTCACCGGGGATGTCGTGGGGCTCGGGTGCGCCGCCTTCGCCTTCCCAGCGGACTTCTTCTTTGGGGATGGCGTCTTTGCCTTCGCGGATGCCTTGGACGAACTTGCCGAACGCGGTGCCGGCTTCGGTCAGGGCAATATAGTCCTGCGGACGTTTAGGCCCCGAGATCGCAGGCACAATGGTGCCCATGTCCAGCTCGAGCGTCGAGGTGTAGACGGGCGCGTAATCCGCATCACGCCAGAAGCCGTTCTCTTTGGCATAGGCTTCGACCAAGGCGATCCGGTCCTTGTCGCGGCCGGTCTGCTCCATGTAGCGCAGGGTTTCGCCGTCGATGGGAAAGAAGCCACAGGTCGCGCCGTATTCGGGGGCCATGTTCGCGATGGTGGCGCGCTGTGCCAGCGGCAGGTTGTCCAGACCTTCGCCGTAGAATTCGACGAATTTGTTCACCACGCCATGTGCGCGCAGCATCTCGACGACCTTCAGAACTAGGTCGGTGCCGGTGGTGCCTTCGACCATTTCGCCGGTCAGTTTAAAGCCGACAACCTCGGGGATCAGCATCGAGATCGGCTGACCCAGCATGGCGGCCTCGGCCTCGATCCCGCCGACGCCCCATCCCAGAACCGCCGCGCCGTTCACCATGGTGGTGTGGCTGTCGGTGCCGACCAGCGTGTCAGGATAGGCGACGGTTTCGCCGTTCTGGTCCACGTCGGTCCAGACGGTCTGCGCGAGGTATTCCAAGTTCACCTGGTGACAAATACCCGTTCCCGGAGGGACCACGCGGAAGTTCTCGAACGCTGTCTGTCCCCATTTCAGGAACTGGTAGCGCTCCATGTTACGCTCATATTCGCGGTCCACGTTCATCTGGAACGCACGCGGGTTGCCGAATTCGTCGATCATGACCGAGTGGTCGATGACCAGATCCACGGGGTTCAGCGGGTTAATCTTCTGGGCGTCGCCGCCCAAAGCTTTGATCCCGTCGCGCATCGCGGCCAAGTCAACAACAGCCGGCACACCGGTGAAGTCCTGCATCAACACGCGGGCAGGGCGGTAGGCAATCTCGCGCGGGTTCTTACCGCCAGCGGCGGCCCATTCGCCAAAGGCCTTGATGTCGTCGGTGGACACGGAAAACCCGTCATCCTCGAACCTCAGCAGGTTTTCGAGAACCACTTTCAACGACGCAGGAAGCTTGGAAAAATCGCCAAGACCCGCGTCGGTCGCGGCCTGGATGGAATAATAGGAAACGGTCTGGGTGCCGACCGACAGAGTGCGACGCGCATTGGCGCTGTCTGTTCCAACTGTAATGGGCATGAAATGGGCCTCCCTTTCAATCATGAGGGGTATCGCAAATTTTATGTGGTCACGCCTTGCGCGGGATCAAGAGAGCACCCCCTGCACCAAGTCCGACCGTTCTGGGTTTAACCCTTTCACGATGCTGTCAGTTCCCGTACACATCGCATTTCCTTGATTGGTCATGTCAGAAGTTTTTGCTTACATCAGGAGCAACGATAAAAATCGGTGCGGAGTAAGGATGAGACGACTTCTATCAGCTTTGGTGGTTGCCGGCATGGGAACGATGGCTGCCGCGCAGTCCAGCACATCCCCTGTCGTGGTCGAACTGTATACCTCTCAGGGCTGTTCGTCGTGTCCTTCGGCCGATCGGGTGCTGGAAAAACTGGCAGGCCGAGAGGACATCCTGCCTCTGTCCCTGCATGTGGACTACTGGGACTACATCGGGTGGGCCGATACCTTTGCCAACCCCGCCTATACCAAGCGCCAGAAGGTTTACGCCCGCAACATGGGCGAGCGGATGATTTACACGCCGCAGATGGTGATCAATGGCGGCGCCCATGTTGTCGGGAACCGGCCGATGGATGTGGCGGATGCGCTGAACGCGGCCAGAGATGCACGCGGCCCCGCGACGATTTCAGTCAGTGTCAGCGGCGGGGTTCTGTCGATCAAGGCGCGGGCGGTCGATCCGGCGGGCGCGCCCTACAGCGTTCAGTTCGTGACCTATCTGCCCGAAGAAACCGTCCGCATCGGACGCGGAGAGAATGCTGGCAAAGAGGTGACCTATATCAACGTGGTCAGCGGCTGGCAGCATCTGGGGGACTGGGACGGGCAGGGCGTCTTTACCGCCCAATTCACCGCCACCCCCGCAGAGGATGAACACGCCGTCATCCTCCAAGAGGCTAATCAGGGCGCGGTTGTCGCCGCAGCCCGTCTGCGCTGACGCTTCGGCTTCCAGCGGCGGTGTATCCAGAACCATTGTTCGGGATGACGCGCGATCCGCGCCTCTAGGGCGGCGGTCATGGCGCGGGTTTGCTCGATCGGGTCATCATGCGTCAGCGGCGCGTCGAATTCAGCACTGAACGTGTACCCATCCGCCTGACGCACCCCAAAGAACGGCACCAGCAGCGCGCCTGTTTTGCGCGCAATCTCTGCCGCCGAAGTCAGCGTTGGCGCAGGTTTCCCCATGAAATCAATGGGAACGCCGCCACTGTCATAGATGTCGAACAGCAGAACAGCCATGCCGCCCTGTTTCAGGTGCTTGACCAAACCCATGGTCCCGCGCCGGCCCTGTTCGAACACGGGTCCGCTCAGGTCATGCATGTTCTGCGCATAGTGCTCGTTGAAATAGGGGTTCGCGATGGGACGGTAGAGTCCGCCAATCTGGTAGCCCTTGTTGACCAGCGCCGCGCGTGGGGCCTCGAAGTTGCCGAAATGACCGGTGACAAACAGAACGGGGCGGCCGTTGGCGCGGGCCTCTTCGATGGCGTCCAGACCGGGGCCGGTCAGGGTGGTTGTGCCAGCGCGGTCCAGCAGATCCTTGACCGAGTAATTCTCGATGAACACGCGGCCAAAGTTGTCACAGACCCCGTCCGCGATCCTGTTGCGATCGGCTTCGGGCAGGTCGGGCCAGACGTATTTCAGGTGGTCCAGCGCCCGCTTGCGGTAGCCCACGCGGGGGGCGATCACCTTGCGCACCAGCCAGCCCATCAACGCCACGCGCCGCTCGTAGGGCAGAGCGAGAGCCGTGCGGATGATCCCGCGCAGGGCGCGGTCCTCGGCCCAATCCCGCCAGGATCCGGTGGGCGCTTGTGTCTGCTGGGTGCTCATGTCGTCAGGGTGCTGCCTTGTGTCCGAGAGTGCAGACATAAGCCGCAGAGACGCCGATCACAAGCAGGGGCCTATGGCCTATTCCTTGACGTCGGGGATCGGCAGTAGCTCCAGCCCGTTCTCCGCCTGCATCCGGCGGATCACTTTGACCACGCGGGCCATGGCGGTTTCGACCTCTTCGGTGTCGGGGGTGGTGCGTTCCCGCGCCTGACTGCGCAGCTGGTCCGACAGGCGTTTCGACATATTGGCCAGCATGAATTTCCACGAGCTGATGTCGCTCTCTTCGGTCGCGCCAGAGATGATCAGCGCCATGTCATCGTCGCCAATGGTGCGGACCACAGCGGGGGCGTCGATCGGCTTCAGGCGGTATTGCAGGTCGGCAAAGGTCAGAATCACCCCGCGCAGGGCCCGCGCGAAGTCTGCGTCATCCTCTTCGATACCCGTCAGGACAGTGTCGCGGGTGTTCGCGGTCGAAACATCCAGAATCTCGCCGAGTCGTTTTGCGGGTGGTTTCGCGAATTCCTTGGGCGGGGCCTGGTCGATCTGCGTCGCAAGGGACACACCGATCCGGTAGACGGCCTCTGGCGTGACCTGTTCCGTGCGCGACACCGCAAAGGCCACACGCCGCGCTTGATCGCCGGGCATACGGGCCAGAATACCCGCTGCCTTGTCCGTCGGCAGTTTGGACAGCAGCACCGCCGAAACCTCCAGACTTTCGCGTTCAAAGAACCCCATCAGCACATCAGCATCCAGCGCCGACAACCGCGCCCAAGCATCGCCCTTTTGCCGCACACCGGCCTCGCGGCGCAGGCGCGCTGCTGTTTCGGGGCTGAGTTTACCATCCAGCGTTTCCAACGCACCGGCTAGACCGTCGGGAAAGGCCAGACCGATCTGCTCCAGCTCTGACGCGAACTCTCCCAGCACGTCGGACAGGGTATCGCGGTCGATATAGCGCAGTTGCCCCATGGCTTGGGTCAGGGACTGCTGCAGATCCTCTGGCAGGTCCGTCAGCGGGATATCCGCCCCTTCGGACAGGAGAAACCGCACGATGATCGCGGCCTTGTGCCGACGCAGCAACGGCGCGGCGACAGGGCGTTGAACGGGTGTAATCCGGGCAAGGGGCTGGCTCGTCATGGGGTCCTCTTTGCAGCAGAGGCACCGTAGACTCGGAGGAATGAAGAAAGCTTTACCTGCGGCAGGTTAATGCAGGTTCTGGCTCAGGTGGGGATACTGGGGGATACGGATCGGCGGCACCAAGGCGGACATGGTCCGGCGGGCCATGTGCGACACACCGCGTTTTCCGTCCAGACGCAGCACGGGCAAGGACATGGTTTCGAGCCATTTGTTATGGCTGGTCAGGCTGCGTCCCTGAAACCGCGGATCGTCATAGCGGCTGGCCCACCCCATGAAACATTCGTGCACCAGATACATGTCGCCGTGTTCTTTGATCCGGTCGCCGTACCGGCGGCTTTCTCGGGTTTTCAGGCGCTTCATGCGCAGATCATGGGGGGTGTAGATGAAAATGATCAGGTCGGCGTCGCGGATCAGCTCTTCGCCCCAGCCCATGAGCGATCCTGCCACGATCCAGCCTTCGCGGGGCTGGTCCTTGTGCATCAGGTCCAGACGTTCCGGAACCGTGCGTTTTTCCGTGAAGGGAACGGGAGTCTGTTTCCAGTAATAGTCGTCGGTGTCCAGAAGGGGCAGGTTCAGCACCTTCGACAGACGGGTTCCGAGGGTGGAGACACCAGAGCCGGACGCCCCCGTAATATGAATTCTATAGCCCATGCCGGTAACTCCAGCTGCGACCCAACCAAACGGTCGAAATCGTCACAAAAGGTTATAATTTCCTACACAAAAGGATAACGCCGTCGTTAACGTTTCAGCAAGGACGATTTTGCACCTGCAGAAAGATTTAATTTACCAGTCATTAAAA
>CAXQKF010000083.1:0-10025 GCA_964224285.1 Donghicola sp. | reverse complement strand
AGCGGCCTCGATGATCTCCTTCAGAAATATGGCGAGGTCACGGAGGCCGTTCGAGAGTTGGCGCAGGAGCTATTGGACATTGAGATCCGCGCTGCGAAGGTTGAGGTCGGAGAGGTCATTGATGCGGCTCTCGGGGCTGACTTCAAGGCGCAGATTGATGAGCTGTTCGGCGGCATTGGGTCGGCGATCATTGCCCCTGATCTGGAAGGCATCAATGCCGCCAAAGAGACTGTCCGCGAGCTTCAGACGGAGGTGCAGACGCTCAGGGCCAATAATCAATCGGTGCCCTTTGCCCTGACTGAAGATCTGCGAATGGCGAAAGAGGAACTCGCTGCGCTTCAAGGTGATTTCGAAAATGCATCTGAGCTGATCAGTCAGATGAAGTTGTCTCCGGATCTGGCCAAGCAGATCGCGGAAGCTGAGCGAGCGATCAAGTCGGCGTTTGCTGCAGGCGATTTTGGGGCAACGGCGAGCGGGCTGGATCTCATACGTGATCTTCTCCAGCAGGTTGGGGGCTCTCTGGAACAAGATGTCCTCGACAGATTATCTCTGGCCGAGGACGCGGCTCTCCGTATGGAGAAGACGATGAGGGATACGGGAGACGCGGCCAAAGACGTCGCCGAGGCATCCAGCGGCATTGCTGGCGCGTTGACCCCAGCAATCGACGGCGCTGCGGCTCTGGCCAGGAATTTCGGAATTGCGCTGAGTGCGGCTCGCGCGATCGAGTTGAGAGCTTACAACTCCAGTATTGGCGGGGGCCGCAGCATGGGGCGCGGTGGTCCCACAGCTGATGAAATCCAGAAATATGATCCGGCCGCTCAAGTGGCCTATCAGCCTGGTGGTTCGGCGGGGGTGCCATTGCCAACGCCATCCAAGAGCCGAGGAAGCCGAGGTGGCTCCCGATCCGAAGGCTTCGACGCGTTGGAGACTGGGCGGCAGCAGCTTGAAAACATGCAGCGTCAGATCGAGATGCTCGGGAAGTCCTCTTCCGAGGTCGCCGTCCTGACTACCAAGTATCGAGCGCTTGATGCCGCGAAGAAAGCTGGCGTCGATGTCGACTCTACTCTGACGGCGTCTGGGAAAACGCTTCGCCAAGAGATCGAGGCTCAGGCGGAGAGTATCGGCCATCTCAGCACGGAATACGACCAGGCCAAGGAGCACATGCGGGCCATGGAGGATCTGCAGGGTGATCTGAAATCCGCGATCTTGGATATGGCCGCTGGCGGTGAAGGAGCAATGAAGCGTCTGGGCGAAGCGATCAAGCGGGCGGCTCTGGAGGCGTTGCTCTTCAACGAAGGGCCTTTGTCCGACATCTTCGGCGGGAGGCGCGGCTCCGGGGGCGGCATCTTCGGCTCTCTGATTAGCGGCATCTTCGGCGGCTTCCGTGCTGATGGTGGCCCGGTTCAGGCTGGCAAAACCTACGTTACGGGCGAGCGTGGCCCTGAGCTTTTCACGCCATCTACCAGCGGCTTCATCACGCCAAACCACGAGCTGGGTCAGGCCTCCGGTGGCGGAGTTCTTGAGGTGCGCCTGGGCCCGGGGCTGGAAGCCGAATGGCTTGCGAAATCTGGAATGCAATCGGTTCAGATTTCAACTTCCGCGGCCAGGTCACAACAGCGCGCCCTCGGCGGCAACATCTCCGCCTATCAAGCACGGGGAACGACAGGCTGATGGAACGACCGATCATCACGGTTCCGCGGGCGCTCGTCCGGGATATGCGAATGACCTGGCGACCGGAATGGCGCGGTCAGGAGGCGGGGGTATCAATCGGAGGGAACCCGCTCGGAGTGGTCAATGCTTTCCCGCGATGGATCGGGGATGTTCGGTTTCCCCTCCATCAGGCGCAGATCCGACGGTGGCGGGCAGTTCAGGCCCAGGGGCAGGGACGGCTCGGGATCTACAGGATGTGGATCAACGATCCCGTCGCGTTCAGCTGGACTACCGCTGCTGGTTCCCGCGCCCGCACGGGTTTGCCTTTTGGAAACGGTCAATACATGGCAACAGGCCAAGGGGTTGCATTTACCCCAATGGCGTTGACCGTCGGGGCGGTTCCGGCAGGCGCAACGGAGTTCCGGATTGATGTCAGCCCCTGTGGAATCGCACCGGTCGAGGGGCAGATCATGAGCCACGACGACTGGCCTTTCACGGTGACTTGGGTGCAGCCGGTTTCGGGTACGATCTACGACATTGGCGTGCAGATGCTGCGGCCCGCGATCGCGGATGGGGGGATCATCCATATGCAGGCGTTCGGTCGTTTCGAGCTTCGCGACGAGGGGCAGGGTGACCCGTCCTATGACGCCAGCCATCACAGTGTCGTGTCGGTCTCCTTCCAGGAGGTGCTGCGCCGATGACGTTGACGATTGAGCAGTGGAACCCTCGAGACCGATTGGTCGGTTTCCTCGACTTGGTCAACATCAACACCACTGACGGCGACTTCGGGTTCATCATGGGGACGGACGGCACTTTCACAGACGTGACTGGCAAGACTTGGTACGGCTCGACCCTGATCAGTGTTCCGCGCTTGCAGAGCGCCATTGATGGCATCGCGCCTGCGGGATCGATCGAGATGTCCTTTGTTCAGGATCCTTCGGATCTCGATGTGATCGAGAGGCTGCGTGAGCTCGGCGTCGCATATGTTTGGAACCGCCCGATCACCTTCTTCATCCAGCCAATTCGAGCGATGTCAGAATTTCAGGCACCGTCTCTGGCTCCTGAACTCCACACATCTCGCACGATCAGGACAATGACCTTGTCAGGGTCGGGTGTGCGGGATCGGCGGATCAGCATAGGGTTCGAGCCGTGGACCGAGGATAGGCGCAGCTCGCGTAGGATTGCGCTCAACACGGTAGGTCATGCCAAGCTCGCCGGTTCGGAAAACCCGTCTCTGTCGTTCATGCCGACCGAGAATTTCGAGGAAGAGAAGCTCTTCGGATGACACCGCTTTACGCTGAACTGAACCGCTGGATGGGCACGCCGTTCGTCTGGGGTGAGACCGATTGCATCATGGTCCTATGCGATTGGATCAAGACCGTGCGCGGGGTGGATCCTGCGTTTGGGGATCGGTTCACATATGACGACGCCGGTTCGTGCCAGCGCGCCACGCGCTATTTCAGCCAGCCGGTGGAGACGCTGGATAGCAGGTTCGCGCCAGCGGGGATTCGGCGTGGCAATGAGCTGCGGGCAGGTGATGTGGGTCTGATCAAGCTGCCGGACGAGCGGCATCCTGTTGGAGGGATCTGGACCGGAGATTGCTGGGGCTGCAAAGGCCCGAATGGCACAACGACCGTTGCCCCCGCTGTAGCAGAGGTCCTGGCATTTTGGAGCGTTGGCTATGAAGCGTAAGCTCCTGATCCTGTCTTTGCTCGCTTCTACGGCGATGACCGCGCCGACGCAGGCCAAAGCTGCTCCGCCGGTGCTCGGTTTCATCCAGGGTATCGCGGCCAGTATCGCCGGCTCCGCCGTCCTGGGTGGCACGGTCGCATCGGCGGGATTCCTTACTGGCGTGTCTGCAGGTGCACTCGGTGCAGGGTTCTTTGGTACGCTTGGCGGGCGCATCCTGCTGAGCCTCGGCTTGTCGTACTTGTCGCAAGCGCTCATGCCGCGCCCGAGTGTCCCGGAGCCATCTGCAACACTCGCCAATTTCGCACAGCCTGTCAGCTATGCTGAGACGGTCTATGGCCGCTGCCGCAAAGGCGGACCGCTCGGCTTCACCGGCTTCAATGCCGTGGCAGATGTGGTCACCGGGGCCGCCGGGGCGAAACGGCACTACAGCCCGATCTTGGCCGCGCATTCCTGTCACCAGATCGTGACGCACTTTCTCGACGAGCGAGAAGTTGAGCTGGACGCCAACGGCACGGTGATCACGCCGCCGATGGCGAATTGGTATCGCATTCGTCCCTTCCTCGGCCAGCCTGGCCAAACCGCCGATGCTACGCTGGTCAACAGTTTCGCGGAGGTGACCTCGGCGTTCGACTTCGCCGGCCTCACGGGGGCGCATATCTGGGCAGCTCGACCGCCTCAGGATCAATTCAGCGCCATCTACCCGACCGGGCGGCAGGGGGCCTATACGCCCGTCATCGACGGGAAGGACACGATCTACGACCCGCGTTCCGATGCGACGGGGTTCACGCGTAACGCGGGTTTGATCTTGGCCGACTGGATCCTTGGCATGGGGCAGAGCGTCGACTGGGATGAAGTCGCGGCCGAGGCCGACGCTTCGGATGTCGTGGTTACAAATGGTGATGGTGGCACGCAGCCGAAATGGCGGCTCGATGGCAAGTTGTCCGATGACCAGGAGTTCGAAGACCAGCGGGCCCAACTGGCAGCTGGCTGCGATGCCTGGATGTATGAGCGTGCCGACGGCAAGGTCGGCTTCCGCGTCGGGCGCTATATCGAGCCGACAGTGACGCTCACCCAGGAAGATTTCCTGTCAGTCGAGTTCACCGAAGGAGGCTGGGGGCGCGATGCTCCAACCGAGGTCGCCGCCAAGTATATCGAGCCGAACAACAACTGGCGCGAAGCGCCGTCGGCCCCCTACGTAATCGAGAGCGGCGAGCGACAGGTTCGCGAAGAGCCCTCGCTCTACATGGTCAGCAGCCACAATCAGGCATCGCGGCTCAACAAGCGGATCGCCAAGGTAAAGCGGCCCAAGTATCAGTTCCGCGGCACCCTCGGGCTCATGGGGTATTTCCTGCGCGGCCATCGCTTCGTTCGTGTGCAAGCGCTTGGGATCGACGCTGTCTTCGAAGTCGGAGAACTTTGGCGCAATGAAGGTGGGATCAGCTTCGACATCGTGGCCAATTCGGTCGAGGCCGACGATTTCGAGTTCGTCGCCGCGCTCGAAGAGCCAGACCGCCCGGTCTTCGCCAAGGTGGAAAACGACGACACGATCACCGTGCCGACGGGTTTGGCGGGCTCCGCTCAAGACGGCGGGAGCATCCTGTGGTCGTGGGATGATCAGGACCCGAGCCTGACACAGCAGCTTCGGATCCGCAAAAGTGGAGAGTCCGACTGGCTGACCATCGATGTGCCGGCCGAACAGGCGTACCAGCTGACCTCGGGTCTGGTGGACGGCGAGACCTATGAGGCCCAGACCCGCAACCGGACCCCTGCGCTGAGGTCGTCGGACTGGGCCCCAGGAGCGCCGATTGCAGTACAGGCCGTGGCCAATTCCACGCCGCCCGCAGCTCATGCGGATTTCACTGCAACGCTCAATGGATCTGATGTCGAGCTGGTCTTCACTGCCCCGAACGACCCGAACTATTACGCGACCCGCATTTACCGCGCACTGGACAGCACGGATTTCGCCGATGCTGCGCTGATCCATACCGAATACGGCATTCCGTCAAATGCCGACGGCTACACGGATCCGACGCCGGCGGCGGGCAACCAGAGCTATTGGGTTGTCCCGATCAACCAGTCCGGAAAACCGGATGACGACGGCACGCTACCCGGCACCGGAACCGGGCCGGAAATCGTCGCGGTCCCGTAATACCTCAAGCCTTCTGAACAGGAGACGCAGTATGGCTGCACTGCCAGGAAAAACCATTGCCGTCGGCAATCCCCCATCCTCAGATCATCAGATTGATCCAACCCAGCTTGGTGTCTGGATGGAGGAAAAAGAGAGCAAGATCAGCGCCACTGAGGCCCGGCTTGACGGGATCGACACCAGCCTGGCTTCTGTCGATGCCGAGATGACGACGATCACAGCCAGCGTTGATGCGCTGGCTGCATCACAGGTCTCTGGACTGCTCGTCCGGTCGACTTGGACCGAGCTTCAGTCCGATGTCGTCTCCGCTGACGGGGATGGGGCAGAGGTATTGGATGACGACACGGGCACGCACCTAGCCGCCTCCGCCACCGGGTACGATGGCGCGAGCGTGCCCAATGCTGGTCGATATGCTTGGAATGCGGCTTGGGCCAGATGGGTGCGCCTAGGCTCGACGGGGCTGAGCGGCAAAGCGCCCTCCGGTTCAATCGAATTCGTTCCGTTGACGCAGGACAATGCAAGCTCCTACGCGTTTCAATGTTCCCCGGTTGGTCTGGCGAGCCTGTCAAGTTCGGCGGCCTTCACCCTGATTGCTCCATTCGACCGGCAGGAGGGCGATTTCGCGGGTGTTTCGTTGGAGGTGGCGGGCCTGAATGACGGAGATGCTCGGCAAGTCCGTTACTACCCCGGGGACGCGTCGGACGATCAGATTGGGCAGATGGCCTGGAAGGCCGGTGACCGGCTGGAGTTCGGCCCCCTGACCGCCGGGGGCTGGTTTCCGCTGCTATGGCCGCCGCGTCCGGCGACCTCGGTCGAGGTCAACGACGAACAGCTCACCTTCTTCAGCCTTCGGGCGAACCAGATCGCCGCATTGGGCGCGCAGCAATAGGATCAATCCATGCCGACTGTCTACCACACCTCTCTGATGGCCACTGACGCTGAAACGAACAAGTATTTCAGCACGCCAATTGGCACTCTGGCCACGCCGGCCGTTTTGACGCGGGCAACGTTCGACGGCACCTCTGCATTGCAAATCGCACTGGGCGACGAGACCCCAGATGGGTCTTTTGCAGGGGCCGACGGCGGTGCCAGTGGGTACTCCGATATGGTCGCCAATGCCGGGTCCTACACAGACGGCGACATCGCTTTTTGTTATGACATCGACCCGGCAAAGCACGGGCGCTATGTCCTCGCTTCCGGCACTTGGGTCCGGACCGGCCCGGCGCGGCCGCTGTATGAAGACGACAACAACCATCTGAATGTTGTGAAAAACCTGAATCTGCTCATGCAGACGTTTTTTGATACGGGGCATCCCGTGGCAGCGAATGATGGTGCCGGCCCCTTCGTAGATAAGGTGGCCTATCCAAATGTCACTGACATGACCGACCACATCATGCGCCTGACGATGCGAGCGGTTGATCTTTCGTTCTCAAAGACGGCGAAGCTGGGAATGCACCTTCAGGGGCAGTTGTCTGGGGTGCCGCGGATCGGTTCGGGGAATAGCGGTGACGGGGCGTTCCCTCTGGTCAACGCAATGAACCACACGGACATTCTGGGCAAGCTGGGTGCAGGCAACGCCGGCATCTACGCGCACAACACAGTCCAGTACATCGCGGACTCGGGCTGGGTCGAGGTCGATATCCCTTTCTCCGCATCGGACACGATGTGGACCATGATGCTTGGAAACACCGACAAGGACGCCCACGAAGGCGCATCCTATTCTCAGGCCTTGCACTACATTGGCACGAGCGCTGACCGGCTGGTTGGGGCCGATCTGGCCAAGGTCAACGCGTACCTCTGTGCGTTTGATTGGGTGACGACGCCAGGTACGCCCGGCACCAACACGCCTCGGCCGCGCACAGAGATGAAGGGCGACATCTACGTGTCCAAGATCGAGTTTCTGTCTTGATGGCATGCGGCCACTGCGTGTCAAGCGCTCTGCCTGGCCGCAGCAAGTCAGCACTTTGGTCATCGTGTGATGACTGACACCTTGTTTGCCCTGAGGAGCAGCAATGACGTTTTGGGAATATGTGACCTCTCTGCTTGAGAGGGCACCGGAGAACCTGTCCGCTCTCATGGTAAGCGGAGCGGCGGGGGCCTATGTGCGGGCAATATTCGCGCCGGAGGCGTCTTGGCGGAGGCGGATCACCGAGGGCTTCGCAGGCGCATTGGGTGCAATTTTTCTTGGCGGTGTGGTCGGGCATGTTCTCGACGGCCTGACCGGGGCTGGCGTCTGGGCCTACGCGGCTGCGGGCTTCGTCATGGGCGAGGGGGGCATCGCAGCCATTCGTGGCGTCCGCCGCATTCTGCTCAGGGGGATGGTCAAATGACGGACCTGCTCGTCCAGAATAACATCAGCTCAGTGCTGTGCGTCCTCGCCAGCTGGTGGCTTGCCCATCAAAGCGCGCGCCGCGGCGGAATCGGCAGGGTGTCGGCGGTGGCTTCGGCATTTTTGGGCCTGTCTATCCTCGTCACTGGATTTGCCCGCAACCTGGACCTGGATCCCCGGCCGCTGATCATCGCCACCAAGTACATCCTCGCAATCTTGCTCGCTTCGCTTGCCTTTCGAAACAACCGAGATGGTCTCGATCGATAGCAGCGAGAACAATTTGCATCAGACAGCCCGGCCAATGTGCCGGGCTTTTTCATGGGAGACCCCAATGAGCAGAAAGAACTTCCCGGCCTGCTTTGCCATCACGCTCAAGCATGAGGGCGGCTACGTCGATCATCCGCGCGATCCTGGCGGTGCGACCAATATGGGCATCACCCGGGCGACGTTGGCAAAGTGGCGTGGCCGCGCCGTGTCCAAGCAAGAGGTTCGAGACCTTTCCCGCAAAGAGGCGGCCCTGATCTATCGCCGGAACTATTGGGACGCCGTGAAGGGGGACGCGCTGCCCGACGGGATGGATCTCGTTGCCTACGACGGCGGCGTCAACTCGGGGCCACGGCGCGGCGCTAAATGGTTGCAGAAAGGCTTGGGCGTCTCTGTCGACGGCAAGATCGGCAACCAGACGCTGACGGCGGCTTTGAACTGCCGGAACGGGGTAGAGGCCATCCAAATCGCCTGTGCCGCCCGAATGGGCTTCCTGCGGGGCCTGCGGACCTTCTCGACCTTCGGGCGCGGCTGGTCCCGGCGGGTGGCCGGCATCGAGGCAGAGGCGGTGGCGATGTACACCCGTGACCGGGCGGCGGTCGAGGCTCAGGTCGAGCCCGCCGCCAAGAAGGCCAAGCAGGGCACGGCTGCGGCGGCTGGGTCCGGCGGGGCAGGGGGTGCATCCGTTCTGGCCGAGCTTCCGGATGTTGCCGTCTACGGCATCGTCGCGATGGCGGTCGTTCTCGCCATCCTTTTCATCGCGCAGTCGGCACACAACCGGCACCGGTCGGATGCCTATGCCGCGAAATCTCAGGAGATGACCAATGGATGAGGCAATCGTATTCGTTAGGATCGCGCTCTACATGATCGCAGGGCGTCTGGTCGCGGGCGGGTGGCTACCGCAGGACGTGGCTGACCAGATCACTCACCCTGCGATGGTCGAGGCTCTCACCGGCGCTCTGATCGGGCTGGGCGCTCTCGGGTGGTACTGGGCGAGCAAGGCGCGCCGCGCGCTTCGGGTCATGTTTTGATGATCCCCGGCCTAGCGATCACCATTGGCGGCGTCATCAAGCAGTTGGCACATGCTTACGAGGCAAAAGCCATCGCCGCGACAGACGCCGAGCGGATCGCGGCGGAGCAGCGCATTGAGGCCTTGCGCGCGCGACGCGACGTGCTGGTTTCGGGCGGCTGGATCCCGGCAGCAATTCAAGCGGCCTTCGCCGTGCCTTTCATCATCTACCTGTGGAAGCTCATTGTCTGGGACAAGGTCCTCGGCCTCGGTGCCACTGACGGCCTGGGTGAATACGAAACCGATATCGGGCAGGCCGTCATCGCCTTCTATTTCCTCACCGCCGGGGCGGCTCGCGTCGCCACAATCATCCGCCGCTAAGGGCGGCTCCATCCATCACACCCAAAGGAGGCAACAATGGCCTATCTCGATGTTCTCTGCGCCGCGGGCCAATGGCAAGCAGTCGCGGACTATCCGTCCGGTGTTCACAACGCAGGCGGCTCACAGTGCAAGGTCATGGTGACGTCCGGTGCCACACCGACGACCAACGACGGATCGCTGCGGCTCAACTCGACTGGCATTCTGACAGCTGACAACCTGTCGGATTGGTTCGGGGATGTTGCCGGCGCGGCGAAAGTGTTCGTTCGTTTCGACGCGGCCGGTGTCGTGGCGGTGACCAATGGCTAATCAGTTTCCCATGGGCGGCGGCGGTAGCCGGCCCAAGCTCATCATCACCGGCAACAGCGGGCCCGGCCGCCTCTCTGAAGCAAACGACACGCTGTCGATCGCTGACGACACGCTCATCAGCGAAAGCGAAAAGGGTGACACGCCCGGTTGGACACCGGAGGGCGGCGGGCTGACAACCGCGGCTACATTCGTCGCAACCACGGCCGCCAGTCTCTTGGTCGAGTATGCGGGCCTCACCAAGACGATTG
>CAXQKF010000082.1:0-4131 GCA_964224285.1 Donghicola sp. | reverse complement strand
AGACGGGCCAACCTTTCTGTGAGCAGGTCGAAAAAGCCCTGCGCGTCAACGTCGCCCATAAACATGGCATTCGGCGCACGATCTGTCACGCGCCACCAATCGGCAACGGTCATTCCCAGCGACAGTTCGCTGCTGGTTTCGATTTCCACATTGATCCGGCGACCAGTGAACAGCTCTGGCCGGATCAGATAGGCGATCACACAAGGATCATGCAGCGGCGCTCCCGCCGAGCCGTATTTCTCCTTGTCGAACCGCTCGAAAAAATCGGTCATCTCGGCGACAGCCACACCAACCTTGGTCCCGAGGGCACGGAACCCGTCGTTCCGCTCTTTGGTCACCAGCGCCTTGTGGGTCACGTCCAGCGGCACAACGGTGATCGGACAGCCCGAACCGAACACGATCTTGGCGGCTTCTGGGTCCACATAGATGTTGAACTCCGCCGCGGGGGTAATGTTGCCAACCTCGAAATAGGCACCGCCCATCAGGATGATTTCCTGAACCTTTTCAGTAATATCCGGCGCTTTGTTAAACGCTTCTGCGATATTCGTCAGCGGCCCCAAAGGGCATAGGGACACTGTCCCCGCAGGGGCCGCACGCAGGGTCTCGATGATGAAATCCACCCCATGCCCCTCCGCGAGCGCCATCACCGGATCCGGCAGATCAGGCCCATCCAGACCGGTCTTGCCGTGCACATGTTCCGCCGTCACCAAAGGCCGGCTCAAGGGTGCATCACAGCCCGCATAGACCGGCACATCGGTCCGTCCGGCCAATTCGCAAACAATCCGCGCGTTCTTCTGGGTCAGCGCCAAGGGCACATTCCCCGCCACAGCGGTGATCCCCAGAACCTCGATCTCTTCGGGGCTGGCCAGCGCCAGCAGGATCGCCACGGCATCATCCTGTCCGGGATCGGTATCAATGATGATTTTGCGCACAGACATGTCACTTCCTTTGTACTTGCGGGGACTTCAGTGGCAGGCCGGACCGCCGCTTGCAAGCCCTGCCATGGGGTCTGGCGCGCTTCGGCTTTCATCTTGGTTAAAATACCCCCCGCGGAGCGTCCCTCCGCCCGCCAAACAGCGCAGATGTCGGGATTTATTCCCGCCGCAAGGTCAGACGGGCCACCAGCCCCTCGGCACCTTCCTCAAAGGTCAGGGAACCGTTGTGCTGGCGGGCGACCGTCTGCACGATGCTCAGCCCCAAGCCGTTACCCGCAGCCCGTCCCGCATTCGCGCCGCGGCGGAAGGGGGCGATCAATTCGCCCATCTCCAGTGCGGAAATCCCCGATCCGCCTGCGTCCTCGACCAGAATAGCCACTTCGTCGGCGCTGCTTTCGATGCGGACCGTGGCGCGGCGTCCGTAATTGAGCGCGTTCTCGACCAGATTGGTGATCGCCCGTTGCAGGGCCAGGGGCCGCGCCACCACCAGCACCCGTTGGGCTTCGCGCAGGTTGGCACGGGGCTCGGGCAACGCGGTGTCGCGCGGGGTCACACCAAAGACGGAATGGCGCGTCTCTGGGAGGTCCGACGCCAAAGGCGCGAGGGTCACGCGTCGGCCCAGATCCTCGTAGTCGTCAACGATGGCCTCAACCAGAGCGGTCAGGGAAATCTGTTGTGAAACTTCGGCGTCTAACTCCGTGCGGGTAAAAGATAAAACGCCTTCGACCATGGCGATCATCTGGTCGATGTCGCCCTCCATTTTCTGGCGCAGGGTCGGGTCTCCGATCAGGGCTGTCCGCAGTTTCAGGCGGGCCGCAGGGGTGCCCAGATCGTGGCTGATCGCGGAGAGAACCTCGGCGCGTTTTTCCAGCGCCTCCCGCTCCTTGGCGATCGAGGTGTTCAGGGCCACGGCGATTTCGTTCAGCTCTGACGGGCCTTCGGTGGGCAGCATGGCAGAGCCACCAGCGCCGCCCTTGGCAAAGATGCGGGCCAAGCGGCCCAGACGGCCCGTGACCTCGGTACTGCGACTGAGCAGCGTGACCATCAACAGCAGGAACCCGAGCCCCAGCGGCAGGCGCAGATCATTCGGTGCGGCCTCGCAGGACCAGACAGAGGGGCCGGTGATCCGGATCCAGTTCCCGCCGTCGGGACGCGCATAGAGCGTCGGGTTCCCGCACAGCCGCGCCATCTTGCGCGTCATCGCCCCCAGCTGCTGTGGCGGGGTCGAGAACGGGGGCAGGTCGGTCAGGGTGTAGCTCAGGTCGGGGTCGTGCACCTGCACCAACAAACGGGCGCCGCCGAAATCCTCGTCCCACAGGCTTTGCAGGATCGAGGCTTCGGTGACCCGTCCGATCCCGCGGGGCGGGCGCGTCACTTCGACTGCAAAAAGCTCGGCGGGCAGGGGTGCACCGTTCTGGAGCGCCCCATAGAGCTGCTGCCCCGTGTATTCGGCGTGATCCAGATAGCGTTCCCACGCCTGCTGGCTGCCATTCCATAGGGCCCCCGTGATCAGGCCAGCCAAAGTGCCCGTCAGAATCCAGCTGACGGTTTTGGCCTGAAGAGTGGGGAACAAATTCATTCCTGCGCGACCTCGCAGGCCAGCACATAGCCGACACCGCGCTCGGTGCGGATCAGCTTGGGGTCTTTGGGGTTGGTTTCCAGCTTGCCCCGCAGGCGACCGACCAGAACGTCGATCGCACGGCCCTCGGCAGCGTCCATCACCCTCTGGGGATCGCGGTCGGGGTCCAGAGCCTCGGCGATTTCCTCGCGTTTCAGCGGGATCATCGGGTTGGCAAGCAGGGCCTTGAGCAGCGCGCCCTCGCGGCGGGACAGGGAGACCAGATAGCCACCGGGCGCGCGAACCTCGCCGGTGCGGGCGTCCAGCGACCAGCCCTCGAACCGGTAGGTGCCCGCAGAGCGGCGGTAGGTCAGTGAGGCCGCGCGGTTGCCGCGGCGCAGGACGGCTTTGACGCGGGCGGCCAAGAGATCGGGGTTGAACGGTTTGGCCACATAGTCATCGGCCCCCGCCGCATAGCCCTGCATCCGCTGATTGTCCGAGGAAAGCGCGGACACCATGATGATCGGCACATCCTGTTCGGTGCGCAGTTGGGTGCACAGGTCCAACCCGCTTTCGTCCCCGAGCATGACATCAAGTAGGATCAGGTCGATCCGGAAACGCTCCATCGCGGCGGCAATTTCGACACCCGTTGCGGCAGGGCACACGGCAAACCCCTGTCCCTGAAAGAACCTGGTCAGCATCTCGCGAAGTTCGGTGTCATCATCGACAACGAGCAAACGGGGTATCGTCATTTCGGGGTCTCTCCCTGCTTGGGGGGCGAAAATGGCGGGCCTTTGGGCGCGTGTCTAGCTGAACATACGGGGTGCGCGTAACGCTTTGTAACAAAATGGCTGTGTCTTGGGTAACAAACGGTAACAAAGGCTCTCGAAATGTCATGCAGTAGCCGTGTGGCGGCCTTGCGCATGATGCATGGGAGGGCAAGAATTTGTGCACTTCACGCCCCGAACGACATGGGGCGCCAAGGGAGGACACCATGAAGTATACCGTATTCGCAGCCGCAACCGCGGCTCTTTGCGCACTCGCAACCACATCGACCGCTGAACCTCAGGCAGAAGTTCTGCACTGGTGGACATCGGGCGGCGAAGCCAAGTCGGTTGCTGTTCTGCAGCAGGAATTCAAGGATGCTGGCGGCACCTGGACCGACATGCCCGTTGCAGGCGGTGGCGGTGACGCGGCGATGACCGCTCTGCGTGCCCGCGTTCTGTCGGGCAACGCGCCCGCAGCGGTTCAGCTGAAAGGCCCCGCGATTCAGGAATGGTACGAAGAGGGCGTTCTGTCGGACATCTCTACCGTTGCAGAGGAAAACGGTTGGGCTGACGTGCTGCCCGCAGCCATCGCAGAGCACATGAAGTGCGAAGGCACCTGGTGTGCCGCGCCTGTAAACGTACACCGCGTTGACTGGATCTGGGCAAACGCTCAGGTGCTGGCCGACAACGGCATCGAAATGCCCACCACCTGGGAAGAGTTCAACGCAGCCGCAGACAAACTGCAGGCCGCTGGCATCACCCCGCTCGCGCACGGTGGTCAGGCATGGCAGGACGCCACTGTCTTTGAAACCGTTGTTCTGGGTCTGGGTGGCCCCGAGTTCTTCCAGAAGGCTCTGGTAGATCTGGACGC
>CAXQKF010000081.1:0-13382 GCA_964224285.1 Donghicola sp. | reverse complement strand
GGCGGCGTGATGACCACCGCTGGCGGTCTGGTGTTCTTTGGCACCCCCGAAGGCAAGTTCATCGCTCTGGATGACGCAACCGGTGAAGAGCTGTGGTCGTTCCAGACCGGTTCGGGCATCGTTGGTCAGCCCGTCACCTGGGAAATGGAAGGCGAGCAGTACGTTTCGGTCGTCTCCGGCTGGGGTGGCGCGGTTCCGCTCTGGGGTGGTGAAGTGGCCAAGAAGGTCAACTACCTGAACCAGGGTGGCATGGTCTGGACATTCAAGCTGCCCAAGCAGCTGGCGTCCGCCAACTAATCCCCTACCTCCCCCGAGGTACCAAGAAGGCGTCCGGTCAGACCGGGCGCCTTTTTACGTTCCGTCGCTGACGGGCTGGCGACCCAAAGTTCCCCGCGGTATTAGACTTTTTGGTAACAGAAGCAGTTTGCGAAAAGCGGCTATCCTCAATCGAGGAACCAGAGGACAGATTCATGCAGCAACGCGCCACCACTCAGATCACAGCCGGAAATGCGCTGGTCGTCGACGACCACCCTCTCTTTTGTGATGCGTTAACGCTGACACTGCGGTCCATCGCCAGTTTCGGCGAGATCCACACCGCGGGCACTCTGGAAGCTGCCCTAGAGGCCGTCGCCGCCGACCCCAAGATCGGGATGATTATACTGGACCTGAACCTGCCCGACGTGAACGGGCTGGACGGTCTGATCCGACTGCGGAACGCCACCCCCAAAGCCGCAATCGTCATCGCCTCGTCCATGTCGGACAACCGCATGATCAGCCGCGCGCTGCAGGCGGGGGCCAATGGCTTTGTCCCCAAACAGGCACAGCGGGCAGTGTTCCAGATGGCCTATGACGCGGTCAAAGCCGGACAGCATTTCGTGCCCGAAGGCTACATCGACCCCAACGGCCAGAATGGGGACAGCGGCAACCAGGAAGACGCCCTTCAGCGGCTGTCGACCCTGACCAACCAGCAGGCCCGCATCCTCAATCTGATCTGCGAAGGTAAGCTGAACAAACAGATCGCCTACGACCTGTCGATCGCTGAAACCACGGTCAAGGCACACGTCACCGCGATCATGCGAAAGCTCGGTGTACATAGTAGGACTCAGGCGGTTCTGATTGCCCAGGAGGCCAACTTTAACAGGGTCTTGCCAACCACAGAGTAATCGCCCATCCTCGGGCAAATATGTAAGAGGACACCGGTCGAGTGAACGAAGCGCCACCACGCTTCGCCAGGGAGGAGACCGCTGACAAGAAAGCGATGCGTGTTGCGCAAGTGGCGTGCGACCAGCCCAATCTGATGGAGGAGATCAGAGGCCAGCTGGGAGACGAGCCCTTTGCGCTTGTGTGCTTGTTTGCTGCTCCCTGTGCGGATTTTAAACAGTTGATCGAAGACGCCTCAGGTGCCTTCGAAGGGTCCGATGTGTTGGGGTGTACCACCGCAGGAGAATTGGGCGCGGACGGCTACGAGGAGCGGCAGATCATCTGCGTCGGCTTCCCCGCCCGCTATTTCACGTCCGTCACCTATGCGCTGGATCTTCTCAATCTGGCCGAGGACCAGCAGATCATCGACACGCTGATCCAGCAGAGGATCGCACTGGCGCAGGCGGCCCCTGATCGCCCCCACGAATTCGCCTTTCTGCTGGTGGACGGTCTGTCCATGAGCGAAGAGAACCTGACCACCACGCTGGCCTCAGGCCTCGGGCCGATGCCGCTGTTCGGCGGCTCTGCGGGGGATGGGGTGAACTTCAAGCAAACATGGCTCAGCCACAATGGCGAGATCATGGAGCACGCCGCCGTGCTGGCGCTGGTCCGCAGCGCCTGCCCTGTCAAAGTGTTCAGCCACGACAATCTGGCCCCCACCGAGATGCGCATGGTGGTCACCGCCGCCAACCCCGAGGCCCGCACGGTTCAGGAAATCAACGCCGAGCCCGCCGCCGCAGAATACGCGCGTCTGTTGGGCAAAGACCCGAACCAGCTGGACCCCTTTACCTTTGCGGAACATCCGGTGGTTGTTCGCCTTGGCGACAGCCACCACGTCCGCGCCATCCAGCGTGTCAACGAGCACGGGGAACTGGTGTTCTTTTCCGCGATTAACGAGGGCATGGTCTTGACGCTGGCGGAACATCACGACATCGTCGAGAACCTGAGAGAAGGCCTCGGAAAGCTCAGCGCAGAGCAAGAGCCCGACCTGATCCTCGGCTGTGACTGCCTCTTGCGGCGGATCGCGGCAGACCAGCGCCAGAAGACCCGCGAGGTCTCGGCGCTCTTATCTGAGAACCGCGTGATCGGGTTTTCAACGTATGGTGAACAGTTCGGTGCTTTGCACGTTAACCAAACGCTGACCGGGGTGGCCATCTATCCCCCCACCGACAACGAGGTAGCCTGATGTCGTTGATCAATCCTGCTGACAGTCTGGAACGCCAGAATGAAAAGCTGATGAAGATCACACAGGCCCTCATGAGCCGCGTCGAATACGGCACGGCCCAGTCGAACGCGGCCTATGCCCAGTTCGAACGCGCCGCCCTGCTGGAAAAGCGGGTCCGCGAGCGCACGCTGGAACTGGAAAGCACGCTGGAACTGCTGCACGATTCCAACGCAGCCTTGGCCAAGGCCCACGCGGAAACCGAAGCCGCCCGCCGCAACCTTGCAGATGCAATCGAAACGGTGTCCGAGGGCTTTGCCCTCTTTGACCCCGAAGACAACCTCGTCATGTCGAACTCGCGTTTTTGTCGCGATTTCAGGAACATGCAGTCCTTTCTGAAACCGGGCCTGTCGTTCGAGGAATATGTGCGCCACATCGCGGTATCCGCGCAGCTGGCCCTGCCGACCGAGGAAACCGCCGACAGCTGGTGCGCCCGCCGCATCCGCCGCCACAAAGACCACCACGTCATGTTCAACGTCGAACTGACTGGCGACCGCTGGCTGCAAGTGTCAGAGCACCGCACCAGCAACGGCGGCACCGTGGTCCTGCAAACCGATGTCACCGACATCATGCGGATGGAGCGTCAGGAACGCGCCCGCCTGAAGGACAAGCAGACCCGCATGATCCGCGCCACGCTGGACCACCTGAACCAAGGGGTCTGCGTCTTTGACGAGAACGGGCAACTCGTGGGCTGGAACCAGAAAATCAGCCACCTGCTGTCCGTGCCCGTCCGCCGCCTGACCATCGGTGCCTCGTTTGAAGGGCTACTGGAACGGCTCGGGGATGACGTCCGTTTCAGCCGCGGCATGGACCGTATCAGCTTCTTGCGGTGGGCGATGGCCAAAGGGCCGAAGTTCCCGATCTCGTTCGAGGTCAAGCGCGACAACATGATCCTGCAGATCTTTGGCCGCGGGATGCCGGATCAGGGCTTTGTGATTTCCTGCACCGATGTCACCGCCGAACGCGAAGCCGCGCAAAAGCTGTACGAGTTTAACGAAATCCTCGAGCAGCGGGTGATGGAGCGCACACTGGAACTCGAGGATGCCCTGTCCGCCGCCGAACGCGCGAATGCGTCAAAGTCCCGCTTTGTCGCGGCGGCCAGCCACGACCTGCTGCAACCTTTGTCGGCGGCGAAGCTGTTCATCTCGTCGCTGGCGGACAAGGCCACCTGCCAGAACGATATGGCCGTCCTGTCCAAGGCCGAAACGGCCCTGACCGGCGCTGAACAGATCATTGACGCCCTGTTGGACATTTCCAAGCTGGAATCCGACGGCCTCAGCTTTGATATCCGCCGATTTGCCCTGCGCGAGATCCTGTCGCCCCTGCGCGACGAAATGACGATCCACGCGAACCGCAAAGGGCTGGATCTGTGCATCGTCGATAGCAACCTGATGGTCGAAAGCGATCCGTCCTACCTGCGCCGGATCGTGCGCAACCTGATTTCGAATGCCATCCGCTACACCCCCAAGGGCCGCGTGCTGGTGGGTGTGCGCCGCAACGGCGGATCGGCCCGGATCGAGGTCTGGGATACCGGTGTCGGCATCCCCGAAGAAGACCAGAGCGCCATTTTCGAAGAGTTCAAACGCCTTGATACCAAGGCCAGCGCGAACGAAGGGCTGGGGCTTGGCCTTGCCATCGTGGAACGCGCCTGCGCCCGTCTGGGCCATCCCTTGGGCCTGTGGTCCGAGGTCGGGCGCGGCAGTTGCTTTCTGGTGAACGTGCCTGTGGCAGGCGAGGCAGAGCCCGCCCTCACCCCGTCCCGCCGCCCCACCCGTCCGGTGGGTCTGGCGCAATCGGGCCTGATCGTTCTGCTGGTCGAGAACGACCCGCAACTGCGCCGCGCCATCTCGATCCTTGTGGAGAGTTGGGGCGTGAACGTGATCGAGGCCGAGGATGCCCCCTCTGCCCTCGATCTGCTGTCGGTACTGCAAATCTCGCCGGACGTGCTGCTCCTAGACTACCAGTTGGGACCGGGCATGTCGGGGACAGAGCTTTACTGCGCCGTGCGCGACAGTCTGGGCCGCATTCCCTGCGCGATCATATCGGCAGACCGGTCACCTGACCTAAGACAAACTTGCAAAACGCTCGACATCGAATTGTTGCTCAAACCCCTGGACCGGCAGAAGCTGGCGCAGTTCCTGGACAACACCGCGCGCGGCATCGCCCTGTAAGCCAAACAAACGATTCACACCAAATCCCGCAGGCCTCTATCCCTGCGGGAGTTGCTTTTGCGCACCCCCAACCCAGAGATTACCCCCACCCGCAGGGGTTGCCGAAATACCGTGCAACCGGTTTCACTTTCGACTTAACCGTTAACTTTTTGCTACCCCGAAAGGGTAGGTTAATGTATCATTAAGCTTACAAATTGGTTTCATCGGTGCGCCCCACCGATGTCTGTGTATCCCCGGCCCAAAGTGATCGCCGGCTTGGATTGGAGACTTTTGATGCAGCAACCTATCGCAGCCAGCGCCACAACCGCCATCGCCCATTCGAACAAACTGGGCAAGGATAACAAAGAATTCTGCATGAGCATGTGGGCCGCATGGCGCCTGCGGACCGTGGTCGAAGCCTACGCGGAACAGATCTCCAAGCGCGAAGCCTAATCCCCTCGGGGCAGACGCCGCACCCTCCACGGGATCAGCGCCATCAAGAAGGCGATCCGGCACAGGTGGTGCACCGCGACAAAGGCCCCGTCAAAATCCAGAGCGAGACCGATGGCTGCCATCGCCTCGACACCGCCGGGGGAATAGGCAACCCAGACTTGGCCGAACGCCAAGCCCGTCACGGCCGAGGCCACCCCGGCAAACCCCATCGAGATCAGCGCCGCAGCCCCAACGCTCGCGGCGCTGGCCGAGAACAGGCGCAGGATGTCCGCCGGACGAATGCCTGTAAAACGGACCCCCATCACAGAGCCTGTCACGCAGAACCCCGCGAAGATCAGCCACGCGGGCGGCAACCCGTGTACCACGCCCGTGATATGGGCCAGCGCGCTGGTCATCATGCCCCCCAGCAGATAGGCCGCCGGAAACCCGCGCAGGGCGATGACCCACGCGACAGCCGCCCCAACCACCAGTGTTCCGATCAATTCCAAGGGCGGCAGCACCTCGGTCGGGCCGGTCGCCGTTCCCGCCTCGACCCCGAGCAGCAGCATCCCCAAGGGGATCACCGCCGACAGGATCAGCAGGCGCATACATTGCAGGATCAGCACGGTCGTCGCATCCCCGCGCCCACTCACTGCCATGGACAGCGCAAGGGACAACGTCCCCGGAGAGCTGGCCAGAAGGGCTGTTTCGTCGTCTTTGCCAAACACCCGCATCAGGACAAACTGGCTGGCGACCACTGTGACATAGATAGACGCGCATAGCAGGGTCAGGCTCAGGGCCCAGCCGCCGATCTGATCCAGCATCTCGTGGCGAAAGCCGGACCCCAGAGAGGTTCCGATCACCAGAAAGCCCGCATCGCGCAGACGGTTGGGCAAATGCAGGGTCACGCCGCTCCAGGCCAGTGCCGAGGTCGCGAGCGCCGCCCCCACCAGCGGTGCCGCCGGAAACCCGACCGCAGAGAGGGCAAAGGCCCCCGTCGTGCCAACAGCTAGGGTCAATGAGGTGCGTGCAACGGGACCGTTAAACATGGAACAACTTTCGGTATGCGATGGTATGCAATTTGGTCCTTAGCACGGCCCACCCTCCGAAAACCAGTCCACATTTTCGCAGTTCTGTAAATGCTTGGGGGGTTTCAGCAGCTTAGAGCCCCCCAAGTGCGTATTTTCTGGCTGGGCTGATCGCGTCCAGCAAACCAGAGCTGTGCCCCTCGAATGCCTGCACCAAGAGGTCGGCCGACGCAGGGCCTTTGGTAAAGCCCAGATGCCCGTGCCCGAAATGGCACCACAGCCCCTTGTGTCTCGGGGCCGCGCCGACGACTGGCAACATGTCGGGCATAAAGGGGCGCGTGCCGAACCACTGGGGTTCCTTGATCCGCGGACCCAACTCTATGATATCGGCCACGCCCTTGGCCCCTCGGGTGATCTGGCGCGTATCGGCGGGCGCATTCATATCCACCAGCGCAGCACCAGTGGCCAGCCGAAGACCCTTGTTCATACCGGTCAGAACAACCGCATTGTCCCCGTCCATGATCGAGGCCCCAAGCCCCTGCGGCGCGTCGAAATGGGCGTGATAGCCGCGCTTGTAGACCATGGGCACCTTGTAGCCGAACCCCTTTAGCAACGCTGGGGACCATGCCCCTAGGGCGATGACCACATGCTCTGCGGTCACGGGGCCTTCGTCGGACTGGACCTGCCAGCCCCCTTGGGTCTGCCGCAGACTGACAGCGTCCCCAGTCGCCCAACGCCCCCCGCGGGACAAGAACAGATCGGCATATCCGCTGGTCAGCGCCCCCGGATCCGCACAGAGCCATGTGTCAGGCCACCAGATGGCCCCGCCCACTTCGGACCTGATCGCGGGTTCGCGCTTGCACAAATCCGCACCGGTCAGGATCTCCGGACGAAGACCGAAGTCAGCTGCCATGCGCAAGGCGTCCTTGGCATAGCCTTCGGCCAGACGGGGATCGCGGCGGATTTCGTAATAGCCCGAGCGCCGGACCAGATTGCCAAGGCCAGCTGCCTGTATCAGTCGTTCGTGGGCTGCAGTGGATTGCGCGGCCATCTCTGCAAAATGCTGCGCCTGACGCCGCAGCCGGTCGGGACGCGAGTGCCGCAGATATTGCCAGAGCGCAGGCGCCATCCGCAAAGCCGCCCCCAGATCATAGGTCACATCATTGCGCAGCCCCAGCCCGAACGCGACCAAAGTCCCGAGGTTGCGCGGCAGCGGATAGGGTTCGGCGCTGTCGGCACTGATATATCCGGCATTGCCATAGCTGGCTTCCTGCCCCGCTGCGCGGCGGTCCAGCAAAGTCACCGCATGACCCCGTTCCTGAAACGCGAGCGCCGTCGACACACCGATCATCCCGGCCCCGAGAACCAGAATTTCCGCCATTGCCTCTCTCCTATGCAGGTCCGCACCGTCCTTGGGACTGAACGACTGCACTAGGCAGAATGCAAGAGCTAGCGCGTGCGCCCCCTTGCAGCGCGGCGCGAGATCGCCCATCAGTAAGGCAACCTCTTTCCTGACAAAGCTATTCGACCGATGCTCAGTATCCTCGCGATCACCACACCGATTTACCTTTTGATCGCAACGGGCTTTGTCAGCCTGAAATCGGGATACCTCAGCCGCGATGTCCCCAAAGCTCTGGGCACCTTTGTTCTGCGTATCTGTATGCCGGTGATGATCGCGGGCGCGGTCAACCGCGAAGGGGCCGCCGCGCTGAACTGGCACTTCATGCTGGTCTATGGCGGGGCCTCGCTGCTGCTGTTGATGGCCGGTATCTTTGTCATGCATACCCTGCGCGGAAACGGCTTTGCCGCCAGCGCGATGTATGCCTTGGGGATGTCGAATTCGAACAGCGGGTTCATGGGCTATCCAATCGCCGCGCTGGTCGTCGGAGAGGCCGCTTTCGACATTCTGGCATGGGCAATGATCGTCGAGAACATGGTCGTGATCCCGCTGGCGCTGGCCATCGCGGATGCAGGCGCCTACCCCGAAGAGAAATTCCACCGCGCCTTCGCCAAGGCGATTATGGGGCTCTACAAGAACCCGATTTTCATTGGCTTGGGCATTGGTCTGCTCCTGCGGTTCACAGGCATTCCGATCCCCGAGGTCATCCAGACCGTCATGGGCTATCTGACCGCCACCGCCCCTGTGGTCGCCCTGTTCGTGGTCGGCGGGACCGTGGCGAATTTCCCGATCAAGACGATTTCGGTCGAAACCTCGATGATCACCGTGGGCAAGCTGATCCTGCACCCCCTGCTGGTGACGCTGGGGATGCTGGCCTTTCCCATGGCCGATCCGGTCTACATGCTGGGGGCGGCGCTGTTTGCCTCGGTGCCGATGTTGTCGAGCTACCCGATCTGTGGCCAGCGCTACGGAATCGAGAGCATCACCGCGACCACGCTGGTATTCACGACAACGATGTCGTTCTTTACCGTCAGCGCGCTGATCTACCTGATGGGTTAACGGGCCAGCGCCAAGAGGCCGTCCACATCCAGATGGGTCTCCATGTGGTCGGCCAGTGCATCAAGGGTTTGTTCCACCACCTGCCCGTAGTTCAACTGGCCGGACTGCACGCCAAAGCCCTTGAGGAAGGCCGCGCGGAAGGCATCGTCCGTGAACATCCCGTGCAGATAGCTGCCGATGATCCGACCATCCGCAGAAACGGCCCCTTCGGGTGCGCCATCAACCATCGCAAAAGGACGGAGGCGGTCCGCCCCGTCCGTGCGGCCGATGTGGATTTCGTAGCCTTCCAGTTCAATGCCGCTGGCCACATGGGTCGCACGCACTTGGGTCAGACGTTTATCGCCGGTCATTTCCGTGGTGACATCCAGAAGCCCAAGCGCCCGATCCTCGCCAGCAGGCCCTTCGACACCTGCGGGATCGCGCACCACCTGCCCCAGCATCTGATAGCCGCCGCAAATGCCCAGAACGCATCCGCCCCGCCGCACATGGGCCCGCAGGTCGGTGTCCCAGCCCTGCGCGCGCAGATAGGCCAGATCCCCGCGGGTGGATTTGCTGCCCGGGATGATCACCAGATCGATATCGCCGGGGATCGGCTGGCCCGCCCGCAGGACGGTCAGGTCCACGCCCTCTTCCTGAGCAAGTGGATCAAGATCGTCGAAATTGGCGATCCGCGACAGACCAAGGCAGACCACTTTGAACCCGCGCCCGCCAGAGCGCGTCGGCAGATCAAGCGCATCTTCGGCGGGCAGTCTGGACGCATCAGGGAAATAAGGCAGCACGCCGAAGCCCTGCCATCCCGTACGCTCCGCGATCATCCGGTAGCCGTCGTCAAACAGGCTAACATCCCCGCGGAACTTGTTGATCAGGAAACCCACGATCTGTGCGTTGTCCTGATCGGGCAACACGGCCTGCGTACCGACCATCTGCGCAATGACCCCGCCCCGATCGATATCACCAGCCAGAACCACGGGCACATCCGCTGCGCAGGCAAAGCCCATGTTCGCGATATCTCCGGCACGCAGATTGACCTCGGCGGCGCTGCCCGCGCCTTCGACGATCACCAGATCATATGCGGCTCTGAGACGATCAAAGCTCTGAAGGACGCTGGCCATCAATTGCGGTTTGAGTTTGGCGTAGTCCCGCGCCTTGACCGTTGCGATGCGTTTGCCCTGCACCACGACCTGAGCGCCCACATCGGTCTCCGGCTTTAGCAGGACCGGATTCATGTCTGTATGGAGGGGCACCCCGCAGGCAACAGCCTGCAGCGCCTGTGCGCGGCCGATCTCTCCGCCGTCAGAGGTGACTGCGGCGTTGTTCGACATGTTCTGCGGCTTGAACGGCGCCACCGACACCCCGCGCCGGCGGGCCGCCCTGCACAGACCCGCCACCAGAAGAGACTTGCCGACATTGGAGCCTGCGCCCTGCATCATAATCGCGGTCATCGGGTGTCTCCTGTTGCGGGCCGCGCCACGGGGCGCGGTGCCTTCGGCGAGGGTATTTGTGCCAAGATGAAGTTGGTTGGTGCTGTTTTACAGTCCCAAAGATTTCCGCAGCATATTGCCTGCGACCAAAAGAAGGAACATCGCGAACACGCGCTTGAGCGGTTTGGGGTCCAGCGCATGGGCAATGCGGGCCCCGATCGGTGCGGTGATCAATGTCATGCTGACGACCACGGCAAAGGCGCCGACGTTGACGGCGCCGATGGTCAGGGGCGGACGCACCTCGGGCGAGATCGGCACGAACAGGAAAGCGACCACAGACGGGATCGCGATCAGCGCACCAAACCCTGCAGCAGTAGCGACGGCGCGGTGGATCGGGGTGCCGTAGAGGGTCATCAGCGGAACGCCGAAGCTGCCGCCTCCGATGCCCATCAGGACCGACAGGAAGCCCACAGTCGGGGATAGGATGGCGCGCCCCTTGAGGCCCGGCATCCGGTCAGCGATCCGCCATTCGGTCTTGCTGAGGGCCATCCAGAGACCGAGGAAAATGCCAAGGACACCGAAGATGCCCTGCAGCGCCGCAGAGCGCAGTTGGGCAACCGCAAGAACGCCGATCACCGCTCCAATGCCGATCCCCGGAGCCCACGTCCGGAGGGTACTCCAGTCGACCGCGCCCTTCTTGTTGTGACTGTGGACCGACCGCGCAGAGGTCACGATGATCGTCGCCAGCGAGGTCGCTAGACAGATGCGCATGACCTCTTCGCTGCCGTAACCGAGGTGCACAAAGGTGTAGAAGAACGCCGGAACCAGAACGATGCCGCCCCCTACCCCCAGAAGGCCAGCCAGAATGCCCGCGAAGGCCCCAATTCCCAGCAGAAGCGCCAGAAGTGGAAGGATAATTTCGGCCTGCATCTTGTGTCTCCCCCGAAGCTCTCATTGCCCTAGCGGGGCGGCACCGGAGACACAAGGACTTAGGCCGCGTCCGGGATTTGGTTCAGGGCCGCAAGCACCGTCTCGGGACCGGCGGTGGCGGTATGGGCGTTCTCTGACAGGTAGCGGCGCCACAGACGCGCGCCGGGTTGGCCCGCAAACAGACCCAGCATATGACGGGTGATCTGGTTCAGCTTGCCGCCATTGGACAGGTGCGCTTCGATATAGGGCAGCATCTGTTGGACGATCGCGGCGCGTGTGGGTGCTGGCGCGCCGCCATAGATGCGCTGGTCCGCTGTGCCGAGGATATCATAGGGCTGATGGTAGGCCGCGCGGCCGATCATGACCCCATCGAGGCCCTGATCCAGATGGGGAACCGCATCGTCCAGCGTCGCGATCCCGCCGTTGATCGAGATGTGCAAATGGGGATAGGCCGCCTTGATCTTGTGGACCAGAGGGTAATCGAGCGGCGGGATATCACGGTTTTCCTTTGGGCTGAGACCTTCGAGCCAGGCTTTGCGGGCATGGATCGTGAAGCGGGTGACGCCTGCGGCTGCAACGGTTTCGATGAAGGCAGGCAAGACCTCTTCGGGAGTTTGATCATCGACACCGATGCGGCATTTCACGGTAACTTCGGCGCTGCATTCGACCTGCATTTCACTGACGCATTCGGCAACCAGTTCGGGCCGCGTCATCAGGATCGCGCCAAAGCATCCGGATTGCACCCGATCCGACGGGCACCCGACGTTCAGGTTCACCTCGTCATAGCCAGCCTCTGCCCCCATGCGGGCGGCTTGGCGCAGTTCTGCGGGGTCAGAGCCCCCGAGTTGCAGGGCGACGGGGTGCTCTTCGGGAGAATAGTCCAGCAGGTGAAGCGCCCCGCCACGGACAAGCGCAGGAGCAGTGACCATTTCGGTGTAGAGCAAGGTCTCGCCGCTGATCAGCCGGTGAAAGTAACGGCAGTGGCGGTCGGTCCAGTCCATCATGGGGGCCACACTCAGGCGGGCGGCGCGGCGTAGGGTCTCGGTCGGCTGCGTCATCGGGTATTGCCCCAAGCAATGGCCCAAAGTCAGGCCGGTGGAAGGAAAGCGGTCACATAGCGCCAAAATTGCCGCTTGAAAAGACCGGCGAAGGGTCCGTCAGACGCGGTATTTTCGTATGGCCGACCTATTCATGCGACAATGCATAGATTGGAGAGGACTGGTTTCAGGAGCACCGGCCCAACAGGCCGGCACTTCAAACTCCAGACACAACCCTATGATAAAAAACAAATAAGCGGGCCAGAGGCCCGCTTATTCATAATCGCATAAGGCGCTGAATTAGCCGATGATGGCGTTCAGGGTCGCGCTCGGGCGCATGATGGCTGCAACCTTGTCTGCATCCAGCAGGTAGTAGCCACCCAGATCACCGGGCTTGCCGTCGACAGCAAAGATCTCGGCCATGATGGCCTCTTCTTTGCCTTTCAGCTCTGCTGCGACCGGCGCGAAGGCGGCTGCCAGTTCCGCGTCTGCGGTCTGAGCGGCCAGAGCCTCTGCCCAGTACATCGCAAAGTAGAAGTGGCTGGCGCGGTTGTCGGGCTGGCCGACGCGGCCTTTGGGCGACTTGTCGTTTTCCAGAACCTTCTGGGTTGCGACTTCGACCGCATCCCCCAGAACGCCGGCTTTGGCATCGCCCTTGCCCGCGAGGACCTTGAACGATTCACCCAGCGCGCAGAACTCGCCAAGGCTGTCCCAACGCAGGTGGCTCTCTTCGATGACCTGCTGGACGTGCTTGGGTGCGGTACCGCCGGCACCGGTTTCAAACAGACCACCGCCCTGCATCAGCGACACGATCGACAGCATCTTGGCCGAGGTGCCCAGTTCCAGAATGGGGAACAGGTCGGTCAGGTAATCGCGCAGAACGTTACCGGTGATGGTGACGACGTCTTTGCCCGCAACCATGTTTTCCAGAGTGAAGCGGGTGGCTTCGCGAGGGGCCATGATCGGGATCTCGATACCGGCTTCTTTCAGCGCGGGCTCGACGTATTTGATCAGCTCTGCATCGTGGGCGCGGTTTGCGTCCAGCCAGAAGGCCGCCAGACCGGTCGCTTTGGTGCGGTTGATGCCCAGCTTGATCCAGTCGAGGATCGGCAGCTTCTTCGCGGTGCACGAACGCCAGATGTCGCCGGTGTCCACTTTGTGCTCAATGATGACCTCGCCGCTGTCCAGAACGATCTGAACGGTGCCGGGGGCGTCCATTTCAAAGGTGGTGGGGTGCGAGCCGTACTCTTCGGCTTTCTGAGCCATCAGGCCAACGTTCGACACCGCGCCACAGGTGGTGACGTCCAGCTTGCCGTTCTGTTTGAAGAACTCGATGGTCTCGTCATAGACACCGGCATAGCAGTTGTCGGGGATGCAGCACTTGGTCGGAGCAGGCTTGCCATCGGGGCCCCAGCCGATACCGCCAGCGCGGTTCACTGCGGGCATGGATGCGTCGATGATCACGTCCGAGGACACGTGCAGGTTGGTGATGCCCTTGTCCGAG
>CAXQKF010000080.1:0-24537 GCA_964224285.1 Donghicola sp. | reverse complement strand
ATACAACGTCCCGAGCGCACTGCACTTTCCAGATGACGTCACCAGCCCGTCATCGTGATCAAAGGCCCGAAACTCCAGCTTCGGGTGGTTCAGAGTTGGTAGGCAGAGCATCACCTTGCAGACTCTCGTCATGAATGAGGGACCAACAGGGGCAAGTCGCTCAGGAGTATCCGGCCTATCAATCAATACGCGGGCCGAGGCCGTGTTAGGTAAACAACGCATGGATCCCATCCCAAAAGCGCTCAAACCTGCCAAGGCTTTGGCCACTCGAACTCAAGCTAGCTCAGGCAATGTGCTTCGCGGCAACCTTTTTTGGAGCAGAGCGGTTAATTCTAGAATCAGACGAATGCGGCCCCGCCATGTTGCTACCGCGCCCAGTAGTTTTATGATTGTAATACCCGCATTCAACGACAACCGCATCGTTCGATAAAGCCGCCCTGTGCCTTTGCGGTACGCATCGAGGATACGGTCTGATGGATCATTAAACAAGAGGACACGAACATCCTGATCCAGTGAAAATTGGACGGAAACAAACCCCTCTTCTTGGTCACCTATTGTGAGCGGTGCTTTTAAAAAAAATGTGCGCCAAGTTCGAATGGCCAAAGCCAAAAAGGACCGCACTTTGTCGATCTGCGAAAAGGCTGCCCTTAATGCACTGCGCACAGGCCCCAACACTCGGTCGACTGCAAGAACCATATTTTGGAGCCCGCGCTTGACGGCCGGCACCAAAGATCGGAGCGCCTGACCAGCCGATCGAAACAGCCCACGCGCTCGATGGCCAACCCGACTGAGGAACTCCTTTCGAGCGTCCACTCGCAGTGTTGGAGCCTCTAAAAAAAACGCGGAGGATGAGGGGGCCTCAAGTGCTTTTTTTTCCACAATCTGGGCGCCAGCTTGAGCCACAAAGCCCGCCTTTTCTTCTGCAGACGGCACCCACTCTTTGGATGCCGAGAAAACCAACTTGTCTAGGCCATGTAGATTGATTGCAACTTGCCCATTTCCAAGCCTGCGTATGAAATCCAGCCGAACTACGGACAGCGCTGCGCCACCGTAGATTTCGAGGGCTTCCAGCAATGCAGAGATCGTGTTGGGTCCGAAGATCCCATCAATGGAGTCATCATAAAACCCTAGTTGCCAAAGCTTGATTTGCACAAGTCGGAGACCCAGTTTGTTGCTCGGATCCACCCATGCGGATTCGCCATCGCCGTGTATCGGTTTCGCGATACGATGCGTTAACTCTCCGTCTATTCTGACGCGCTGCAATGCAGGACTTAGGTTAATCAGCGGGGCTGCCGAAAAGTAACTGTCCGTTCCAACCCTCAGGCGTCTGTAGAACGTATCCCGTGGCCCGGGAAAGGAACCAGATTTAGCCACTAGAAATCCACCGGGATCACGGGCGCGCAGTCGCGCTATCATTGCATCGGCGTTCCCGCACAAGTGAACCAGTTCTTCCATATTCGTGGTAAAAACAGCATCTAGTTGCCCTCCAAGTAACCTATTGAGTCTACGAAGCGACAGCAAGTCTTCCTCGCTCCAAGGGCACCCGACGGCTGTGTTAAGCAGTGTACCAAGTCGGTCTTGCCTTGCTTGGACAATACGGCTCCAAACAGAAATTTCGCCCATATTGGGTAATCGGCCTGCGATTTCGACGTCACTCGTTCCGACTGCGAATGAGAGACTTTCGACCAAAGCCTCTAACAATGCGTCTACGGCGAATAAGTCATCGCTGGGGTCCACTTCACCACGGGCTGCAATATCCGACAAAGCTTCTAATGCAGCGGAATACTCTCGAAAAGCAGGATCGTTTTGTGTCTCTTGCAGAAAACAGCTGAGGCCAACGTCCAAAGCTGTTTCGCAATCTGGTAGATATGCCAGCTCGGTAAGCAAACGCCACCATGTTTCCCCTTCAAAGAAGACGATGTCATCCGGCCGTTCGGTGACCTCTTCGAATGGCGCAACACGCTGTTTGTCGCGGCGCAGGTCGCGGTCCAACGACACAGCGCCGGTGTCAAGATCTTGGGAAATCGATGTTTCTGACATCAGTGTTTACTAGCCGACTGACACTTAATCCGGCACGCGCTCATTTCGTGCCAGTCGCATGGCCAATTCTACAACTTCGCTACGCGCTTTAGCTGCTGCTTCGTAGGTTTCGAGATGATGCGTGATAAAGCGTTCGTCGTCTGTGCTAAGTTGGTTAGAATACAGAACCTTTGTATCCAGATCGATCTTTCCATGTGTCACCATTATCACCTTGCAGGTGTCAGAACTGCCGTCGACTTCCAGTCTCAGATTCTCGATGAAGTTTTTCAGAGGTACCTTCTGGTCTGGCGGCGTAGTCACCTTTGCGATGATATTGCACTTATAAGTTTCGACCTGCAAACTGCTAAGATCCTTGATCGCATCGACTAGCCACTTGGTCACCCTTTCGCCAACATCAGCCATTCCACAACTCCTTTTTGAATATGACGGTTATTAGAACCAAGTTTCTCCAAAAACCCGATCTCGATATTTCCACGGCGCTGTGCCTTCGACGGTTGCTTGCGTATAGGTGCGTAGCAACTCACCTCCGAAGGTCGAAACGCCTTTCACCAAGCCTTTTTCGTATTGGAAATGCCACCATTCCGCCCCAAGCCAGCTGCCACCACGTTCAAATGAAGGACGCGCGCGGATGGCGCGAAAACCATGAGTTTTGAAAAGCTCAGTGAGGTTTAGAAACATGCCCGAGGTTTCCACGCCACTTTTTCGGTTACGATAGGTCACCGCATCTTTGAATATTTGCTTATTTGCAAGAGTTCCTTGTTTTTTACAGCGAGCATAAACCGTATAATAACGACCTGCTCCCTTTGTTTCGTCGCCCAACGGCGCGGATGAACGCGGCCGGATTACATAAGGATCTTTTTCAACATCGTTCATTCCGGAATACACGAATAGATCAACCGCGCGTCCCACATAGTGCATCGAAGTCGCCGAGCGGTTGGCAGACACGTTTGCACTCAAGCTGCGAATGCCGCCAGATGTTGTTAAAATGGCTCCATGAGCATGCAAGGTTTCGCGGACCTTCTCTAATGCTGCTGCCGCGTCCGCCCGCATTGTGATGCGCCCGTATCCCTTACCGTAAGCATCCATTTTAACACGCACCAATGGGATGCGCTGTAGAACGTCTTCATTCCGCTCAGCCACAGGGGTGGCACAGCCTTCTGGGTCGAAAAGCAATCCCGGTGAAGTTAGTTCGACTTGTCTGCGGGCGTAAGCGCCTTCAAGCGCTTCCATGGTCTGAGGACCGACAATCCCGTCCGCAAGAATGCCTTCATATTCCTGAAAGGCAATAACCGCAGATTCAGTGCGGCTTCCGAATATCCCATCCACGACCAATTCCACCAAGGTTGGGCCTTCGATCCGACCATCTTCTGCCATGTACCCCAAGAACGCCAACATTTCTTGGACAGCGGCAACATCATCTCTAGGCACTCCGGGATTTGGCATCGGATTCCTTAGAAAAATTGACAAATCAGAACTCCAATTCTGTTATTTTGCTTTATCTCAGAAAAAACCAATTCTGCGTTTCGAATGTCTGCGCATTCACAAGAATACCTGACACACAAAGTACGCAGTCCGAAAGAAAAATTTTCTCCCATATCTTTCGAGAAACCCCAAAATCTGTCCTGAAACAGCCCAGACAATCCCTCTTTCCGTCGAGCCCTCCCGTCAAGAAAACACGGTGCGTTCTCGAGAAGAAAATCGCCGCCAATAGGGGGGACTTCAACCCCACAATAGCGAATCATAAATAAATAGAAACCAATTCACCAAAAGATTCGACGATCATCGCAACCTTTCAATGGTTGAAGAAAATTTACCTCCAAATGAAGATCACTTAAAATAAGAACCCCTACAACCACCCTCCAGCTTTTCAAGAATTCATCTCTTCACTTTTAACTCATACACACTACTACAGAACGCGAAAACAATCCCCTTTTCAATAATACATATTTAAATTTACCGTAAAAACACTGTTTACGAATTTTAAATCGAATTTTATAATTTAAATTTCAGTGTCTGCCTGCTGAAAACTGGACGATTTGAAGCTGAATTTTTCGGGTAGTCTTTCCTGGCTGGGAAAGGAGCGGAAACGCATGAAAGCATCGAAGTTTACGGACGCGCAGAAGGCGTTCATTTTGCGGCAAGGCGAGGATGGAATGTCGGTCGCGGAGATCTGCCGAAAAGCCGACATCAGTCAGGCGACGTACTTTAACTGAAAGAAGAAATACGGCGGACTACTGCCGGACGCGATGCGACGGTTGAAGCTGCTTGAAGACGAGAATGCTCGGCTGAAGAAGATCGTCGCGGCCCTGACGCTTGACCGCGAAATGCTGCAAGATGTCATTCGCCGAAAGGGTAATCCCCCCTGATCTTAAAGGGATGCGGAAGTAGAATTTTCTCGGCAGGATGAACGAGGAGATTCCGATGAAGAAGACACGGTTTACCGAGGCCCAGATCATGGGTGTGCTGCGCCAGATGGGGGGTGGTGTTCCTGCTACCGCGCTGTGCCGCGAGCATGGGATGAGCAGCGCGACGCTGTACAAGTGGCGGGCCAAATACGGCGGGATGGATGCGAACCTGATCAGCGAGATGAAGGCCATGGCGGAGGAGAACCGCCGCCTGAAGCGCATGTACGCTGATGTCAGCATGCAGAACGACCTGCTGAAGGAGGCACTCGAAAAAAAATGATACGGCCAGCGAACCGCCGCGCGCTGGCCGAGAAAGCAGCGGCAACGAGGGGCGTCAGCATTGCGCTGGCCTGTCGCCGTGCGAGTTGGCTGTGCGCTTCATCCACACGGAAAAGTATTTCATGTCAGAGATTTCGGCCTATCGCGTCCTTAAGTCCTACGACCTAATCACTAGCCCAGCTTATGTGGTTCTGTCGGCCGCGAACGAGTTCAAGGACAAGACCACACGGCCGAACCAGCGACTTTTCCTACCTCAAGGTCATCGGCTGGGGCTGGTTCCAACTGTCGACAATCCTCGACGATTACAGCCGTTACATCATCGCATGGAAGCTCTGCACAACGATGAAGTCACGCGACGTGACCGACACGTGAATAGCCCCGCGTTTTTTAGACGCCTTTGTTGTGAGGTGGTCCCCATTTCCCGGACAGATTTGCGGCGCTGCTAAGCTTGCCTGTTGATCATGCCGCCACCTGGAGGTCAGGGCCCTGATGGGCCTCGACCGGTGTTCTGCCGCCGAGCGCGGAATGCGGGCGCTCGGTGTTGTAGAAGTCGATCCACTTGCCGATGCCTGCCCGGGCTGCTGACCCGGTCTCAAAGGCATTGAGGTAGACGTATTCGCACTTCAATGACCGCCATAGCCGTTCGATCATGACGTTGTCCATCCAGCGACCGCGCCCGTCCATTGAGACCTTCACCGTCGCGTTGTGCAGGATCTGCGTGAAGCGCGGACTGGTGAACTGGCTGCCTTGGTTCGTATTGAATATCTCGGGCCGGCCGTGCAGCTTGAGGGCATCCTCCAGCGCTTCGATGCAGAACTCGGTGTCCATCGTGTTCGACAAACGCCAGGACAGAACCCTGCGGGTGCCCCAGTCCATGATCGCGATCAGGTAGAGGAACCCACGCCGCATGGGGACGTAGGTAATGTCTGCACACCAGACGTGGTTGGGGCGCGTGATCACCAGATTTCTGAGCAGATATGGATACTTTCGGTGCTCCGGATGGGGCGTCGTGGTCTTTGGTTTCTGGTAGACTGCGCGCACGCCCATCCTCGCCATGAGCCGACGCACGCGTTTTCGGCCGACGCAATAGCCCTGCTTGCGCAGATGCCTCGCCAATTGGCGGCTGCCGTAGAAGGGTGTCTCCATGAACTGCGCATCGATCAGCTTCATCAATGCCAGGTTCAGCGGCCTCTCCGTCCGGCTCGGGCCGTACCATGCCGACCGGCTGATCCCAATCAGCGCGCACTGACGGGTGATCGACAGCGCCACGTGCCGCGGATCGATCATCTCTCGCCTCCGGGACATGCTCACCGTCCGGAGGCTTTGGCTAAAAAATCCCGTTCTACCACGAGCTGGCCGATCTTGGCGTGCAACTTCTCGATCTCGCCGTCCTTCTCGGCAGCCTTCGCCTCGGACTTGCCCGAGAAGATCCCAGACATGCCCTCGAGCGCCTGCCGCTTCCAGGTGTTGATGAGGGTCTGATGCACGCCATGTTTCGCCACCAGTTCGGCGACCGTCTGCTCGCCACGTATCGCCTCAAGCGCCACCTTCGCCTTGAACTCGGCGCCATAATTCTTTCGTTTGCCGGCCACGCTGTTCTTCCTCGTCATCGTTGGCGGCAAGCTTAGCAGGGTGTCCGGTTTTCGGGGACCACCTCACCTTCAGGAGTGCCTGCAGAACCACATCTGTGGTCTGCCTGCTTTGCATCGACCAACCAATCACCCTTCTGGAATAAAGGTCGATGACGACAGCCAGATGCGCAAAGCCTTCATGAGTCCGGATATAGGTGATGTCTGTCACCAAGCCTTGTCCGCTGCGGCAACGTCAAACTGCCTGTCCAGTGTGTTATCCACTATGATTGATGGCTTGCCTCCATATTTGCCGGGACGACGTCTGCAGCCAATTTGCGCTGTGATCCCGGCCAGTCGGGTCAGACGGGCCACATGGTTCAGGCAGATGCTCTCACCTTGCTCAAGAAGGTCGTCATGCAGTTTCCGGTGCCCGAAAACCTTGCCGCTTTCCTCCCACGCTTCTTGCAGCATCGCAGTCTGGCTGGTCTTCCATGGCCCAGCGACGCCTTCAGCCACGCATAGAAGCCACTCGGCTGTACCCATCATAGCCTCCTTGCCTCAAAATTAGCGAAGAAGGGGTCAACAATACACGGGGCTATTCAATTCTCCAAGGAAGATCCACACTATCTGCGCGGCTAAGAACAGCTATTTCATCACGCAGAACTAGCAGCAGCACCGGACCTGCCCCGCTATCAACACGCGCAAAATTGCTGCCTATCCGAATTAGCAGGCAGTGCCCGGAAATCGGCCAACGTCGCAGGCTAAGCCTGCGAGGATGCGGGTCACCAACCCATCCAATGCCTCTCGGCAGTTCGAAGAAGCCATCGCCTCTTCGAGCAGGGCGCCCTACAGCGCCAGATCAACCAAATCAGGCTGCATCACCCAATGGGCCTAATCAGCGACCGTTCGCCTGACGCCATTCCTGAAACGCCACCTGATGCTCTTCTTTGGTGCAAGGATAGAGACCGATGATCGCCGCACCGCCCTTTACCTGCTCGACCACGAAATCTTCATAGGCCGTCATCTCGACCGCCTCGTCCGCGACTTCATCGGCCATATGTGCGGGGATCACGATCACACAGTCCGCATCCCCCACAATCACGTCACCCGGAAAAACCGGCGCGTCTCCGCATCCGATCGGTTCGTTGATGGCGATTGCTTCGTTGTTAGTAAGGTTCGTGGGAGACGACGGACGGGTGTGGTACGCAGGTATGTCCAGATCGGCGATCGTTGCCGCATCGCGGAACCCGCCGTCCGTAACGACCCCTGCACCACCGCGTTTCATCAAGCGCGTGATCAGGATATCACCCGCAGACGCCGCATCCGCCTGTTTGCGGCTGTCCATCACAAGCACATGCCCCTCGGGACAGGTTTCGATGGCAACACGCTGAGGATGCTCGGGATTCCGGAATTCGGTCAGCTGGTTGCGATCCTCTCGCGCGGGCATATAGCGCAGGGTAAAGGCCGGCCCGACCATGTTCTTGTCCTTCCAGCCGACAGGGTGCACGCCCTGAATGACCTGATGGCGCAGGCCGCGTTTATAAAGGGCGGTCGCTAGGGTTGCGACCGAGACACCCATCAGCTTTTCGCGGGTTTCGTTTTTCATCGTTCTTTCCTTACTGTAGGTCTTCGGCCAGCACCGACGCCGGAATGTTCTGGTAGCACACGGGCCGCAGCCAGCGGCGTATGGACAGGGTGCCAACGCTGGTCGCGCCAAAGTTGGTGGACGCCGGATATGGCCCGCCGTGAACCATGCTGTCGCAAACCTCGACGCCCGTGGGGAAGCCGTTGGCCAAGACACGGCCCGCCTTGCGCTCCAGCACCGGCAGCAGGCGGCGGGCCAGTGCGGCATCGCCATCATCCATGTGCAGGGTCGCGGTCAGCTGGCCGACGAAGGATTTGGCTACCTCAATCATCTGCGCAGTGTCCTTGGCCACCACGACCAGACCGAGAGGCCCGAAAACCTCCTCGCTCAGCACATGGTTCCCCAGCCAATCCTCAGCCGAAACGCGGAACAGGAACGGCTTTGCCTGACGGGTGTCGCACATGGAGGTCAGCATGTCCTGAACCCCGGCTGCCCCCCGAATGCGGGCCGCGCCATCGCGGTAAGCCGCGGCAATCCCGTCGGTCAGCATGACCTGAGAGCCGCTTTCCGACAGCGCCGCACGGGCCGCCTCGGCGAATGCCTCGCCCTCGGGACCTTCCAGCACAACCGCAATCCCGGGGTTGGTGCAGAATTGTCCCGCCCCCATGGTTAGCGAACCAGCCCAAGCCTCGCCCAATGCCGCACCACGGGCCCCCACCGCATCAGGCAGCATAAACATCGGGTTCACCGACCCCAACTCGCCAAAGAACGGAATGGGCTCGTCCCGCTGCGCGCACAGATCGAACAGCGCCCGACCGCCACCAAGCGATCCAGTAAAGCCAACCGCCTTGATGAGCGGATGCTGGACCAAAGCGGTGCCCACATCGCGCTTGCCTCCTTGGATCAGGCTGAACACGCCCTTGGGCAAACCACAGCGCTGAACCGCAGCGTGGATCGCCTCGGCCACCACCTCGCCGGTGCCGGGATGGGCGCTGTGGCCCTTGACCACCACAGGACAGCCCGCTGCCAGAGCCGAGGCTGTATCCCCGCCCGCCACACTGAACGCGAGCGGAAAGTTCGACGCCCCGAACACCGCCACAGGCCCGATCGGCCGCTGCATCATCCGCAGATCAGGCCGCGGCAAAGGCGCCCGCTCCGGCAAAGCCCCATCGTACCGCCGATCAAGATAGTCCCCCGCCCGAATGTGGCTCGCAAACAAACGCAGCTGACCAACCGTCCGCCCCCGCTCGCCCACCAAACGCGCCTCGGGCAGACCGGTCTCGGAGCACCCGATCTCAGTGATCAGATCGCCCCGCGCATCGATCTCCTCGGCAATCGCCTCAAGGAACACCGCGCGCTCTTCACGGCTCGAATAGCCGAACTCCCAGAACACCTCCTCGGCCGCCACACAAGCCTGATCCACCAACTCCGGTGTCCCCACCGAATACTCGAACGCCGTCCCGTGCGCAGGTTCACTGACAAACACCTTGTCAGACCCCACCCACTCGCCTGCGATCAAATGCTTGCCGTGTGCTTGAAATCCCATTTCGTCTCCTCTGCGCGAAGCCACCGGTCCCAAACCCCGATCCCCGCGCACTCCATCTTTCATCTTTGCCAAAATACTCCCGCCGGAGGCATAACCCACCGGCCAGAGGCACCGCCTCAGATCAAGCCGTTCTCAGACAGAAACCCGCGCATCTTCGCTTCCTGGCCCTCGGTCAAAGGCCAAGCGGAAGGCGCACGCGTCGGCCCGCAGTCCTGCCCCAGCGCCTGCAGCGCAGCTTTCACGCCCGTGACGTTGGTGCCATTCAACTCTTCGGCGCGCACATCTTCGAACGCACGCATCCCCGCGATCAGGTCCCGCGCCAGCGCGTAGTCCGACGCCTCGAGCGCCGCATGGATCGCCATCGACCGCTCTGGCCAGATGTTGATCAGGCCCGATGTAAACCCGCGCGCACCGACCGCATAAAACGCAGGTGCCCAAGTCTCGGCGAGCCCTCCGACCCAAGTGATCCCATCGTCGCAAGCACTGATCGCAGCGGCCAGTTTCATCGGGTTGGGCGTCGCCCACTTGACCCCTTTGACACCGGGAAGCGCGCATAGCTTGGCGATATTGTCTGTCCCGATCGCGTCATTGCGCAGGTACAGCATCATCGGCAAACCGCCAGAGGCATCTGAAATCGCCCGTACATAGTCCACGGTCCCGCGCGGAGACACAAAAGGATCCGGCGGCTGGTGGATCATCAACGCCGATGCCCCTGCCTCTGCGCTTTCACGGGCCAAGCGGCACGCATCCCGAACACCGCGGCCGATGCCCGCCAGAACGGGCGCCCGCCCCCCGACCATGTCCACCACTTCGCGCACCATGGTGCAGGCCTCATCAGTGGTCAGGGCGTAGAATTCACCGGTATTGCCATTGACCACAGGCATATGCATGCCCGCCCCCAAGGCACGGTCGATAATCGGAACCAGCTTTTGCGGAGTGATCTCTCCGGCCTCGTCATATGGCGTCACTAGGATGCCCGAAATGCCCGCCAGTGCGGCGTCTAGATCATGTGCCATGCACTCTCTCCCTCAGAAAATATCCGGCTCGCCAGCGGGCTTGCCGAAATCGCGTTCAAGGTAATCAAAGTCACACCCTTTGTCGGCCTGCGTCACGTGGCGCGAGAACATAGAGCCCCAGCCGCGTTCGAACTTCGGCTCAGGTGCGACCCAAGCATCGCGGCGACGGGCGATCTCTGCCTCATCGACCAACAGATCCAGTCGCCGCGCAGGCAGATCGAGCCGCACGATATCGCCGGTCTGCAGCAAGGCCAGCGGCCCGCCCACAAAGGACTCGGGCGCGACATGCAGAACGCAAGCGCCATAAGACGTGCCCGACATCCGCGCATCGGAAATCCGCAGCATATCGCGGTGGCCTTGCTTGATCAGGGCCTTCGGGATCGGCAGCATCCCCCATTCCGGGAAGCCCGGCCCACCCTGCGGGCCCGCATTGCGCAGAACCAGCACGTGGTCCGGCGTCACATCCAGATTTTCATCGTCGATGGCTGCTTTCATCTCGGGGTAGCTGTCAAAGACCAGCGCCGGCCCCTCGTGCACGTGGTACTTGGGATCGCAGGCGGCAGGCTTGATCACCGCGCCATCGGGGCAGAGGTTCCCGCGTAGCAGCGCCAGCGACCCCTCTTTGTAGACGGGGTTCGACAGCGGACGGATCACGTCGTCATTATAGACCTGCGCCCCTTCGAGGTTCTCGGCCACGGTCTTGCCGCTGACGGTGATGCAATCCAGATGCAGACGCTCTTCCATTTGCTTCATCAGTGCACGCAGGCCGCCCGCATAGAAGAAGTCTTCCATCAGGTAGTCATTCCCCGAAGGCCGCACATTTGCGATCAACGGCGTGGTGCGCCCCAAGGCATCCAGATCATCGAGGGTCAGATCGACCCCTGCCCGACGCGCCATGGCAATCAGGTGAACCACCGCGTTGGTCGAACAACCCGTGGCCATGGCCACAGCGGCGGCATTCTCGAAGGCTTCGCGGGTGGCGATCTTCTCTGGCGTCAGATCATCCCAGACCATCTCGACAATGCGGCGACCACATTCCGAGCCCATCCGCTGGTGCCCTGCATCCGCCGCAGGAATCGAGGACGCCCCCGGCAAGGTAAAGCCCAGCGCGTCGGTGATCGCCGTCATAGTACTGGCGGTCCCCATGGTCATACATGTGCCTACCGAACGGGCGATCCCGCCCTGAATGCCCAGCCACTCTTCGTCGGTGATGTTGCCCGCGCGACGCTCGTCCCAGTATTTCCACGCGTCCGAGCCGGACCCCAGAATCTTGCCCGCATAGTGGCCGCGCAGCATCGGGCCGGCAGGCAGATAGATCATGGGAACACCCGCTGTCAGAGCGCCCATCATCAGGCCCGGCGTGGTCTTGTCACAGCCGCCCATCAACACCACGCCATCCAGCGGATGCGAGCGGATCATCTCCTCGCACTCCATCGCGAGCATGTTGCGATAGAGCATCGAGGTCGGCTTGGTAAAGGTCTCGTCCACAGACAGCGACGGCAGCTCGACGGGGAATCCCCCTGCCTGCAGAACACCGCGCTTCACGTCCTTGACCCTCTCGGGGAAGTGGCCGTGGCACGAGTTCAGATCGGACCATGTGTTCAGAACACCGATGATCGGACGATTCCTGTATTCCTCGTCCGAATAGCCCAACTGCATCATACGCGAGCGATGGCCAAAGCTGCGCAAATCGTCAGGCCCGAACCAGCGTGTGCTGCGTAATTGATCCGGCGTTTTCTTGGTGCCGCTCATTTCGGTTCCTCCCTAAGGCGCACAAGTCATTTTCCCAAATGTATGCGCATTCAAAAAGGAAGGTCAATCAGATATCCCTGAAAATATTCAATTTATGGCGACAAGAGAAAACTGTTTGACAGTCAGGCTCGAGTCATGCAGGTTTTTATGTATGCGCAAACATAGCGCCGGACGAAAGGAGATCGTCCGTATAAACACACCAAGACTTGCCCCGCCCCAGGGGCGCCCAGGGAGGACACTATGAAATTCAATCGCCGTCACATTCTTGCTGCTGCCAGCGCCATGGCCATGGTTGCAGCCCCGCTTGCCGCAGGCGCGGCAGAACTGCCCCGCAACGTCCGCATGGTTATCGGCTCCAAGTCGACCGGCGGTGACACCTACCAGAACTCTGCGATCATCGCCGAAGCCCTGTCCGAGCATCTGGGCATCAACATCAAGGTCGACGCGGTCGGCGCGTCCGAAGGCTTCAAGGCCCTGAGCCGTGACAGCCGTGGCTCGACCATCATGATCTTCCACGATCAGGCCTATCTGGGAGAGCTTTATGGCCGTCAGGGCTATAGCAACCCCTTCGAGGACTACACCGTCGGCGCGACCGTCGCGATCAACCCCGGCAACGCCTATCTGGTGCCCGCAGATTCGCCCTACCAGTCGATGGAAGACATCCTGAAAGCCGCTGAAAACGGCGAGCGTGTGCGCGTCGCGATCCAGCCCGGCGGCGTATCGGAAATCGGCTTCTCGGCCATGAAGAACGCAGCCGCCGTGCGTGCCCCCGGCTCCGAAGAGAACATCGTCGCGGTAAACACCGGCTCGCAGTCGGACAAGAACCAGGCGATGTGGGACGATCTGGCCGACGTGATCAACGGCTCTATTCAGGCGAACGAACAGTTCACCCAGCTGCCTGCAGATGACGCCAAAGCCATGCGCTTTACCTGGATCACCGCGCGTCCCGCAACCATCGAACAGGCCCCCGCCGAAGGCATGGGCGGCACCACCCGCGACGACCTGCTGACCTATGTCAGCCCCAACACCAGCGTCACGCTGGACGGCTCGCAGGACTTCACCTTCGACAAGGAATTCTACTTCCTGTTCAACAAGGACATGGACCCTTCGATCATCGACCAGATCGACACCGCTCTGACCGAGATCTTTGCCAAGGGCGAAATCCAGGAACGTCAGAAGGCATCGTTCTTTATCCCGAACTTCCTGCCCTCGGCCGAAGCACGTGAGCACCTGTCGAACAAACGGGACACATATGCGAAAGTAATCGAGCAGATTTCAGGCAACTGATCTAAGCTGCGGGCTCGTGCAGGTACGCCCTGCGCGGGCCCTTTTTCTATCCAAAGCCGGAGGTTTCCATGGGCGAGCTGACCAAGGTCACGGTCGATTTCGACACGTCTCATCTGCTTTTTCCCACGTTAGTTGCATGTGTCATCGGGCTTCTGGGGCTGGCGATTGTCATCCGCGAACGCCACGCCATTCTGGCATCGGGCACCTACTGGAAGGGCGTCCTGTCCAAAATCGACAAGCAACGTTTCTTTGGCACACTGGTTCTGACGCTGGTGTACTTTTCGCTCATGATCCCTGTTGGAAACATCTGGCCCAACACCGGCATGGGCTTCCTGATCTGCTCGATCCCCTTTGTTTTCCTGAGTGGCCTGCTGTTCATGCATGACCGCTCTGTCCGCCAGTCGATCCCCTTGGCGGTGGTCGCGGTGGTCGCCCCGACCTTTGTGTGGTGGCTGTTCACCTATCCCTTCTTCCTGACTTTGCCCTGAGGCGATTATGTTCGAGATCCTCACACCCATGTTTCTGTCGCTGATCGTCGGCGGCACTCTGGTCGGCATCATCTTTGGCGCCAGTCCCGGCATGACAGCGACCATGGCGGTCGCGATCTGCCTGCCCTTGACCTATTCTCTCGGCCTCGAGAACGGCCTCGCCCTGCTGCTGGGCCTTTATGTCGGGGGCATCTCTGGCGGGTTGGTTCCGGCCATCCTGCTGGGTATCCCAGGCACCCCCAGTTCGATCACGACCACCTTTGACGGCGCACCAATGGCCGCCAGAGGCGAAGGCGAGAAAGCCCTGAAAATCGGGGTCACTGCCAGTTTCGTCGGCGGCATCGTCAGCCTCGCGATCCTATATCTCTTTGCCCCTGCCCTCGCGGATTTCGCGATCAAGTTTTCCTATGTCGAAAAATTCCTGATCATCCTGTTCGCCCTGTCGGTCATGGCCGCCCTGTCGAGCGACCTGCTGCTGGGGATTTTCTCGGGCATTCTGGGGATTTTCATCAGCCTGATCGGCGCCTACGACATCTCGCGCGGCGGCAACGGAGAGCTGCGCCTCGTGCCCCCCGGCACCGAATACTGGCTGGAAAGCGGATTTAGCCTGCTGCCCGTGCTGATCGGCGTCTTCGGTCTGGCCGCCATTCTGGACGAAGCGGAAATCGGCGTGACCCGTTCGCGCTCGCTCAGCGAAATCAAAGTCACCAACGAAAACCGCTTCCGGTTCTCTGTGTTCAAGGACCAGATCGTCAACCTGATCCGCTCTTCCAGCATCGGCACCTTTGTCGGCATCCTGCCCGGTGTGGGAGGCTCTGCTGCGTCGATCCTCGCCTATACCAACGCCAAGACCTTCTCGCGCCACCCCGAACGCTTTGGCAAAGGCGAACCCGCTGGCATCATTGCATCAGAATCCGGCAACAACGGTCTAACGGGCGGCGCACTGGTCCCCCTGCTCTCTCTGGGCATTCCGGGGGACTCGACCACGGCCCTGCTAATTGGTGCGTTCACGCTACAGGGTATTCAGGTCGGGCCGCTGTTCATCGGCAACAACCCCGACACGTGGAATGCGATGATCATCGCCATGCTGATCGCCAACCTTGCCATGTTCGCGCTGATGTTCTTTGCGATCCGCTACTTTGCGCTGGTGGTCACCATCCCCAAGCACGTTCTGTTCCCCGTGATCCTGATGATGTGCGTGATCGGCGCCTACACCATCAACTACGGCATCATGTTTGACGTCTGGACCCTGCTGATCTTTGGCATCTTTGGCTGGCTGGCCGCGAAACTCCGGCTGGAGATCGCGCCCTTTATCATCGGCTTCATCCTCGGGCCGTCCGCCGAAGTCTACTTTGTCAAAAGCCTCGAGTCCTTTGGTGATCTGACGATCTTTTTCACCAAAAGCTGGATCGCGGTGGTTCTGTGGGTGCTGATTATCGGCTCTATTGCGGGCTCTGTGGCGATGGCACGCAAGGCCAAAACCCTGCAAGACCGCGCGTAGGGCTTGCAGCCCATCGGAAAGCTGCGCATTGATGCATTCTATGACGAGCGATGGAAAACAGACAAAACTACGCGCTCCGCGACGCAACCCGTCGCGTGGCGTCACAATGGAGACGGTCGGCAAACTGGCGGGCGTCTCTCAGGTGACTGTGTCGCGGGCCTTGTCCGACCCTTCCAAAGTTTCCCCCAAAACCATGGCCAAAATCCAGGACGCGATCAAAGCCACCGGTTTCGTGCCCAATGCGCTGGCGGGGGCCCTTGCCTCTAGCAAATCACGCCTGATCTCGGCGCTGGTCCCGTCGATCACGAACATCGTCTACGTGTCGATGATCAAAGCCTTCAGCGAAGAGATGCGCGCCCACGGCTACCAGATCCTGCTGTCCGAAACAGGCTTTGGTCTGGAAGAAGAGCAAAAGGCGATCGAGACCCACCTGTCCCGCCGTCCCGATGCGGTTCTCTTGACCGGCATCCACCATTCCCCGCAGGCGCGGCACATGCTGCTGGGTGCGGGCATTCCGGTGGTCGAACTCTGGGACATCACGGACAGCCCCGTAGACACATGCGTCGGATTTTCCCACACGGACGCGGGCCGTTTGGCCGGTAATTTCGCGCGGGACAAAGGCTACACCGTTGCGGGCACTGTGACCGCATCGGACGAACGGGCGATACGCCGCAAAGACGCCTTCATCAGCACATTCGACGCCCCTGCCGAAACCCGCGTGATCATCGCGGACGTCGGCGGACCTGCCTCGATCGAGAACGGCCGCGCGGGCTTGCGCAGCCTCTTGGAGCAAGGGCTCGACGGCGGCGTTGTCTTCTGCAGCTCGGACGCCTTGGCACAAGGCATCATCATCGAGGCCAACGCCCGCGGCCTGCGCATCCCCGAGGATCTGGCTCTGATCGGGTTCGGCGATCAGGAATTCGCAGCCCATCTGGAGCCAGCCCTGACGACCATCAAGGTCGACCGCGAACGCATGGGACGCGAAGCCGCCCAAGCCCTCGTCGCCCGCCTGGACGGCGCGGCAGAGCCAGCCTCGCACCTGATCGACATCGGCTTTGAACTGATCGAGCGCGCCTCGACCTGACCACTCGCGGTATGCCCCTGAGGCAAGCGCCGATACGCCGCCCTTCGGGGCGGTCGGGATTAATTTCCGGACCCCACTTGCATCGGTTGCAGCGGCCCTCCACCTACTCGATCAGGGCCCTTTCCGGCCTTGAGGAATTTGCAACATGCGCGACTCGCAGGCACCGCGTTCGGCCCGTCTGATCCCACCCCGAACCGGCGCAGTCTCGAATTCGGGACCGGATCACGCTATCGGCGCCCGCCCCTATGTCTCCCATGCAACTCTATGGAAAATCTTCTGGATCGGCGGCGGCCCTCACCTAAACAGGCTCTTGTCCGCGCCCAAAGCCATGATACGCTGCATTCAACCGCAAATGGTCGGGATGGTGCCCTTGCCAGCGCCCATCGCAGCAACCGGAATGCGGCCCATCCCTCTCAAAGGCACCTCATCCGTTGCGGGCACTCCTTCTAAATTCCGGCTCCGCTGACACCTCCGCCCCGTCCGAGCCCGACCCCATTTCTCCCTCCGGTGAGTTTTCCCGATGCTTCTCGACCTTGGTTCCTACGCGCCGTTTTGCGCGCTGATACTGGTAGCGGGCGTATTTGCCCTTTTTCTGACAGAGAAAATTGCCCCCGAAGTCATTGCCCTGTGCAGCGTGTCCATCGCGCTCTTGCTCGGTCTGGTGCAGACCGACGACCTCTTGGCAGCCCTGAGCAACCCAGCCCCCGCCACCATCGGTGCGATGTTCGTCCTGAGCGCGGCGCTGGTGCGGACCGGCGTTCTGGAGGCCGTCACCGCCTATCTAGGACAGGGCATGGTCCGCAGACCCCGCACGACCATCGCGGCCTTCTTTGCGCTGGCGGCACTGGCGTCTGCCTTCATGAACAACACGCCCGTGGTGATGATCCTGATCCCCGTGATCTTCGGTCTCGCCCGTGATTTCGGCACCAGCGCATCGCGCTTGCTGATGCCCCTGAGCTTTGTCGTGATCCTGGGCGGCACCTGTAGCCTCATCGGCACCTCCACCAACCTTCTGGTGGACGGGGTGGCACAGGATCTGGGCCTCGCCCCCTTTGGTCTGTTCGAGATCGCGCCCCTCGGCGTGGCCCTCGCGGTCACTGGCGGCGCGTTCCTCGCGATTGCTGCGCCGCGCCTGTTGCCCGACCGCGAACCCCTGTCCCAGTCCAAAGCACTCCGCAGCGGGCGGTCCTGGCAGGTCGCGCTCTTTGTTCCCTCTGGCTCGCCCCTTGTCGGGCGCCGCGTCACCGAAGTGGCCGACTTCCGCCGGACCGGCACCCGATTGGTCGACCTGATCCGCGCGGATGTCTCGCTGCGGCGTGCGCTAGAGGACCAAGTGTTGCAAACCGGTGACCGCGTGGTCCTGCACACCTCGGACGCTGAGGTCGCCAGCTACCGTGCGGATGGCAATCGCGGCCTTGCTATTGCGGGTCTGGAACCTGCCTCGACCCACCAACACCAAGTCATCGAAGCCTTGATCAAGGACAACAAAGGCTCCGTCGCCGGTCTGGGCTGGCGGCGCAGCCATGGCGTGTACCCCATTGCCGTGCACCATCAGGGACAAGCCCGCGCCATCGACGATGCCGACCTGCAGCTTGCACCGGGTGACACCGTTCTGCTTGACGGCGCACCAGAGGATATCGAGCGCCTCGCACGGGACGAGGATCTGATCCTGCTGGCCCCATTGCACGCCCGCCCCTTCCGGCGCGGCAAAGCGCCTATTGCTCTGGTCGCGCTGTTGCTCGTGGTGATTGGCGCCGCATTGAACCTCGCGCCGATCCTGCCGCTGGCGGTGATCGGGGCGGCTGTTGTGCTGGTCACCGGCTGCGTGGAACCTGACGAAGGCATCGGGTCCATCGACGGTCGTCTGTTGCTGCTGATCGTGGGAATGCTGGTCCTGGGCAGCGCCATGGAGTCCAGCGGCGCGATGGCGATGATTGTGGACGCCCTTTCGACCCCGCTGACACACCTGAGCCCCTTGCTCGCACTGGCACTGATCTATGCGGTGACCTCGATCCTCACCGAAGTCGTCACCAACAACGCCGTGGCGGTCATCATGACCCCCATCGGGATCGGCGTGGCGCAATCTCTGGGCCTTGACCCCAGAGCGTTCGTTGTCGCGATCATGTTCGGCGCTAGCGCGAGCTTTGCAACGCCAATCGGCTACCAGACCAACACCATGGTTTACAACGCAGGCGGCTACCGCTTCAGGGATTTCCTGCGACTGGGTCTGCCCATGAACATCCTCGCCGGAGCAGTCACGGTCTTTCTCGTGCCGATCCTGTGGCCGCTGCAATAAGGTAGATCAATGCGCAGAGGCCTTGCGCCGCCTCGCCTGACTGATCAATTTTGAATGCCGGTGCATCGTTGGTCTCTGATCCTGTGGAACAATTGAGTTCCTCCCCATCTCTTGGACGGTTTCCTGGATGACTTAAGCTACTCTCTGCCCCTGCTGGTCGGTTTCGATTTGGTTGAATTAGACCAAGGCGGGCGGCTGTCCGCCATGGGCGGCGTGGGACCGCTGGTGATTGTAAAAGGTAATCCATCGGCCAACGCCAGTCTTGGCATGCGAGTGAGCTTCCCAAGCGTGCAAATAGACGCATTCATACTTCCGGGACCGCCAAAAGCGTTCGATGAAGATGTTGTCGATGCAGCGCCCTTTCCCGTCCATGGAGATCCGGGTGCCGATCCGTTTCAGCCGGTCGGTCCAAGCGAAGGACGAGAACTGCGAGCCTTGGTCGCTGTTCATGATCTCGGGCGGCCCGAAGCGATGGCCCGCCTCGTTCAGAGCTTCGATGCAGAAGTCCACTTCCAGCGTGTTAGAGATGCGCCAAGCCAGCACCTTGCGGGTGGACCAGTCCATGATGGCAACCAAGTAGAGGAAGCCCCGCCGCATTGGCAGGTAGGTTTTTTAATTGATCATCTGCGCTCGTTGATACTGTCGCGTGTATCGGCCACCTGCAAGGTTCTTTTCGAATTCATCCCATTTGGCGCTTCATCTCGGCATCCAAGGCTTCGACGTCCCGAAGGTGATATTTGCGATGCCTGTGGCTCGCATGTAGATCGCTCGGGTTTGATCGAATGCCTGCCGCTGTGGTCGGTACGGCAACTTTTTGCGGGCGCAGCATGTCGCGGCGCGCGTCTGATTTCAGGCCCCTTTTGCTTCGAATTCGGTGCCATCTATCCAGATAGCATGCATGATCACGGATAGTTTTCGGGCCAAGGCGACAACGGCCTTTTTGTGGCTGGTGCGCTTTTCAAAGCCATCGCCCAATCTTTGAGGGCCTGACCCGAACCAGACTTCACCCTACAAAGCAGGCTATTGACCGCCTCATACAGGACCGTGCGCAACATGCGATCGCCACGCTTTGATATTCGGCCACCAAAATCGATGCCGCCAGATTGGTAGCGTCTCGATGTCAGGCCGATGTAAGCTCCGACAGATCATGACCGTTCAAAGCGGTCCGGCGTGTCAATTGTAGCCACAAACGTGATGGCACTGACGGCTCCGACGCCAGGTATTGTCATCAGCCTGCGACAGGCCTCATCACTGCGCGTCGCTTTGGTCAGGCCTGCGGCCTGACGAAGCGCTTCTGTCCGCAACTTCAGCAACGGTTCGATGACTCCAGCCATATCAGCCCGACCTTCCAGAACTTTCCGGACCCGTTGCTCATAGGTTTGTAGATGCTTGGGCAATCTGATCCCAAAACTAGCCAGTAATCCGCGTATCGTGTTTTCCGTGTTCATACGCATCTTGATGGCGACCTCGCGGGTGCGCAACAGAGCGCGACGTTCCTGCGCGAGACGGCTCTTGACCTCAATCTTCTTGTAAAACCCCGTCCGCGCCAGTTCCGACAGCATGGCTGCGTCATTCTCGTCGGTTTTGTTGTGCATCTGACTCAGAACCGCATGAGCCTGACGTGCATCAATACAAACCATTGGAAGGCGCCTTTGGCTGAGTTCATGATACAATCGGTTCGCCATTCGGCCCGTCTCGAGGACGACGCAGACGATATACTCCATCTCCGCACCCAAAGCGCGTACGAGGTCATCCAGGTCGGTAGGCTTTTTGAAAGATGACACTATGTCACCGCGATCATCCCGCAGGCAAACCGCCGTTGCATCCTTAGGTACATCAAGGCCGACAAAATAACGCTTCATCACAGCACTCCTTTTTATGATGCGGCAACTATGCACCACCAGAGAGCGCGGATGATCAATTACTCAGAGTGATGTCGGCGCACCAGACCTGATTGGGTCGATCAACCTGACGCCCACCAAGCAGGTAGGGGTAGATCTTGTGGCCCTTGGCGGGCTTGCTGCTGTTGGGCTTCTGGTAGATCGGGACTAGGCCCATGAGCCGCATCAGCCGCCGGATGCGCTTTACGTTCACGGCGTCGCCTTCGTTTTGCAAGTGCCATGTCATCTGCTGGACACCATAGAACGGGATTTCCAGGAACTTCCGGTCGATCAGGCGCATGAGCGCCAGGTTGATCTCGGCTTCACCCAGCGGCTCGTGGTAGAACGATGAGCGCGAGATCGACAGCAGGTGGCATTGCGCCCCGACCGACAGCGTAGGGTGGTTGCGCTCGATCATCCCACGCCTTACTTTCCAGTCCAGGGCTTGAGCTTTCTGGCCAAAAAATCGTTAGCCACAGCCAACTCCCCGATCTTGGCGTGCAATTCGCGAACCGTCTCCTCATCTACCTGGGCCTTCTTTCTGCCGCCGCGTTCAAAGATGTCCGCCGCCCCTTCGCGCAACGCCCTCTTCCAAGTATGGATGAACACCGCATTCGGCGGCCAACTCCTACACCGTGCGCTCGCCTTTGACGGCTTCCAGCGCCACCCGGTCCTTAAAACCCGTGTCATGGTTCCTGCGTTTCGACATGTTCTGATCTCCTCGTGTTTGGAGACCAGCAGACGGCAAATCATAGCTTAGGTCACTGTCCGATTTTCGGGGAGTATGTATGATCTGCCTTCCCCTGCAAGTGATTTGTCGATGCGCCGCTGACCCTGCTTCTATGTATTCGGTCTTTCTGTGGGGCTAATCGAATTGCCCTTGACCAAGATGGGAAGTCGCGCGTCCTGTGTCTCGTTAGCTCATCGGCACTCTGGGGCCATACTCCCCGTCAGACTGACAAGACGCCGATCGGTCGTTGGTCCATCTCCTCCTCGCTCGCAGATTCCTTTGTCCGGTTGCGCGTTTGCCTGACTACAGGCCGCTCATGGCATTCGGCCGATATCTCTCACCCTTCGTCAGAACAGCCCAGGCAATACGAGCCATTTTGTTGGCCATGGCGACTGCCGCGACATTCACATGCGTTCTTTGCTTTAAACAGTCTACCCAGGCCGTTATTGGCGACGTCCGATCACGCACGAGATGCAGCACCGTTCGGGCACCATGGATGAAGAGCTTACGCAAGTATCGATTGCCATGCTTCGAGATGCCTATGAGCTTGGCCTTGCCACCTGTCGTGACTTGCCGTGGCACTAAGCCAAGCCATGCTGCGAGATCACGTCCCTTGCCAAAGCTGCTGCCCGTGCCGACGGCAGCCACAAGCGCCGTGGCAATTGTTGGACCGACACCGGGAATTTCCATCAGCCTCTGCATATCTGCATCCGTCTTGGCCAGCGCCTTGATCTCGGCATCAATGGCAGCGACCCGATGATTGATCCCATCCAGTTCGGACGCCATGTCAGTCACGAGCATTCGAGGTGATAGATCAGCAGTGCTCTCTGCGGCCAATCTATCCAATTCCTTCTGGAATACATGGCGCCCCGTTCCCACCCGGATACCACGCTCCATCAGGAAACCGCGACCCTGATTGATCAAGCGCGTCCTGTCCGACACGAGACGTTCCCTCACGCGGTGCAGGGCCTGAAGATCAAGCTGCTCTTCCGATTTGATCGCAACGAATGACATTGTCGGGCGCGTCGCGGCTTCGGCAATGGCCTCCGCATCACGGTCATCGTTCTTGTGAACCTTCACATAGGGCCGGACGTAGAGCGGCGACATCAATCGAGGCTCATGTCCCTTCTCAAGACAAAAGCGCCCGATGTGGTGCGCCCCGCCACAGGCTTCCATCGCGACCACGCACGGTGAAAGCGCATCAAGAAAATCCTGTAGCCGATGCCGCTGGAGCCGTTTGCGGAACACAACCGCCCCCGTTTCATCCAGCCCGTCAAGACTACAAACAGTCTTGCCCAAATCAATACCCAGAATCTTGATGTCCATCTGATGCTCCTCTCTCCACCTGTGCTGCCACGGTAGCAACGGATTGGTGGGAAGGCAGTTCATCCCATTAGCTCACATCGCATAGCATTATATCGCACTAGAAAGCCAATGCAGAATGGCTTTTTCGAATGTTTTAACGGCCGAATGCGAGACGAGATATTGCACGAGACAATGTTACGCAATCAGGCACATACCCGCGTGAAGATCGCCGTATGTGTTGCAGATCACAATACAGAGCGTCCGCATTCCGCATTCCGCATTCCGCATTCCGCATTCCGCATTCCGCATTCCGCATTCCGCATTCCGCATTCCGCATTCCGCATTGGATTATAGAACCCCGGCAGGATATGCTCAAACACAAAACCGCGCCAATAGGTGTAAACACCCTTCAGGCTCAGATCACCGCTGAATCAATGCTCAGTGGCAGGTCACCTCCTCTCAAAAGAATTGTCTCTTCTCAGAACACGCACGCTATCAATGGCTCCCGCTTCGGGTTTCAGAAAGAGGGTTTCAACACACACCATAGGAAACTCGAAGTCTCAAATAACGGAAAATTCCCCCTCTCACATCCAGACAAAAATCCCTCTTCATCGAAAACACACACATATCTATGAAAATGGAGAGAATAGAAAAACCCTCAGAAAAACAGGAGCGTAAGAAGTTATCGACTCGTTGCACTAGCCGCGGCGAGTATTTCATCACTATCCAACCCATTCTGTGCGAAAATCTCGATCAAGCGTTCCATTGCATCTAGTTCAGATGCCTCCTCGATCAATTCACGCACCGAATGCCCGTACCATGAACTACGCGGAGACTCTTGCGCAAGACGGGAGACTGCCATTTCAACACTCCGCCAAAAATCGCTCTCCCATCCAGGAGAACTTCTCCATGCATAGAGTTCCGCAAGAGATTTGAAGGCATACGACGTTGGTGCGTCGGGATCTATAGAAACAGCTTGCTCAATCACATCTATCAACTGCGTATAATACCCTCTCGAACGGTTTCGCACTGCAATATTCTGAGCTCGCGAATAAGCCTGCTCACCTTCTATTCTGGGATTTTTCGCTAGAAGCGCGAGACTCCCCGACCAAGCTTCGGCACGTGCTTCCTCCGGAGTGATATCTAGCGCAACAAGCTCTGCATTACCACGATCAAAGCTATAGGAAACCCCCAAAACATCTTGATTTTGAAGCATTTTTGCTCGATGCGAGGTACTAGGCTGCCACTCATATGCCAATGTCGACAATTTGCTTGCACGCTCTGTAAAATTCAATCGATCTGCGTTTACGCTTGCGTTGAAAATAGTGTTGGGATCGGCAGACCCGTTTACTGATAGATCAATCAATGCGTCCAACAAAACCGCAGCTTCTCGCCTCTCTTGCTCTGTCGCCTCGTTCCCTCTTGCAGAAATCTCTGATGTGCGGGAGTAAGCGTAGTGGACATCTGCAGATGCAACATATCTATCCGTAGACACAACACTTTTGGAATTTTGCGTATCGGCTAAAGTTTCAGACCACTCCTTAAAGCTCTCATACTTACCTTGAATCATTTCGAGCCCTTCCACCAGATCCGTGGCACTTGCCTTTAATTCTCCTTCGAACCGCAGTTCATTTTGAACTGCGACTGGAATGATCTGAAGAACCTCCTCCTTAATAGCGTTGACACTCTTGAAACCGAAAAATGATAAAGAAATACAAACAAGCGAAACTAAGCCACTAGCAGCCCCAAACATCCACTTGACTTGAGACAGG
>CAXQKF010000079.1:0-2397 GCA_964224285.1 Donghicola sp. | reverse complement strand
TACCAATGCCCAAACGTTTGCGCCTGACCCGCCGCTTTCCCGTGGCCATGACCGAAGACGGCTACCGCCGCCTGAAGCGCTTTGCCCAAGAGGCGGGACTGGACGAAGGGGAAGCCCTGTCGTTCATCTTCGAGAACTTGGACAGCGTGATGCACGAGGAACGCTTTCCCCATCGCCTGCGACTGTTCAACTCGGAACTCGAGGCGCGGAAACGGTGAGTATAGCGCTGGTGGAAATGTCGGAACGCCTTCGGCGGGAGGGTATTTTTACCAAGCTGAAGGACAGGGCGTTACTCCGCCCCGGATCGGGTCGCACGGCGCGACTGCGGTACATCCAGAGCGGAGCTTCACCTTGGGCGGTCATCGGCTCCCCAGCCTGTACCGCGAGATCAAACTTTGGTGATTCTGGTTAAAGGCAGGTGATCCGCAGAGAGGTTTTAGGCTTCTTTTTGCTTCAAATACTCAACTGTTGGACCTCATCGACCAGAACCGGAAAAGGAATCTAGAGATGACGATTAAGCTGCACTGTTTCGGCGAGAGCGGGCATTCCTACAAAGCGGCATTGGCGCTGGAACTGTCTGGACTGGATTGGGATCCAGTCTACATCGACTTCTTCAATGGCGAGACTCGTGGACAGGCCTATCGCACCGAAGTCAACGCAATGGGCGAGGCACCCGTTCTGGTGGATGCCGACATTAAGCTGACCCAGTCGGCTGTCATCCAACAGTACATCAGCGGCAAGACAGGCAAGTTTGGCGGCGCCACCCCCGAGGAGGCGCGCGAGGTTCTGCGCTGGCAGTTTTGGGACAATCACAAGCTCTCGTCCTTTGCCGGGATCGCGCGTTTCCTGATGAACTTCGTCCCCGAGGACAAGCGCCAGCCCGAGGTGATCGCCTTCCTGCAGGGCCGTCTGAAAGGCGCTTATGCCATTCTTGACAAGCATCTGGAGGGCCGCGACTGGATCGTTGGGGACAGTGTGACCAACGCTGACCTGACCTGCTGCGGCTATCTATTCTACCCCGAGGAATTCGGCTTCGACCGCGCCGAATGGCCCCACATCAACGCCTGGCTGGACCGCATCAGCGCCCTGCCCGGCTGGAAACACCCTTATGACCTCATGCCCGGCAACCCGTCGGACCGGGCCTGACACCAAGAATATCTGACCAGGAGGAGAGGCAGATGGCTGACGCCTTTATCTATGACGCAGTGCGCACCCCGCGCGGCAAGGGCCGCAAGGATGGCAGCCTGCACGAGGTTACCGCCGTCCGTATGGGCGCAACGATCCTGAACGCACTCAAAGAGCGTTCGGATCTGGCAGGTGATGAATTCGAGGACGTAATCTGGGGCAACGCGACCCAAGTCATGGAACAGGGTGGATGCTTGGCACGGACCACGGTGATGGCCTCTGATCTGGCCGAGAATGTACCGGGTCTTTCGATCAACCGCTTCTGTGCCTCGGGGATGGAGGCGGTCAATCTGGCGGCCAACCAGATCAAGGGCGGTTCGGGCGATGCCTATATTGCGGGCGGCGTTGAAATGATGAGCCGCGTGGCCATGGGCAGCGACGGCGCAGCTGTTGCCGTAGACCCCACGGTTGCGATGGATCACTACTTTGTCCCGCAGGGCATTGCTGCGGACATCATCGCAACCGAATACGGGTTCAGCCGCGATGACGCCGATGCCTTTGCCGTAGAATCCCAGCGCCGCGCTGCCGAGGCTTGGGCCGCCGGACGGTTCGACAAATCCATCGTGCCTGTGCGCGATGTGAACGGCCTGACCATTCTGGACCACGACGAATACATGCGCCCTGGCACCGATATGCAGGCTCTTGGCGCGCTCAAGGCGAGCTTCAAGGATCAGGGCGAAGTGATGCCCGGCTTCGACAAGATCGCCCTGATGAAATACCCGCACCTTGAGCGGATCAACCACATCCACCACGCCGGCAACAGCAGCGGCATCGTAGATGGGGCGGCGGGCGTTCTGATCGGCTCCAAAGAGTTCGGCGAGCGTCACGGCCTGAAGCCCCGCGCCGTGATCCGCGCGACCGCCAAGATCGGAACTGACCCGACCATCATGCTGACCGGCCCCGTGCCCGTCACCGAAAAGATCCTGAGCGAAAGCGGCATGTCGATCAGCGACATTGACCTCTTTGAAGTGAACGAGGCGTTTAGCGCCGTGGTCCTGCGCTTTATGCAGCGTTTCAACGTGGATCACTCGAAGCTGAACGTGAACGGCGGCGCGATTGCAATGGGCCACCCCTTGGGGGCGTCCGGCGCGATCATCATCGGCACCCTGCTGGACGAGCTGGAGCGGACGGGCAAAAGCACCGGCCTTGCCACCCTCTGCGTTGCCAGCGGCATGGGCGCAGCCACCATCATCGAACGGGTTTAAGCGGGCG
>CAXQKF010000078.1:0-9317 GCA_964224285.1 Donghicola sp. | reverse complement strand
GTGAACCCGAGGGCGTGCTATGAGACAGAGCTGGTCATCACTCCTGCCGATACCCACAAAACTGTCGCGGTTGTGGGTGCGGGCCCTGCGGGTCTGTCTGCTGCGTTGACTGCTGCGGAACGTGGTCACTCTGTCACGCTGTTTGATGCTGCGGACCGCGTGGGCGGACAGCTGAATATGGCGCGTCAGATCCCCGGCAAAGAAGAGTTTCACGGGCTGGTTGACTGGTTCGAAACCAGCGTCGCCAGTTCGGACATTGATCTGCGGTTGGGGCAGCGCGTTTCGGCGGATGACCTGAGCGGATATGACGAGGTGATCATTGCGACCGGAGTGTCACCACGCGACCCGCAGATTCCGGGTCAGGACGGCGCGAATGTCGTGTCCTACGTGGATGTGCTGACCGGCAAGGCGACCGTGGGCGACCGCGTTGCGGTTGTCGGCGCGGGTGGCATCGGATTTGACGTCGCCGAGTATCTGGTAATGGATGACAGCCCGACAGAACATCCCGCGGAATGGCGGGCCGAATGGGGTGTCGGCGACCCGGAAAAGACCCGAGGTGGCTTGGCGGACGAGGGCGCGACCCCGACGCCTCCAGCGCGGGAGGTGACCTTGCTCCAGCGCAAGGCTGAGAAGCCCGGCAAGCGGTTGGGCAAGACCACCGGCTGGATCCACCGGATGTCCCTGATGATGAAGCAGGTGAAGATGGTGGGCGGCGTCAATTATGAGCGCATCGACGCTGGCGGACTGCATATTTCCTTCGGTGAGGCGCGGGAAAATCCACAGCTGATTGCGGTCGATACAGTGGTGCTCTGCGCTGGACAGGAAAGCCGACGTGAACTGGTAGATGCGCTGGAGTTAGCGGGGGTTACATGCCACGTGATCGGTGGTGCTGATGTGGCCGCAGAGCTGGATGCGAAGCGTGCGATCAACCAAGGAACGCGAGTCGCGGCCGCAATTTAGAGGCCATCGAGTAATGCAAAAGATAGACCCATTCGAAGGGGGTAATCCTACATAATTGTTGTTTCGGTTTGAGGAACGATCCGTATCATTCCCCGCAATTGTCCGCCCATGGACACAGTCCTGCCCCAATCTCTGGGCAGGACAAGGGCAGGTCAAAGTGTTTCGAGGATTGGGTATGGATCGCCTCACTGAAATGGAAGCTTTCGCAACAGTCGTAGATCAAGGTGGGTTTACGGATGCGGCAAAGAAAATGGGGATTTCAAAGTCTGCGGTCTCGAAACACGTCTCATCTCTCGAAGCGCGATTGGGCGCTAGATTGTTGAACCGTACAACTAGAAGAGTGAGTCCGACGGAGATCGGTCTGGCCTATTACGACCGTGCGCGCCGCGTTCTCACGGACGCCGGAGAAGCCGATGCGCTGGTCACATCCATGCAAGCCGCGCCCTCTGGGCAATTGCGAATTTCGGTGGCGACCGACTTTGGCGTCAATCATCTGAGCCCCGTTCTGGGAGCCTTTTTGGCGACCTATCCGGACATCAGCGTGAACATGGTTCTGAACAACCGATACGTCGAGCTGATCTCCGAAGGGTTTGATCTGGCGGTGCGTATAGGAGAGTTGGAAGATAGCTCTTTGCGGGCGCGCAAGCTGACAGAAACCAAGATGCGGATGATCGCCTCTCCGGACTATCTCGAGAAATACGGTCGTCCCAAGCGTCTGGACGATCTGAACGAGCACAAGCTGCTGCACTACTCGAACCAATCGAACGGTTCGGTCTGGAAGGTCACTGCACCGTCAGGCGAGAAGCGCCAGATCCGCACTGCTGGCTGGCTGAGCGTGAACGATGGCCAGTCCTTGCTGAACGCTGCGAAGTCGGGGCTTGGCATCGCGTATCTGCCCTCGTTCCTATACTCTGACGCGATGAAGGCAGGCGAGATCGAAGATGTGATCCCTGACCTGCCGGTCGATACGCAGGGCATCTACGCGGTCTATCCCCCGGGCCGCTTCCCGCAGCCCAAGGTCCGTGCCTTCATTGATTTTCTGGTGGATGCCTTTGCTGAAAAAGGCCCCGACAGCTGGTGATCTATTCAGGGAGCAGCACAGCCTCGACACGTCGGTTGGCTGTGCGCCCCTCTTCGGTATCGTTGCTGGCGATGGGGGCGACGTAGCCCGCACCCTGCGCCTCGACCTGAGCGGCGGGCACGCCGTGTTCCCGCATCAGGGCATTGCGCACCGATGCAGCCCGACTTTTCGAGACAGCGATATTTCCGTCCAGACTGCCTGTCGCGTCCGTATGCCCGACCAGCAGAATGCGCCGCGTCGGGTTTTCCTTTAGGTAATCGGCCAGTGCTTTGAGGCTGGCGTGGTCGCCTTCGGTCAGTTCCCGCGCGCCGCTCTCGAAGGTCACGTCGTCCAGCACGGCGTGCCCCTGACCGATCAACTGCTTGAGGACAGGCGTCGCATAGCTGACCGAGATCACTGGCGCAGGCGAGAGCGTCACCCCTTCGCTGCTGGTGTCGGCTTTGGGGGCGACGTGGATCAATTGGATGAAGCCATGTGTGCCTTGGCGGCTGACGAGCAGGCTCAGGGCCTCCCCGTCCGGTTTGCGCGCCGAGACGAACCGGAAATCGCGCAGATTGACGTACATCTCGGGTCCGGGGGCGACGCGCGTTCCAAAGCGGAAGTCAAAGCCCCCGCACGCGAGGGTCGTGCAGGCATAGACAGTGTCGTAGCCTTGCAGCGCCACTTGGGCCTTCAGCATGTCCAGCAAAGAGCGGCTGGTCAGATCACGGTTTTCGATCTGCCAAACCCGCAGGCTTGTACGGCCAGGCACGGTGGAAAAGGGCACGTGACCGCCCGCAAAAGGGCCGGTTGGCATGTTGTAGCTGTCATTCTCGGAAACGTCGGACAGCACGAGGTTGGCCCCCGCAGGCACCGAGAGCTCCAGAGCCGCAGCCTGCTGGGACATCAGCAAGCCAGCCAGCAAAGTCAGGGACAGTCGTTTCATCGGGCGAGCGCGTGGTATTCGCTGTTGGGGCGCATATCGACGGCCGAGGCCATGCGGTTGGTCATGTTGTAGAAGGACGCCACCGAGGCGATGTCCCAGATGTCGCGGTCCGAGAAGCCATGATCGCGCAGGGTCTGGCGGTCGGCCTCTTCGATGGTGCTGCTGGCGATGGTCATCTGGACCGCAAAGTCCAGCATTGCCCGCTGACGCGCTGTGATGGGGGCCACACGATAGTTCATGACCAAAGCCTCTCCCAAGGCCGGATCGCCCGACAGCTGGCGCACAGCGGCCCCATGGGCGACGAGGCAGTAGAAGCATTTGTTCTGGGCCGAGACGGCCACCGCGATCATCTCGCGCTCCAGCTTGGTCAGGCCGCTTTGTGCCAACATCAGATCGTTGTACATCGCGGTAAAGGCGTTCAGCTTGTCGATGTCGAACGCATAGGCACGCAGGACGTTCGGGACCATGCCGAGCTTTTCCATGCAGATGTCGAAATACTTCTGCGTCTCTTCCGGTAGTGGATCGACCGGAGGCAGGTTCAAAGCGGTCGGCTGGTCAGTCATGCTGCGTCTTCCTTAATTCGGTAGTGGTAGCTTCCCACAACCGACATGCCCAAGGAAGCATAGAGCGCATTCGCAGGCACATTCTTGCGCGTGACCAATAGGGCCAGTTCCGACGCTCCTTGGCGGACGGCCCAGCGGGCGGCGGCGCGCATCATATAGCGCCCGAGGCCATTTCCGCGGAAGGTTTCCAGAACTTCGAGAGCGTGCAGCATGGCGACGCCGTCATGGATGGCGACAAAGGCCGCACCGGCCGCGCGGTCCTGAGTGCGCCCCAAGAGGTAGGTCTTGGGGCCTTTGGCGCGGGCCATGACGTCCAGCCTGCTGGGACCGATGCCGCCTTCGGCCCAAATCTCTTGCATGATGGCCAAGGGCGTTTCTGTCTCGAAGCAGGTCACAGCGGGGATATCTTCGGCCCCGATACTCGCCGGATCGCAGGTGTAGATATGCACCGGATCAATGACCTCGTAGCCTTGGCCCGCGAGCATCTGATCGAGCGCGTCGTCCACGGGGCGCAACATAAAGAGGTCCGGCTGGCCAAGGGCACGCATTGCAGCGACGGCCGACGGGATGTCGCTGGCGTTGGGCGTTCCCGCAGCAGAGGCTGCGCTCACCCGTTTGCCGCCACCACGCCCCTCGCGGATCAGCCAAGGACCGGAGTGTGTGGTGGAATAGGGGGGCCAAGTGGCATCCACTACGTCGAAATAGCGCAGGTCCATCAGGCGGCGACCTCTGCAGCGAGGCGGGTCATCGCGGCGTCGATCATCGCGCCATCAGTCCCGCGAACCACAATGTTGGTGCCGTAAGCGCCATCGCGCTGGAACGGGTAGGAGCCGATCGACAGATCAGGGAAGTCCGCCGCCAGAGCCGACAGCGGTGTGGCCACGTCGCCTTCGCCGCGCATCAGGCACAGGGTTTGGGACAAGAGCGGCGCGCCGCCGACCAGATGGGGCAGGACACTGGCGACCATGGCTTGGAATACGCTGGGCACACCAGCCATGACGTTCACGTTTTCCAACGTAAAGCCTGGCGCAGTGCTGACCGGATTGTCGATCAGGGTGGCATCGTCGGGAATGCGGGCCATGCGGAGACGGGCTTCGTTCAGCTCTTGGCCGCGGGCGTCGTAGTGGGCTTGGAGCAGGGCGCGGGCGTCGTCGCGCACGTCGATGTGTTTGTCGAACGCGGCGGCGATGCACTCGGCTGTGATATCGTCATGGGTCGGCCCGATCCCGCCCGAGGTAAACACATGGTCATAGGCCGCAGACAGCGCCCGAACAGCCCCGATGATCGCGTCGCGGTCGTCGCTGACTACGCGGGCTTCCTTCAGGTCGATCCCCATCTTGGTCAACTCGCCAGCCAGATAATTCATGTTGGAATCGCGCGTGCGACCGGACAGGATTTCGTCTCCGATCACGAGCATGGCGGCGGTGGGATTGGGCATGGATGGCTCCGTCTCAAGGTTATGTGCAGATGCTAGGGCAGCAGTGGGGCCTTTTCCATAGGAACCGGTTGGATTTGCCAATCTTGGCTGATCCCCGTACATCCAGAGCCATGGAATTTGCGACCCCTTTGATCCCCGCGCGGCTGGTGCGCCGCTATAATCGGTTTCTGTCCGATATGGTTATCGAGGAAACAGGGCAAGAGGTGCGCGCCCACTGCCCAAACCCGGGTGCGATGCTGGGGCTGAAGGACGCCGGGATACGTTGCTGGCTCGAGCCCAATGACGACCCGAAAAAGAAGCTGAACTATGGCTGGCGTTTGGTTGAACTGGAGGATGGGCACATGGCGGGGATCGACACCTCGATCCCGAACCGCGTGGTGGCCGAGGGGCTGCGGGCGGGCAAGGTCGCCAGTTTGGCCGCGTACACCACGATACGGCCCGAGGTGAAGTACGGCCAAGGTAGTCGGGTCGATTTCCTGCTGACAGGTGATGGCCCGCCCGACGCCTATGTCGAGGTCAAAAGTGTGACCTTGCGAGATGGTGAATGGGCCGAATTCCCTGATTGCGTGACAGCCCGCGGGGCAAAGCATCTGGCCGAACTGACAGAGATGGTCGCGCTGGGGCACCGCGCCGTGATGTTGTTTCTGGTGCAGCGCACCGATTGCCAGAAATTCCGGTTGGCCGCGCATCTGGACCCGACCTATGCACGCGCCTTTGACGCAGCCCGCGCGGCTGGTGTCGAAGTAATCTGCTATGGTACAGATATCACTGTGAACGGTGTATTTTTCGGTCAAGAGTTGCCCGTTGATCCAAATGCACAGGCGTTATGAATTGCCAAAGATGCGCGGCTTCTGGCAAATGGCCACAAATTTTCTTAGATATGGCTCAGCGAAGACAAAGGAGAGCCCATTGGAAAAGCGACACCAAGGGCGGATGACCAAAGACGGGATCCGTATACACGAGGCCGCCGACTTTACGGGAATGCACGCGGCGGGCCGTCTGGCTGCGCAAATTCTGGACGAAATCGCCGAGCATGTGTTTGTCGGCCAGACCACCGGCGAGATTGACCGGATCATCGAAGACAAGGTGAACGCGGCGGGGGCGACCTCGGCCACGATTGGCTATCGCGGGTACAAGCACGCCAGCTGTATCAGTGTGAACCACGTAGTTTGCCACGGTATCCCCGGCGACAAGAAGCTGAAGGACGGCGACATCCTGAATATTGATGTCACTGTGATCGTGGATGGTTGGTACGGTGATACCAGCCGCATGTACGTCGCGGGCAAGCCAAATCGCAAAGCAGAGCGTCTGCTGGATGTGACCCACGAGGCCCTGATGCGCGGGATCGAAATGGTCAAGCCGGGCAACACCTTTGGCGATATCGGCTATGCGATCCAGAGCTTTGTCGAAGCGCAGCGCATGTCAGTTGTGCGTGACTTCTGCGGGCATGGTCTGGGCACAGTGTTCCACGCGCCGCCGAACGTACTGCACTATGGCCGCGCGGGCACTGGCCCTGTTCTGGAAGAGGGCATGTTCTTTACCATCGAGCCGATGGTGAACTTGGGGCGTCCGGAAACCAAGGTTCTGTCCGATGACTGGACCGCTGTGACCCGCGATAAGTCGCTGAGTGCGCAGTTCGAGCACTCGATCGGTGTGACTGCGGATGGCTTCGAGATCTTTACCCTGTCGCCAGCGGACAAGTTCCACCCGACGTGGTGATGCCTCTGTGGCTGAGCGGGCGCTCGGTTGAGTATTTTTGCAAAGATGAAAGAAGGGGCGGGCTGTTGGCCTGCCTCTTTGCGTTTCGATGTGTTGCAGGGGTGCGGATCGGGGCGGCTGTGGACTGGCCCTCAGGCAGGCACGGCAAAGGTGATGTGGGTCTCGCCGAACCGGCGGTGCTCTTTCAGGAAGTAGCCCTTTGGCGGGAGCTGCGGGCTGCTTTCCTCCCACACGATGAGGGCGTTCGGTGCGATCCATCCGTTGTCCAAGGCGGACGTTAACGCGCGCTCCCCGAGGCTTTTGCCGTAGGGCGGGTCCAGAAAGACGACGTTGAACGGAGCGTCGTTATTCGTCCCCAAACGGCAGGCGTTCGCAGCGAGCAGTTTTGTGGATTCTTTGGCGCGGCATTTGGCGATGTTCTGGCGGATCAAAGCCTGAGCCTTTGCGCCATCGTCTACGAATGTGACATGCTCGGCACCGCGCGACAGGGCTTCGAGGCCCAATGCGCCTGTCCCTGCAAAGAGGTCCAGGACGCGGGCGCCGACCAGAGGCGAGACGCCGCCTTGGTTGCCGATGATGTTGAACAGGCTCTCTCGGACGCGGTCGGATGTGGGGCGCAGATGGGCGGCGGCGTCGCCTTCGCCCACGTCAGCCAGTTTCAATCCGCGCCATTGTCCTGCGATGATTCTCATTTCAGCAGGGCCTTGAGGTCGGTATCAGGGTCGGCCACGGCTTCGGGTGCGGGGCTGCGTCCGGCTTCGATCAGACGTTTTGCGACCATGAAGGCCCTTGGATCGTTCATTGCGTCCACAGCGAGCAGGGTGTCGCCTGCGTAGTACCAAAAAGACGTCGCGCCATCGCCGCTGTCACGGGTGACGATACGGTCGTAGCCGGTGTTCAGCCCTGCGATCTGCAGCTTGGTGTCGTATTGGTCGGACCAGAACCAAGGCTTGGGTAAATACGCCTCGTTCCCGCCCAACAGGTTGCGCGCGACGCATTCTGCTTGGTCGATGGCGTTGGGGACGCTTTCCAGACGCATCCGGCCGTCGCCATGGGGAAAACTGGTGCAGTCGCCCGCGGCCCAGATATCCGGTGCGCTGGTGCGGCCTTGTGCATCCACCGCGATGCCATTGTCCAGCGTGATCCCCGCCGCTTCGGCAAGGCCTGTTGTCGGTGTGATGCCGACGCCCACGATTACGAGGTCCACGTCCATGGTCGAACCATCCGCCAGTTCGGCAGAGGTCACACGGCCATCTGTGCCGTTCAGGCGGGCAAGGCCGAGACCTTCGTGGAGTTTGACGCCGTTCGACTGGTGCAGGTTGCGGAAATAGTCCGCCGTTTCTGGCGAGGCAACGCGGCCCAGAATGCGGGGGGCGGCTTCGATCAGGGTGACGTCCATCTGGCGTTTGGCACAGACCGCTGCGGCCTCGAGCCCGATGTAGCCGCCGCCGACGATCAGGACGCGCTTGCCTTGGGTGGCTTCGGGGGCCATCGCGTCCACGTCCGCCAGATTGCGGACCACGTGGACGCCTGCCAGATCGCCGCCGATTGCAGCGGGCAGGTGGCGGGGGGATGATCCGGTTGTCAGTACCAGTTGGTCCCATGCGACGTGTTCGTGGCCGATGGTCAGGGATTTGCCCGTCACATCAATGGCATCCACATGCTGGCCTAGGCGTAAGGTCACGTTGTTGTCGATGTACCATTGCTCTGGGCGCAGGTAGACTCTCTCTAGCGGCATGTCACCCAAGAGGTAGGCCTTGGACAGGGGCGGGCGCTGGTAGGGTAGGACCGGTTCGGCCCCAAACAAGGTAATGTTTCCGTCGAACCCACGCTTGCGTAACTCGGCAATCAATGACGCGGCGGCCTGACCAGCCCCGATAACAGCAATGTGAGACATTTCCCTGAGCGCTCCTATGTAGTTCTATGGGACTGCACAGGACCTGAATAAACGCAGGCTGACTGCGAACGCAATTCGTCAGAGGGAAAATCAATGACTATTTCGATTGGGGATACGCTGCCCGAGGGCACCATGCTGGTCATGGGAAGCGAAGGACCGTCCAGCGTTGCACTGGGCGACAAGATCAAAGGCCGCAAGGTTGTGATCTTTGGCTTGCCCGGCGCCTTTACCGGCACTTGCAGCACGGCGCACGTGCCCAGCTTTATCCGGACCAAGGACGCGCTGATGGCCAAAGGCGTGGACGAGGTGATCTGTGTTTCGGTGAACGATCCCTTTGTTATGGCGGCTTGGGCCAAGGACACTGGCGCTGATGCGGCTGGCCTGACCATGTTGGGTGATGCCGACGGGGCGTGGACCGCGGCGATCGGCATGGATTTCACCGCGCCGCCCGTTGGCTTCTTTGGCCGCTCCAAGCGCTACACTCTGGTCGCCGAAGACGGCGTGGTCACCCAGCTGAACATCGACGAAAACCCCGGTGTTTGTGAGCTGTCCGCTGGGGAAACCGTGCTAGAGCAGCTGTAAAGCGACCGCCTGAATTTGAGGCAAGGTCCGCCGGGTCCGGCGGGCCTTTTCTTTTGCCACAAGTTGGGGATTGACGAAGGCGACTAAAATAGTCAGGATTAGCTTAGCCAACCTGAATCGGGTCAGCCAGCGCTTTCGTCAAATAGGACACA
>CAXQKF010000077.1:0-4602 GCA_964224285.1 Donghicola sp. | reverse complement strand
CTCGGGCAAGTCGACGCTCAGCTACGTTCTGTCGGGCCGCGACGGCTACGAGGTGACCGAAGGCTCGGCCACCATGGACGGCTTTGACCTGCTGGAAGCCGAAACCGAAGAGCGCGCCGCCGAAGGCCTCTTCCTTGCGTTCCAATACCCCGTGGAAATCCCCGGCGTGTCGAACATGACTTTCCTGCGCACCGCTCTGACCGCACAGCGCAAGGCGCGCGGCGAAGAGGAAATGTCGGCCACCGACTTCCTGAAGATGGTCCGCGAAAAGGCGAAATCGCTGAAGATCGACGGCGACATGCTGAAGCGCCCCGTGAACATGGGCTTCTCGGGTGGTGAGAAAAAGCGGAACGAAATCCTGCAGATGGCGGTTCTGGAGCCGAAGATGTGCATCCTCGACGAGACTGACTCGGGTCTCGACGTGGACGCGATGAAGCTGGTGTCGGACGGTGTGAACGCCCTGCGTGCCGAAGGCCGCTCGTTCCTTGTGATCACGCACTACCAGCGCCTGCTGGACCACATCGTTCCTGACGTTGTGCACATCATGGCGAACGGTCGCATCATCAAGACCGGTGGCCCCGAGCTGGCTCTGGAAGTTGAAAAGAACGGCTACGCAGACCTGCTGGCGGAGAACGCGTAATGGCGATCAAACGAGCACAGCTGAAGCAGCAGAAGCAGGACGCTCTGGCCGCGCGCCAGCCTGCCTTGGCGCTGCCTGAAGGCGGCGAGTGGATCACCGCTGCCCGCAAGGACGCCGCAAGCCGTCTCGAGGCGATGGGCCTGCCCATCCGCCGCGACGAATACTGGAAATACACCCGCCCCGACGCGTTCACCTCGGCTGCACCCGAAGCTGCTGCGCTGGCTGATGACGCCGGCGCTCAGGTCTTCGAGGGTGTGGACGTTTTGACCGTTGTTTTCCGTGACGGCGTGTTCGACGCAGATGCCTCTGACGCGCTGGCGCTGGAGGGTGTGGAAATCAGCCGTTTGGCCGATGCCGCGACTGCCGACATCCACTGGGCCAAGGACATCTACGGTGCACTGGAAACCGCTGGTCAGGACCCTGTGGAGCGTCCGCTCGCGGCTCTGAACACCGCTTATGCGACCGACGGTCTGGTGATCCGTGCCACTGGCGCGGCGGCCAAGCCGATCCATGTTGTCTACGAGCGCAGCTCTGACACCTCGGACGCGGTTCTGCACCACGTGATCAAGGTCGAAGAGGGCGCATCCGTGACCCTGCTGGAAACCGGCGCTGCTGGTGCGCGTGCCAATACCGTGACCGAAGTGGCGATTGCGGACACCGCAGCCTTCCACCACGTGCGCAGCCAAGGCCGCGATCAGGAACGTCAGATGCTGACCCACATGTTCGCGCGTCTGGGCTCCGAGAGCACCTTCAAGTCGTTCACCCTGACCCCGACCGGCAAGATGACTCGCAACGAGTGCATCATGGAACTGACCGGCGACGACGCAATTGCCCACGTGGCAGGCGCACTGATGGCGGACGGCAAAGATGTGCATCAGGACGACACCATCTTTATCACCCATGACGCCGTGAACTGCGAAAGCCGTCAGGTGTTCAAGAAGGTGCTGTCGAACGGTGCAACTGGCGTGTTCCAGGGCAAAATCCTGGTCAAGCAGGGCGCTCAGAAAACCGACGGCTACCAGATCAGCCAGTCGCTGCTTCTGGATGAGGATAGCCAGTTCCTCGCCAAGCCCGAGCTGGAAATCTATGCCGATGACGTGGCCTGTTCGCATGGCTCGACTTCGGGCGCGATTGACGAGGATGCGCTGTACTACCTGCGCGCCCGCGGCATCCCGCATCGCAAGGCGCAGGACCTGATGGTTCTGGCGTTCTTGGCCGAAGCCGTGGACGAGATCGAATCCGAAGAGCTGCGCGAGGCCATCCTGCGCCGCATCCGCCTCTGGCTGGATCTGGAAGACGATCTCTGATGTCGATCACGCGGGATATGGTCGCGACCTATCGCAACCCCGGGCAGGTGTTCACACGCCTGTCCGCCATGGGTCAGCGAGAGGATCGCGCCCTGTTCTGGCTGATCGCGGGATGCGGGCTAACCTTTGTAGGGCAGTGGCCCAAAATCTCGCGCGAGGCATTTCTGAACGGTCAGGATTTCACCGAGAGCCTGACCGGTCCGCTGATGGCTTGGGTCTTCTTTGCGCCGCTGCTGTTCTACATTCTGGCGGGCCTGCTGCACCTGATCGTCCGTGTCATCGGCGGCAAGGGCAAATCCTATGGCGCGCGGCTTGCGCTGTTCTGGGGGTTCTTTGCCTCGGTGCCGCTGCTCTTGCTGTTTGGCCTGACCGAAGGGCTCGCACCGGGGAACGGTGTGGCGGTGGTTGGCGGGCTGTGGGTGGCAGCTTTTGTCTGGTTCCTGTTCTCGGGTTTGAAGGTCGCCTACTGGACGGGCCCACTTGCCTCTGCGTCAACGGGCGCTTAGTGACAGGGTATGACACTGAATACGTCCTATCTCTGGCAGCTAATTCTGGCCACGTTCCGCGACCCTGATCAGGTCGCCAAAGGATTGCTGTCCATGAACCTGCCCGCCAAGGCGGTCTGGCTGCTGTTCGGGCTGACAGTGATTTCCAGCGTCCTGATGTTCTTTGGCACAGAGCTGTTATTGCCCTCGGGGATCGGGGCGGTGGTCACGCCCTTTATTCTGACCGTGATGATGGCGGCGAACCTTGCGATCATGTCGCTGGCGATGCTGGCTGCGGGTCGGGCGCTAGAGGGGACGGCGCGGGTCGATCAGATCGTCCTGCTGATGTCGTGGACCCAGATCATCCTGATTGCCCTGCAAATTCCCCAGAGCGTGCTGTCCTTGGCGATCCCTGTACTGGGGTCCTTGTTTTCGCTGATTGTGATCGGCTATGCGCTGTGGCTCACCATCAGATTTGTCAAAATCGCACACGGGTTCGAAACGACAGGTCGTGCCATCGCGACGGTGGTTTTCGGCTTTGCCGGTATTACCTTTGGCATGATTGTCCTGCTCGCCTTGCTTGGTGTGTAATCCTATCGGAGGCTCTGTCCTATGTTTGATGTAAACGCCATCCGCGCCGAATTCCCGATCCTGTCGCGGCAGGTGAACGGCAAGCCGCTTGTCTATCTGGATAACGGCGCCAGCTCGCAAAAGCCTCAGGTGGTGATTGATGCGATCACCCGCGCCTATTCCGAAGAATACGCGAACGTGCACCGCGGGCTGCACTACCTGTCGAACCTCGCGACCGAGAAATACGAAGGTGTCCGCGGCATCGTGGCCAAGTTCCTGAACGCACCGTCCGAGGACGAGATTGTCATGAACACCGGCACCACCGAAGGGATCAATACGGTCGCCTACGGTTGGGCCATGCCCCGCATGGAGGCAGGCGACGAGATCGTCCTGTCCACCATGGAGCACCACGCCAATATCGTTCCTTGGCACTTCCTGCGGGAGCGTCAGGGTGTCGTTCTGAAGTGGGTCGATCCCGAAGTGGACGGCAGCCTTGACCCGCAGAAGGTCATTGATGCCATCGGTCCCAAGACCAAGCTGGTCGCGATCACCCAGATGTCGAACGTTCTGGGCACCGTGGTAGATGTGAAGACCATCTGCACAGCGGCCCGTGAACGGGGCGTGCCGGTGCTGGTTGATGGCTCGCAAGGCTCGGTGCATATGCCCGTAGATGTGCAAGACATCGGCTGCGATTTCTACGCGATCACCGGCCACAAGCTGTACGGGCCCTCGGGCTCTGGTGCGATTTTCATCGCCAAAGACCGTCTGGCCGAGATGCGTCCCTTTATGGGCGGCGGGGATATGATCCGCGAAGTCTCCAAGGATGCGGTCAGCTACAACGACACCCCCATGATGCTCGAGGCTGGCACCCCCGGTATCGTCCAGCAGATCGGTCTGGGTGCGGCACTGGAATGGATGATGGGCGTCGGGATGGAGAACATCGCCGCCCACGAGGCCATCTTGCGTGACTACGCGCAGGAACGGTTGCTGGGCCTGAACTGGCTGCAAGTGCAGGGCACTGCACCGGGCAAGGGGGCGATCTTTAGCTTTACCATGTCGGGCGCTGCCCACGCCCATGACATCTCGACCATCCTCGACAAAAAGGGCGTCGCCGTCCGTGCGGGTCATCACTGCTGTGGTCCTCTGATGGACCATCTGGGGATCACCGCCAGCTGCCGTGCGTCATTTGCGGCGTATAACACAACCGCAGAGGTGGACGCGCTGGTCGAAGCCTTGGAACTCGCTCAGGAACTTCTGGGCTAATTTTGCGATTGCGGGGCTGTGATGGCCCTGCTATTCCACCCCACAGGCACCCATAGCTCAGCTGGATAGAGCGCTGCCCTCCGAAGGCAGAGGCCAGAGGTTCGAATCCTCTTGGGTGCGCCACTTTTCCTAGACTTTTCGGTTTATGCGCCTGTCGGGCGAAATCCGGTTATCCGAATTTCCACTGCGAAACCTATCCCTCCGTCCCGCTCCCATCCCATTGATGCATGGCCCTATAGAAATATGGGAATATGTCGTTCTCCCTAGTTAATAAATGATTGGCAAAATCTGGGGGATCTCATGGCCGAAATCGCGATGTTTCCAAACGCGTCCGACC
>CAXQKF010000076.1:0-5000 GCA_964224285.1 Donghicola sp. | reverse complement strand
CTTGGGCGTTCCGCACGGCCCCTGATCTGGCCTTCCTGATGCAGCAAGAGCGGATCGAAGTCCGCAAACTGTCCCGTGCCGCGATCGAGACGCTGGCCATCATCGCCTATCACCAGCCCGTCACCCGCGCCGAGATCGAAGAAATCCGTGGTGTCACGGTTAGCCGCGGTACCATTGATCAGCTCCTGGATATGGAGTGGATTCGCTTTGGCCGCCGCCGGATGACACCTGGCCGGCCCGTTACCTTTGTGGTGACGCAGGAGTTTCTGGATCACTTCGGGCTGGAAAGCGCCCGCGACCTGCCCGGTCTGTCGGAACTGCGCTCTGCTGGCCTTCTCGACAGTCGGATGCTGGGGGCAGGGACCATTCCCACCCCGCGCGACGAAGAGGACCAAGAGGACGAAATGGCGGGCCAGACCGAGCTGTTTGAGGATTGATCCGCGACGACGGCTTGAAAAGGCGCGTGACCTGCGTACCTTTGTGTAGACGCAACCGAGAGGCCACCATGAACGCCAACCAGATCATCAACATCGCTATGCGCCTGTTTGGACGCCGCCTTATGAACAAGGGCATCAACGCTGGCATCGACCATTTCGCAAAGAAAAACGGAGCCGGCAAAGGCCCCGTTTCCGGTCAGAACACTGGCGATATCGCCAAAAAAGCGCGTCAGATCAGCCGGATCATGCGCCGCTTCTGATCACTTGAAGTGTTTGGACAGCTTCAGGCCCTGTCCCTGATAGTTCGACGCCAGATCCGCGCCGTATAGGGTTGCGGGGCGCTCTGCCATTTTCTCGTAGATCAGGCGGCCGACGACCTGCCCGTGTTCCAGCACAAAGGGGGCCTCGTGGCAGCGCACCTCTAGGACGCCGCGCGCACCGCTGCCGCCAACAGCTGCGTGGCCAAAGCCGGGGTCAAAGAAGCCCGCATAGTGCACGCGGAATTCACCTACCATCGCCAGATACGGCGCCATTTCAGCGGCGTAGGCGGGGGGGATGTGGACGGCCTCTTGGCTGACAAGAATGTAGAAGGCGCCGGGATCAAGGATGATGCGGCCCTTGTCGGTGCGGATTTCTTCCCAGAATTCGGCGGGATCGTAAGCGCCGATGCGGTCCAGATCGATCACACCGGTGTGGGGCTTGGCACGGTAGCCGACGAGATCGGTGCCAGAGAGGCGTAGATCGACCGAGAAACCCAGACCGTCGCTGATCACAGGCTCGCCGTTCACCAGCGTCTCTGCGGCGTGCAGGGCACGCAGGGCGTCGTCATCCAGAACGCTCTGGCCATTGCGGAAACGGATCTGGTTCAGGCGCATTCCGGGGCGGACCAGCACGCTGAAGGAACGGGGACAAATCTCGGCGTACAGAGGGCCAGAATATCCCGCAGGGATGCGGTCGAACTCAGTGCCACCGTCGGTCACACAGCGCGTCAGCAGGTCCAGACGGCCGGTCGAAGATTTGGCATTGGCAACGGCAGTGATTCCTTCGGGCAGGTTCAGGCCTTCCATTAGGGGGACCAGATAGACGCAGCCCTTTTCCAGCACCGCGCCATTGGTTAGGTCGATCTGGTGCATGGTGAAATCATCGAGCCGTTCGGCCACAGGGGTGCCATGACCGGGCAAGAAGGACGCGCGAATCCGGTAGGCCACTTTGCCAAGGCGCAGATCGAGGCTGGCAGGTTGGACTTGGCCAGTGAGCAGGGGCGCGTTGATCGTAATCGCACCGTTCTCGACCATTTCAGAAATTGTCTGACTCGGCAGAACACCGGTGGGCTGGGTCATTGTCGCGGCCTCCTCGCTTTGGATCGTTTCCGACCCCCAGATACATTAAACGCCCGAGGCCGTGTAGGCACTCGGGCGTTTTAATGGTCGGGCTAGCAGGACTCGAACCTGCGACCTTCCGTCCCCCAGACGGACGCGCTACCAGGCTGCGCTATAGCCCGACGTTGTGTGAGGCTTTCTACAGTTGTGGGCGGCAGGCGCAAGAGCGAAATCGCCGATTTTCGAAATTATTTCTCTGCGCTGAGCCGGTCTTGCAGGGCACGGATCTGCGGCACCAGATTCGACAGGGCGGGCAGATGTTTTTCCGGTGATTGCAAGGCCAGAGCAAGCAAACGCGGCGCGGATTCTCGCGGCATTTCGGTGGGTGCTTCTGCCTTGGGGGCCTCTGCCGGCGGTGCCGGGCGCAGCGGAATGACCTCGGCGGGGGCAGGGGGCGGAGTATCCTCGACCTCGACTTCAAGGAGCTCGACCTCTGCGTCATCCTCGAAGGCGTCGCCAAAGAGATTGCCCTGCGTGTACCCGTCATCGGGCGCAGGCTTGGGCTCTCTTTTCTCGGTCTTGGGTAGAGGGGGCAGGGGGGCCTGATCCGGCACCTCCGCCTCTGGTGCAGGGGCCTCGGCGACGCTCTCGGCTTCGACCGTTACAGTTTTCGTATCAGAGGGTGTTATTGTGTCTGACAGACCAGCCACGTGTTTGACGCCCTGTTCGCGCAGGATCTTCTGCACGCCCTTGATCGTCATGCCCTCGTCGTGGAGTAACTTCTTGATCCCGCCAAGCAATTCCATGTCGGCGGGACGGTAATACCGTCGCCCGCCGGCACGTTTCACTGGCTTTACCTGAGTGAACTTACTCTCCCAAAATCGCAGGACGTGGGCAGGAGTCTCTAACCAGTCAGCGACCTCGCTGATTGTACGGAACGCGTCAGGGGACTTTCGGGCCATCGAGAAGCCTTATTTCTTGCGGTTCCCGTCTGCGACACGATCCTTCATCAGATGTGAAGGACGGAACGTCAGCACACGACGGGGATGGATGGGCACTTCCTCGCCGGTCTTCGGGTTGCGGCCCACACGCGCCGCTTTCTCCCGTACACTGAAGGTGCCGAATGAGGAAATCTTAACTTGCTCACCATTCACAAGCGCGTCGGACATATGTTCCAAAACGCTTTCCACCAGCTGTGCGGATTCGTTGCGCGACAAACCGACTTCGTTGAAGACGGCCTCGCTAAGGTCCATCCGCGTAAGGGTCTTTTCACCCATAATAGCTCTCCCCGTTGCTCAGAGAACAATAGGGCGCTTGGATTTTACGAGTCAATATCAACAACTTGCCGGAGGTGTACGTTTCGTTACCACCGGATGACCACAGAGCCCCATGCCAGACCGCCGCCGATGGCTTCGGTGACGACCAGATCGCCCTCTTTGATCTGTCCGCGCTGCTTGCCAACCGACAGCGCCAGCGGGATCGAGGCGGCAGAGGTGTTGCCGTGATCCTGTACGGTCACGACCACGCGGTCCATAGGCACACCCATCTTCTGGGCGGTGCCTTTGATGATGCGCAGGTTGGCCTGATGGGGGACAATCCAGTCCACATCATCGCCGGTCAGCCCGATTTTAGCGAGCGCCGTATGCGCAGTTTGTGCAAGCTTTTCAATGGCATGGCGGAACACTTCCTTGCCCTGCATCCGCAGGTAGCCGGTGGTTCCGGTGGACACGCCTCCATCCACGTAGAGGATGTCGCGATAGGTGCCGTCCGAGTTCAGATCGGTCGCCAGAATGCCGCGATCGTCGGTGGTGCCGTTGCCTTCTTCGGCTTCGAGGATCAGCGCGCCAGCGCCGTCACCGAACAGCACGCAGGTGCCGCGGTCTTCCCAGTCCATGATCCGGCTAAAGGTCTCTGCACCGATCACAAGAACGCGTTTCGCCTGACCAGAAAGAATCAGCCCGTTCGCATTTGTCAGAGCAAAAACAAAGCCCGCGCAGACTGCCTGCACGTCAAACGCAAAGCCGCGGGTCATTCCGAGGCCGGCCTGAATCATCGTGGCAGCAGAAGGGAAGGTCAGATCGGCGGTAGAGGTGGCGACGATAATCGCGTCCAGATCGTCGGGCTGCATGCCTGCGTCGGCCAGCGCGGCCTTGGCGGCCAGAATGCCCAGATCGGACGTGCTTTGGCCATCGGCTGCAAAGTGACGACGTTCGATGCCGGAACGGCTGCGAATCCATTCGTCGCTGGTCTCGATTTTCTCTTCGAACTCGCTATTGGGAACCACCCGCTCAGGCAGGTAATGCCCAACGCCTTTCACTACCGCTCGAAGAGTCATCTTTGCAGAACCGTTATTAGTTATCGTTTATGTTTCGGGCATCCTGAGCCAGGGTCGCTGCAGATGCAACCCGCGCAGCAAGTTTGTTGGTGAAACCACTCTGGGCCAATTGAAAGGCCAGCTTCACGGCGGCAGACACTCCGGTCGAATCAGCCGAGCCATGGGATTTCACAACGGTGCCGTTCAGCCCGAGGAAGACGCCGCCATTGACGCGGCGTGGGTCGATGCGCTTTTGCAAACGCTTGAGCGAGGTCAGAGCCAGCAGAGCAGCGATCTTGGACAGAAAGCTGTATTCGAACGCCTCTTTGAGTAAAGAGCGAATGAGGCTGGCGGTGCCTTCGCCGGTCTTGAGTGCGATGTTGCCGGTAAAGCCGTCTGTGACGATCACATCCACCTTGTCCGAGGGGATGTCGCCGCCTTCGACGAAACCTACGAACTCGTAGTTGCCAGCAGCAGAATTGGCTTCGATCAGGTCGTGGGCCGCCTTCATCTCGGCGCGGCCCTTATGCTCTTCGGTGCCGACGTTCAGCAGACCGATGCGGGGGCGGGCCAGATTGAGGCCGTTGCGGGCATAAGAGGCGCCCATCAGTGCATATTGCAGCAGGTCTTCTTCGTCCGCACGGATGTCGGCACCCACGTCGAGCATGACGTTAAAGCCGTTTGGATTGCGGGAAGGCCAGAGCACGGCAATCGCGGGGCGGTTCACACCGGGGATCTTGCGCAGGCGGACCATCGACAGCGCCATCAGGGCACCAGTGTTGCCGCAGCTTACGCAGACGTCAGCCTCGCCATTGCGGACAGCATCAATGGCCGAGAACATCGAAGTTCCCTTGCCGTGGCGCATGACTTGGCTGGGTTTGTCTTCCATGCTGACAACGCCAGCGGCGTCGCGCACGGTGCATCGCTCTG
>CAXQKF010000075.1:0-2253 GCA_964224285.1 Donghicola sp. | reverse complement strand
CCGGGTCGCGCAGCACATAGCCGCGGCCCCAGACGGTTTCGATGTAATTCTCGCCCCCCGTCGCTTCGGCGAGTTTCTTGCGCAGCTTGCAGATGAAGACGTCGATGATCTTCAATTCGGGTTCGTCCATCCCGCCATAGAGATGGTTCAGAAACATCTCTTTGGTCAGGGTGGTGCCCTTTCTGAGGCTCAGCAATTCGAGCATCTGGTATTCCTTGCCGGTCAGGTGAACCGATTTTCCATCCACCTCCACCGTCTTGGCATCAAGGTTAACAGAAACCTTGCCCGTCTTGATAATGGATTGGGAATGCCCCTTGGACCGCCGGATGATTGCATGGATCCGCGCAATCAATTCTTCCCGGTGGAAGGGTTTCGTCATGTAATCGTCAGCCCCGAAACCAAAGCCCTTGATCTTGTTTTCGGTGTCATCGGCCCCCGACAGGATCAGGATCGGCGTATCGATCCGGGCCAGGCGCAGCTGGCGCAGGACTTCGTGTCCGTTCATGTCAGGAAGGCCCAGATCCAGCAAAATCAGATCGTAATCGTAAAGCTTTGCCAGATCGATTCCTTCTTCGCCAAGATCTGTCGTGTAAACATTCAGGTTGGCATGATTAAGCATCAATTCAATGCTTTTCGAGGTAGTTGGATCGTCTTCGACGAGCAGCACACGCATAACCGATCTCTCCATCAGGTTTGATTACCAATTAACTTGCCCACAAATGGTTAACGTAGAATTACCGATCGGAACAATATTTACAACAACTCAAAGTTGTCATTTTCAAGACTTCCTATCGGAATTTCTGAACCGCCGTTGCTTTCAGCGCTTCTTCGCCGTGTTTTGTCACGGCCCAGACCCATTCACGAAACTCATCCGCCGAAAGCGCGTAACGTTCCAGTGCCTGATCCTGAGTAATCAGCCCGTGCATGACGCCCTTCACCACCGCCGCCTTGCGCGAGGCGACCCATCTGCGCGTCTCTTTCGGGGGCAAATCCGCCTGTGTCATGATCGAGCCGTCCGGCAGGGTGATCGCCCTTGGCCCCGAGATTTTCTTAAGGTACATCGCAACCGAACCCCTTTCCGTCCCGAGGCATCCTTGCCTCTCGAGCTTAACGGGGGATGAAATCGCGGGCTGTTATTCGTTCGCATTTTCGATTATGTCGCAATCTTTCGTTCACATACGTCGGAGCCAGAGCCATGGCACTTGATCGGACTTCGGGGCTGAACTCCCTTGGATTTGCAAAACCGCCGTCGGAAACCCGCGTGGTCGTCGCCATGTCGGGCGGCGTCGACAGTTCCGTCGTCGCGGCGCAGCTGGCCGATGAAGGCTATGACGTCGTCGGCGTGACCCTGCAGCTGTATGATCACGGCGCGGCCCTTGCAAAAAAAGGCGCTTGCTGTGCCGGGATCGACATCCACGACGCCCGCCGGGTGGCTGAGGAGATGGGTTTTCCGCATTACGTCTTGGACTATGAGAACATCTTCAAGGACGCCGTGATCGACGAATTCGCCGACAGCTACCTGGCCGGCGCGACCCCGGTGCCCTGCATCCGCTGCAACGAGAGGGTGAAGTTCAAGGACCTGCTGGAAACCGCCAAGGACCTGGACGCCGATTGCATGGCCACGGGCCATTACATTCAGCGAAAGATGGGCGATCACGGCCCGGAACTGCACTGCGCGGCGGATGCGAATCGCGATCAGAGCTATTTTCTCTTCTCCACAACGCCCGAACAGCTGTCCTTCCTGCGCTTCCCGCTCGGGCACCTGCCCTCGAAGGACGCGACCCGGGAACTGGCGGCAAAATACGGGCTGGCGGTGGCGGACAAGCCCGACAGCCAGGACATCTGCTTCGTGCCCAATGGCAATTATGCCAGCGTGATCGAGAAACTGCGCCCTGGCGCGGCCGAACCTGGTCAGATCGTGCATGCGGATGGCCGCGTCCTGGGCGAACATGAGGGCGTGATCCCCTCCACCATCGGCCAACGCCGCGGGCTTGGCATCGGCGGGCTTGCCGATCCGCTTTACGTCGTCAAGCTCGATGTGGACGCGAGGCAGGTGATCGTCGGCCCGAAAGAGATGCTGGCCACCCGCCAGGTCCCGGTGCGTGAAATCAACTGGCTGGGCGACGGCAATGTCCTCGACGAAGCAGAGCGCCTTATCTCGGTCAAGGTCCGCTCCACCCGCCCCCCGCGCGAGGCGATCCTGCGCCCGATCTCGGCCACCGAGGCCACGGTCGAGCTTTTGACGGCCGAGGA
>CAXQKF010000074.1:0-2286 GCA_964224285.1 Donghicola sp. | reverse complement strand
TCCCCTGCTGCGCGAAGTGAATACCGCCAATGGCCCGCGCCATGTCTGGTGCACCTTCAGCCATGATCAGGTCGATCTGGATTTCCGCAACCCCGAGGTTCTGCTCGAATTCCTGCGGGTCACGCGCCTGCACATCGACAACGGCGTGCGGATCGTGCGGCTGGATGCCGTGGCCTTCATCTGGAAGGAAATCGGCACCAAGTCGATCCACATGCCCCAGACCCATGCCATCGTGCGCCTGATGCGTCTACTGGCCGACTTCGCGCAGGAACCTGTGATCCTACTGACCGAAACCAACGTGCCCAACGCCGAGAACCTGTCCTACTTCGGCAACCGGAACGAGGCGCACGCGGTCTACAACTTCTCGCTCCCACCGCTGCTCTTGCATGCGATGCTGTCGGGGTCCGCGAAATACCTGAACCGCTGGCAGGCGACCATGCCACCCGCACAGCTGGGATGCGCCTATCTGAACTTCTCGGCCAGCCACGACGGGATCGGGATGCGCCCCGCCGAGGGTATCCTCCCCCCCGCCGAAACCGAGCAGGTCATCGACTGCGTCAAAGCCCATGGCGGCCTTGTCTCCATGCGTAGCCTGCCCAATGGCGGCCAAAGCCCATATGAGCTGAACATCACCTTCTTTGACGCGCTCAAGGGCACGATGAAGGGGCAGGACGACCTGCAAATCGACCGCTTCCTTGCCGCGCAGAGCATTGTCATGGCTCTGGAAGGCATCCCGGCGTTCTATATCCACGTGCTGCTTGCCACGGCCAATGATCTGGCGGGGGTCGAGAAAACCGGCGTGAACCGCGCGATCAACCGGCACCGTTGGGATTACCCCGCCCTGAACGCCGAGCTCTCGGACCCGCAGAGCACCCAGTCCCGCGTTCTGACCGAGATGAAGCGCCGTATCGCGATCCGTGGCCGCCAGCCCGCGTTCCACCCGAACGCCACGCAGTTCACCCTGCAACTGGACGACCGCATCTTTGGCATCTGGCGTCAAAGCCTTGAACGGGACCAGTCGATCTTTGCTGTGCACAACGTCAGTGACGAAACGCTCGAAATCGACCCCGTCACGATCAACCTGATCGACGGGCACGACTGGTACGATCTACTGACCGGTGAAGTCATCCACACACACGGGCAGAAAATCCAGCTCGCGCCCTATCAGTGCCGCTGGATCAGCAACCGCCAATAAAGAAAGGGGCCCGCAGAGGGCCCCTTTTCCGTCGTGTACGCTGGCTCAGGCCAGATCGGCGTAGTCCTCTTTGACCGCCTGAAGCATGTCCGCCATCAAGGTCGGATCGGCCGCATGGACCCGCGACCACGTCGGGATAAAGGGTGTCTCGAACGGGTTATCCAGAAACGCATGACCCGCGTTCATGATGTTCTCGGCGAATAGCTCGATGCTGCGCTCTTCTTTGTGGCGGTCGATCGACAGGCCGTTCATCTCGGCATCGTTGTAATAGCTTTCCAGAATATCCAGCGCGGTGCGGTAGTAGACCGCCTTGAGCGTGCGGAAGACGTTCGGGGTAAAGACCGTCCCGTCCGCCGCCAGCTTGCGGAAAATCGCCTTGCAGATGTCCGTGGACATACGGTTCAGGCCGGTTTCGGCATCTTCGGGGGACAGATCCTGATGCTTGTGATCATAGGCATCGCTGATCTCGACCTGACAGACGGACTTCGGCGCGAGGTTCCGCCAAGCCTCTGACAGCACGCCAATTTCCAGACCCCAGTCGCTGGGGATACGCAGGTCAGGCAGCATGGCCGTGCGCATGGCAAACTCGCCGGACAGCGGATAGCGGAAACTGCGCAGGAAATCGATGTAGTCCTTGTCCCCGACCACCTGCTTCAATGCAATCAACAGGGGGCTGACCAGCAGACGGGTGACACGGCCATTGATTTTGCCCTCGCCGATGCGCGGGTAATAGCCCTTGGACAGCTGATAGGGGAAACGCGGGTTCGCCACGGGGTAGACCAGACGGGTCAGCATGTCCTTCTGGTAGGTGACGATATCGCAGTCGTGGATCGCCATGACCGAGGTGTCCCGACACGCCATCATGTACCCCAGACACCCCCAGACGTTTTTGCCTTTGCCCGGTTCAGCGGGATAGAGGCCATGGTCCTTCAGCCGGTCCCCGATCGCCCGATTACGCGGGCTGTCGTTCCAGATCACCACATGGTTCTGCGGCAGACGGGAAAAGAATTTGACCGCGTGGCGATATTGATCAGCATCCGCGCGATCCAGCCCGATGATGATGCGGTGCAGATAGGGCACGCGTGACAGCT
>CAXQKF010000073.1:0-11532 GCA_964224285.1 Donghicola sp. | reverse complement strand
AGAGAAAAGGGCCCCCGCATCAGCAGAGACCCTTTGAAACCTTTGCGGAACTCGCAAAAGGATCAGCCGTTAACGCTGTCCTTGAGTGCCTTGGCAACAGTCACTTTGACGACCTTGTCGGCCTCTTTCTTGATCTGTTCGCCGGTGGCGGGGTTACGTACCATACGCTCAGGGCGTTCGCGGCAATAGAACTTGCCAACGCCAGGCAGGGTTACCGAACCACCGTCCGCAACTTCGCGGGTGATGATCGCGGTCACTGCGTCCAGTGCCTGCGCTGCTGCTTTCTTTTCTGCCCCCATCTCCTCGGCCAGAGCCGCAACCAGCTGGGTTTTCGTCATAGGCTTTGCCATTTCTGGTCTCCGTATATTTTTATTCCCAGTCGTCGCTGGGTACGTGTTGGGGCATCTAACGCTAAATATCAGGACAAGACAATCTGATTGGCCTTTTTTTCAAGGCTACATTGCAGATTTTTGCGGATTTGCCACAGTTCAGAGAAAGGCTGTTTCCTCAAATGACCGTAGTTTACGGGAATGGATACGCTCTAGCGGCATCTCACTCAGTCTTTCCATTGCCCGAATGCCAATCAATAGGTGACGTGCAACCTGAGTTTTATAGAAATCGCTCGCCATTCCCGGCAGTTTCAGCTCTCCGTGAAGGGGTTTATCCGAGACACAGAGGAGCGTTCCATAGGGCACGCGGAAACGAAAACCGTTGGCGGCGATCGTTGCGCTTTCCATATCGAGCGCAATGGCGCGGGACTGGGACAAACGCTGCACCGGCCCCGATTGATCGCGAAGCTCCCAGTTACGGTTGTCGATGGTGGCAACGGTGCCCGTCCGCATGATCCGCTTGAGCTCGTAGCCTTCGAGTTCCGACACCTCTTCTACCGCGTCTTCCAGCGCGATCTGGATTTCGGCCAGTGCGGGGATCGGCACCCAAACCGGTAAATCTGCATCCAGAACATGGTCTTCGCGCAGATAGGCGTGGGCCAGAACAAAGTCCCCCAAGGCTTGCGTATTGCGCAACCCTGCGCAGTGGCCGACCATAATCCATGCGTGGGGACGCAGGACGGCAATGTGGTCGGTGGCCGTTTTTGCGTTGGACGGACCGACACCAATATTTACCAAAGTGATACCGCTGCCGTCCGATTTTTTCAGGTGGTAGGTCGGCATCTGAGGCATCTTTTTCGGAGTTTCCAGTTCCTGATCCGCCTCGGTGATCTCGACATTTCCGGTCGAGACAAAGGAGGTGTAGCCGCTGGCTTTGTTCGCCAGCATCTGACGGGCGTAGGTTTCGAACTCTTCGACGTAGAACTGGTAGTTGGTGAAGAGCACATGGTTCTGGAAATGCTTGGGGTCTGTGGCCGTGTAGTGCGCCAGACGCGCCAGCGAATAGTCCACGCGCTGTGCGGTGAAGGGTGCCAGCGGGCGCGCGCCGTCGGGATAGGTGAAGCCTTCGCCGTTCACGATGGCATCGTGGGTGATGTTCAGGTCCGGCACATCGAACACATCCCGCAGGGGGAAGCTCGCCGCGCCGTCTTGGGGAATCACGATCTCATCATCACCCAGAACCGCAAAGTGGATCGGCATTGGCGTTTCCGAAGGGCCAATGGCGACAGGTTGGTCATGGTGTTCAATCAACAGACCGATCTGCTGCTCGAGGTAGTTCGCGAACAGATCGGGCCGTGTGATGGTCGTGGCATAGGTTCCGGGCTCGACCACATGGCCAAAGCTGAGACGACTGTCGAGCTTGGCAAAGGTCGAGGTCACAAACCGGATTTCAGGGTAGTAGGCGCGGAAGCGGGCGCGATGCTCGGCGCCTTGGATCAGTTCCTGAAAGCGGTCGTGCAGGTAGCCGGTCGCCTCTTCGTACAGCTCTTGCAAGCGGGCGACGGCGTCCTTGGCGTCCATGAAATATTCGTGGCCCCGGTTTTCGGGGGTTTCGATCGGTAGTTCGGGCTTGTTCATTTATGGTTAGCTTTCTTCAAACAGGTCCGTGATTTCGAATTTGGTCACATCCACCAGCCCCAGATCACTGATGCGCAGGGCGGGGATCACGACCAGCGCCAGCAGCGAATGCTGCATGAACGCGTTGTTCAGGGTGCAGCCGCAGGCCTGCATCGCGTGGCCAAGGGCGGTTGCTTTGGCCGCCACGGTCGCGGCGTTGTCGTCGGACATAAGACCCGCAATCGGCAGTTCAACCAGCGCCTTCTCCTCGCCCTCGGCGAACAGGGTCACGCCGCCGCCAACCTCGGCCAGACGGTTCGCGGCCAGCGCCATCATCTCGCGGTCGGTCCCGACGACGATCATGTGGTGGCTGTCATGGGCCACGGTCGAGGCCATCGCCATCGGCTTGTCATAGCCGAACCCGCTGACGAATCCGTTGGTCACGCCGCCTGTCGCGCGATGCCGTTCCACGAGGGCGATCTGGCAGATGTCCTGCGTGGGGTCACCCTGCACCAAGCCATCGGTGACAGCCAGTTCTGAGGTCAGCGCCTTGGTCGGGGCTTGGTTTTCGACCACACCGATGACCTTGGCGGTGACGGTATTCTTACCTTCGGGCGCCGTGATCTCGAAGTCCGCTGCCACGCGATCCTGATCCAGATGCACGGTGTTCCGCGCGGTATCGGGCCAGTCGAAATGCGGGCAATCGAACAGACATTCGCCCCCTTCGGCGATCAGCTGACCACGGGCATAGACCTGTTCAATCGGCAGGGTCTTCAGGTCCGAGGTCAGGATCACATCAGCGCGGCGACCGGGGGCAATCGACCCCAATTCCCGCTCCAACCCGAAGTGGGTCGCTGTGTTGATCGTCGCCATCTGGATCGCAATCAGCGGGTCGCAACCGCATTCAATCGCGTGACGCACCACGCGGTTCATGTGGCCATCGTTCACCAAGGTCCCCGCGTTGCAGTCATCCGTGCACAGGATGAAGTTGCGCGGGTCCAGCCCCTTTTCGGTGACCGCGGTGATCTGCGTCTCCACATCATACCAAGCCGACCCAAGGCGCATCATGTGCCGCATCCCCTGACGGGTGCGGGAAATCGCGTCCTCTTCGCAGGTGCCCTCGTGATCATCCGCCGGACCACCCGCCGCATAGGCGTGGAACGCGGGCCCTCGGTCGAGGCTGGCATAGTGACCGCCTACCGTCTTGCCCGCCCGCTGGGTCGCTGCAATCTCGGCCAGCATCTTGGGGTCGGCGTTGATCACTCCGGGGAAGTTCATCATCTCCCCCAGCCCGATGATCCCGGGCCAAGACATCGCGGCCACCACATCCTCGGGGGTGATTTCCTGCCCCGTCGTCTCCAGACCGGGGGCCGAGGGCGCACAGCTTGGCATCTGGGTAAAGATGTTCACGGGCTGCATCAGCGCCTCATCGTGCATCATCTTCACCCCGTCCAGACCCAAGACATTCGCAATCTCGTGCGGGTCGGTGAACATGGTCGTCGTGCCATGAGGGATCACGGCGCGGGCAAATTCCGCAGGCGTCAGCATCCCCGATTCAATGTGCATATGGGCGTCGCACAGGCCCGGCATCATGTAGCGCCCCGCCACATCGACGACCTCGGTCCCTTTGCCGATGCAATGGCTGGCGTCCGGCCCGCAATAGGCAAAGCGCCCGTCCTTGATCGCAATGTCGGTGTTTTCAATCACTTCGCGGGTGTGGACATTCACCCACCGCCCATTTTTCAAAACCAGATCGGCCGGCGCGCGCCCCGCAGCGACGGCAACCAGATTGGCCGCAACATCGGCCCAGGATTTCAAAGCAGTATGTGTCATGTACCAAGTGTGACCGTTTTTGTTAGCGCCGCAAGTGGGCTTTGCACAGTTTACGGGCAGAATGCACATTTCCAGATCACAGGGTTACGTCAGGTGTCTTGAAAAGCGGCAATCGGGCGCACAAACATGAGGCATGAAAAAGACTCTGCTCTCCTTCGGGCACGGCTACTCGGCCCAAGCCCTTGACCGTGTGCTGATCCCACAAGGCTGGCGCATCTATGGCACCACCCGTTCCGCCGAAAACGCCGCCGAGCTAGAGGCGCGAGGCGTGATCCCCCTGATCTGGGGCGATCCGGCCGTGCGCGATGCGTTGGCCGAATGCAGCCACATTCTGGTGTCCACCGGCCCCAAGGACGCAGGCGATCCGGTTCTGGCCCTGTACCGCGACGTGATCGCCGCACGGGCCAGCGATTTGGAGTGGGTCGGCTACCTGTCCACCACCGGCGTTTACGGCGACCACGATGGCGACTGGGTGACCGAGGACGCGCCGCTGGTCCCCGCCACCCCGCGCGGCATGTCCCGCAAGAACGCCGAGCAGGCGTGGGGCAGCATCAGCGGGTTGCCCCTGCACATCTTCCGCCTTGCGGGCATCTACGGCCCCGGCCGCGGCCCGTTCGAGAAGGTTCGCACTGGCAAAGCCCGCCGCATCATCAAAAAGGGACAGGTCTTCAGCCGCATCCACGTGGACGACATTGCGCAGGTTCTCGCGGCCTCTATCGCGCAGCCCAACCCCGGCCGCGCCTACAACGTCTGCGACAACGACCCTGCCCCGCCGCAGGACGTGATCGCCTATGCCGCCGAGCTGCTCGGGATGCCCCTGCCCCCCGCCGTCGCATTCGAGGACGCGGACATGACCCCCATGGCCCGCAGCTTCTACGCCGAGAGCAAGCGCGTCGATAACACCCGCATCAAACAGGAACTCGGCGTCGAACTGGCCTATCCCGACTACCGCGCGGGTCTGCAGAAATCCCTGTCCGTCGAGGATCCGCGCAGTTCGGTCCTGAGCTTCCTCGAACGCTACAACAACGCCTTCTACGCCCGCGACATCGCCGCTTTGCGAGACTGCTATACAAGTGATCAGGTGCGTTTCTGGGACAATCACGCCGGATGCGACAGCGATGACCTGCCCGCCCATCTGGCCGCAGTTCAGGCGTTCTTCGACCAAGGCACGATCGAGCAACTGGAAATCGACGCGCCCCAAGTCTGGTTCCACGGCGACACGGCCACCCTGACAGCAACCCTGCGCTATGCGTCCACCCCGAAACCGGGGGTGCGCAGCACGTTCTGTCTGAAGATGGACAAAGGGTCGTGGCGGGCGTTTCACGTCCACCACTCGTTTGATCCGAACGAAGCTTAGGCCTCGCCAAAGTACTCGCTATCAAGTGATTTCAACACATAGGTTTTCGCCATACGAACTCCAACGCCATGAGAAACCATCAAACGCGCAAGAGTATCACCGTTGATCAGAACGATCCGCTGTTGGACGCGCTCGATGTAGCCCTGCACCTCCCGAGAGAAATCTGAGGTCGTAACGAACACGCCTTTGGTGGCACTTTCGCCAGTCATCGATCCGACGAAAGCCTGCAACGCAGGGCGCCCCACTTTGTTGTCCCGCGCATAACGTTTGGCCTGAATGTAAACTGCATCCAGACCAAGCGGGTCTTCTTTGATTACACCGTCGATCCCGCCATCCCCGGAGCGTCCGATCCGAGCCCCAAGGCCAGCATCGCCACCACCGTAGCCCATAGCCAACAAGAGATCGACAATCAGCTGTTCGAAGCGCGCAGGCGATAGTGATAGAACAGCCTCCAGAACATCCGCTGCAAGTACGCTGTCCACCTGCTTAAAGAGCGAATGAATCTGGTCTTCTGGCGTATGAGACGAACCTGAATCGGAAAAGGGAACGCTATCTACCTGCTCTATGCGGGAGTCGTCGATGCTAGTTCGAGCCGTCTCTTTCCATTCAACGAATGCCTCACTCGACTTGAGAACCGTATTGTCAATTCGCTCAGGATTCTGGGCCAACATACGTCGCCCCGCATCTGTGATGACGTGAAGGTTTCGCTTCGGAGACTCTAGCAGATTGGCCTTCGACAAATATGTTCGTGCCCAATGCGCCCGGTTTGCAAGCAGCGTAACCCTACCACTCGGTATGAGCTCCTCTGCTTCCTCATCTGTGATTTCAAATTCTTCGCGTAGGTGGGGCAGAATTTGTGCAATGTTCTCTGCACCATCAGCAAAAGCCTGCAAAACAGGCCGCATCATTGTTTCAAAATCAGGTATAGCCATTTGTACTCTTCCATCCAGTGCCGGACGGATACTCGAGCTTGAAGGCAAAAAATGGGCACTCAGGCCCGCTTGCCCAGTGACTCGATGCCCATTACGTCGAGCACTTTGGCCTCGATATCCTCGGCGTTCAGGCCGGCAACCGCGTACATATCGCGGGGGCTGGCCTGATCGATAAAGATGTCGGGCAGGACCATGCTGCGGAATTTGAAGCCGCGGTCGAACACGCCCTCTTCGGCCAGCAGATGCGACACATGGCTGGCGAAACCACCAATGGACCCTTCTTCGACGGTGATCATCGCGTCGTGAGTTTCCACCAGCTTCAGGATCAGGTCGCGGTCCAGCGGCTTGGCGAAACGGGCGTCGGCCACGGTCGGGGTGATGCCCCGCGCCTCAAGCGCCTCGCAGGCCTGCATGACCTCTTGCAGACGGGTGCCAAAGGACAGGATCGCAACGCCCTTGCCCTCTTTGATCATGCGGCCCTTGCCGATTTCCAGCGGAATGCCACGTTCGGGCATCTCGACGCCTGTGCCCTCGCCACGGGGGTAGCGGAAGCTGATCGGCCCCTGATCATAGGCCGCCGCGGTCGCAACCATGTGGACCAGTTCCGCCTCGTCCGCAGCCGCCATGACGACGAAATCGGGCAGGTTGGCCAAGAAAGCCGTATCGAACGCGCCCGCGTGGGTCGACCCATCGGCCCCCACCAGACCAGCGCGGTCGATGGCGAAACGCACAGGCAGGCGCTGGATCGCCACGTCATGCACCACTTGGTCATAGCCGCGCTGCAGGAACGTCGAATAAAGCGCGCAGAACGGACGCAAACCGCCCGCCGCCAGACCAGCGGCAAATGTCACCGCGTGCTGTTCGGCAATCCCCACGTCAAAACAACGGCTGGGATAGCGGTCCTGAAACTGCTTCAGGCCGGTGCCATCGGACATCGCAGCAGTGACGGCGCAGACCTTGGTGTCGCGGGCAGCCTCGTCCAGCAGGGCACGGGAAAACACACCGGTATAGCTGGGGGCGTTGGAGGGCGCCTTGTGCTGTTTGCCGGTGATCACGTCGAATTTCGAAACACCGTGGCCCTTGTCGGCAGCAGCCTCGGCGGGGGCATAGCCCTTGCCCTTCTGGGTCAGCACGTGGATCAGCACGGGGCCGGTCGCGCGCTCTTTGAGCGTGCGCAGAACGGGCAGCAGTTGGTCCATGTCGTGCCCGTCAATCGGGCCGATGTAGTTGAACCCCAACGCCTCGAACATGGTACCGCCGGTGGCCATGCCCTTCAGCATGTCCTTGGCGCGCTTGGCCCCTTCGCGGAAGGGTTCGGGCAGGAAGCTGACCGCGCCCTTCGCCACCTCTTTGAGGTCATGCAGGGGGCGCTCGGCATACAGCTTGGACAGATAGGACGACAGCGCGCCAACCGGCGGGGCGATCGACATCTCGTTATCGTTCAGAATGACGAACAGGCGCTTTTTCAGGTGACCGGCGTTGTTCATCGCCTCATAGGCCATGCCCGCGCTCATCGAGCCGTCGCCGATCACAGCGATCCCGTCACCCAGCCCCTCGGGGCAGGAACCACCCAGATCACGGGCCACGCTGAACCCCAGCGCCGCGCTGATCGAGGTGCTGGAGTGCGCCGCGCCGAACGGGTCATAGGGGCTTTCGCTACGCTTGGTGAAGCCGGACAGGCCATCCTTTTGGCGCAGGGTGCGGATGCGGTCGCGGCGGCCGGTCAGGATCTTGTGGGGATAGCACTGGTGGCTCACGTCCCAGACGATCTTGTCCTTGGGCGCATCGAACACCGCGTGCAAAGCCACAGTCAGCTCCACCACGCCAAGGCCCGCGCCTAGGTGGCCACCGGTCTCGGACACGGCGCTGATGGTCTCGGCCCGCACTTCGCGCGCCAGCTGTTTGAGCTGCGCATCGGAAAGGCCCTGCATATCCGCAGGGGTGTGGACCTGATCCAGCAACGGGGTCTCGGGACGGTTCGACATGTGGCGGCGCCTCCTTGGGGGCGTTTCAGCTTTCGCGCGAGATAACGAAACGGGCGGCTTCCCGCAAGCTCTCGGCCCCATTTCCATAAGGAGATAGAGCGTCGCAGGCCTGCGTCACCAGATCAGCGGCACGGGTTCGCGCCCCGTCCAGACCCAGCAGGGAAACGAATGTGGCTTTGCCAGCCTCGGCGTCCTTTTGCAGGCGCTTGCCAGCTTTGGCCTCGTCCCCCGTTTCGTCCAGAATGTCATCGGCGATCTGGAAGGCAAGCCCCAGCGCCTTGGCATAGGTGGACAGCGGGGTCACATCGGCCTGCGCCAGACGCGCGCCAGCCTCGGCGGACCACTGGATCAGGGCGCCGGTTTTGCCATCCTGCAGCTTGGTGATCTGCGCCAAAGTCAGCGGGGTTTCAGCGGTTTCGGCGGCGATATCCAGCGCCTGCCCATAGACCATCCCCTGCGCGCCAGAGGCCCGCGCCAAGGTCAGGCACAGATCGGCCCGCACATCGCCAGAGCCCACCGCAGGATCCGCGCACAGCTCGAACGCCAGCGTTTGCAAGGCATCACCGGCCAGAACGGCGGTCGCCTCGTCCCACTTGATGTGAACGGTGGGCTGGCCCCGGCGCAGGTCATCGTCGTCCATGCAGGGCAGGTCGTCATGAACCAGCGAATAGGCATGCAGCGCCTCGATCGCGCAGGCGGGCAGGATCGCACGGGCGGGGTCCACATCGTGCAGTCGCGCGCCCTCTAGCACCAGAAACCCGCGCAGACGCTTGCCGCCATTCAGAACGGCGTGCGCCATGGCGTGATGCACCGGCTCGCTCGGCAGACCTGCGAAAATACGGTCAAACTCGGACTGGATCGCGGATTTCGCCCGCGCCTGCCCATCCAGAAAGTGCTGCATCTGGGGTCAGAGGCCTTCGACAGGCTTCAGACCGGCGGGATTGCCCTCGCCATCCAGAGTGATCTGCGCGACCTTTTCCTCGGCAGCTTTCAGCTTGGCTTCGCAATGCTTCTTCAGCTCGGCGCCGCGCTGGTACAGGGCGATGGACTCTTCCAGCGGAACCTGACCGTTTTCCAGTTGGCCCACCACCTTTTCGAGTTCGGTCATGGCTGCTTCGAAGCTGAGTTCGCTAACCGGAGTGTCGTTCGTCATCGGGAGGCCCCTGCAAATATTCCGTTCAGACTGCCGCAATCTGCGACAGCCCATGTAAAATCATATTCCCTCAGATGGGTCGAGTCCCGCGCCCTGTCCAGAGTTAATCCGGCGCAAGCATATATCCAGCGCCCCGCACGGTCTGCAGGTAGCGCGGCTGCTTGGGGTCTTCTTCCAGCTTGCGGCGCAGGCGGGTGATCTGGACATCCACGGCGCGTTCCTGCGCCTGACCTTTGTCGCGGCCCAGTTCCTCGACCAGTTTGGTGCGGGTCAGCGCCTCGCCGGGTTGAGCAGCGAAAACGCGCATCAATTGCGCCTCGGTCGCGGTCAAGCGCACGGGAACATCGCCCTGCCACATCTCGCCGCGATCAATGTCATACCGGACAGAGCCCAGTTGCAGCAGCTTGGGCGCCGTGTCGGTTTCCACCGGTTCGGGCATCCGGCGCAGAATGGCATTCATACGCAGCAGCAGTTCCTTGGGTTCGAACGGTTTGGGTAGGTAGTCGTCCGCCCCCGCCTCGAGGCCAGCGATCCGGTCCTCGGTCTCGCCCTTGGCAGTCAGCAGCAGGATCGGCGTCATCCGGTTTTCACGCAGGGATCTGGTCATGCTGACCCCGTCTTCGCCGGGCATCATCACGTCCATCACGATTAGGTCAAAATCCAGACCGGCCAGAATGCGGCGCGCATGGGCGGCGTCGCGGGCGGTCGTCACCAAGAACCCGTTCCGCGCCAGAAATTTCTGAAGCAAACCGCGAATACGCTCGTCATCATCGACAATCAGGATGTGGGGCGCTGGTTCGCTCATGTGTTTTCCTCTCGCAGCGACAGGTACTGGCGTCGCATGTCGGGGTCCATCATAGCCTCTAGAACCGTGCGAAAGCCAGCCACAGCTTCGGGGCCCGCCGCACGATACGCTGCGCGCATCCGCGCACGTTGCGCATCCGACAGCTTCTGTTCCAGTGCCTCGCCCTCGGGGGTCAGGAACAGATGACGTTCGCGCTTGTCCTTCTCGCCGACACGCGACTCAACCAGCCCGTCCGCGATCAACGTCCGCAGCACGCGGTTCAACGACTGCTTGGTCACGCCAAGGGTATTCAACAGATTGTTAACCGTCGTTCCGGGGCTACGGTTGATAAAGTGGATGGCACGGTGGTGGGCGCGCCCATACTCCATCCCGCCCAAAATCCGATCAGGGTCCGCCGTAAACCCGCGATAAGCAAAGAACATTGCCTCGATGCCCTTGCGCAGTTGTTCGTCGGTCAGGAACAGAAGGCTTTCGCCACTGTGTAAACCGGGATGTCCTCGCTCTTCCATCGGGGTGTCCTCGTCTTAACTTTCCGTTCTTCGTTTTTAAGTCAGCCTTGTTGACATTCCAAGAGCAGACTGTTAGCGAATCCTCGAATTTGCGCAACTTTATGTCCGCGCTGGACTAGACTAGCGCAATTTTCGAAAATTTCGTGCTGAGAGAAGGATGCCGACGATGGCTGGCGCATATGACGATCGTGACGGGAAAATCTGGCTGGACGGCCAGCTTGTGGAATGGCGTGATGCGAACGTCCACATTCTGACCCATGCTCTGCACTATGCGTCTTCGGTGTTCGAAGGCGAGCGTTGCTACAACGGCAAAATCTTCAAGTCGGTCGAGCATTCCGAGCGTCTGCTAAAATCCGGCGCGCTGCTGGACATGCCGATCCCCTACACCGTCGAGCAGATCGAAGAAGCCAAGAAAGCCGTTCTCGAAGCTAACGGCCTGACCGACGCCTACGTTCGCGTGATCGCATGGCGCGGCGCGGGCGAAGACATGGGTGTCGCGTCCTCGAAGAACCCCGTGCGCATGGCAGTGGCCGCGTGGACTTGGGGCGCCTACTACGGCGACGCCAAGATGCAGGGCGCAAAGCTGGACATCGCCAAGTGGAAACGTCCCTCGCCCGAAACCATCCCCACCGCTGCCAAGGCGGCTGGCCTCTACATGATCTGCACCATGTCCAAGCACGCGGCCGAAGCCAAAGGCTGCTCGGACGCGCTGTTCATGGACTACCGCGGCTACGTGGCCGAAGCGACCGGCGCCAACATCTTCTTCGTCAAAGACGGCGAAGTACACACGCCCATTCCGGACGCGATCCTGAACGGCATCACCCGTCAGACCGTTATCGGAATGCTAGAGGCCAAAGGCATCAAGGTGAACGAACGCCGCATCATGCCCGAGGAACTGGCCGACTTTGAACAGTGCTGGCTGACCGGCACCGCCGCCGAAGTGACCCCCGTTGGCCAGATCGGCGACTACACCTTTACCGTGGGCGAGATCACCCGCAACATAGCCGAAGAG
>CAXQKF010000072.1:0-16631 GCA_964224285.1 Donghicola sp. | reverse complement strand
TTCATCGCGCTCAGTCCTTCTTGTTACGGGGGGCCAGCATGGTGACATACAGCAGCCAGCACGCGACGATGGTGAGGTAGAGAACGATGACCGAGATCGTTGATCCGTAGCCGTAGTTCGTCTTGGGGAAGACCTCTTTGAAGATGTGCACGCCGACGAAGCGGGTGGCCGAGCCGGGGCCGCCGCCTGTCAGCATCCAGACCTCGTCCACGGTGCGCAGGGCGTCCATCAGGCGGATAAAGACGGTTGCCACAACGGCGGGCGCGATCATCGGGACGGTGATGTGAAAGAAGATCTGGCGTTTGTTCGCACCGTCGATCTGGGCTTGTTCGAACGGATCAGGGGGCAGAGAGACCAGCGCGGCGATCAGGGTCAGCGTGACCAACGGCGTCCAGTGCCAGATATCCATGATGATGATCGTGGCGAACGCGGCTACGGGCGAGGTGCCGATGTTCACGCTCATCCCGAACCATTCGTTCAGGTAGTGCGGGATAATCCCGATGGACGGCGTCATCATCAGCTTCCAGACAGAGCCCACGATAATCGGGGCCATGATCAGGGGCAGGGTGTGGATGGTGCGGAAAATCGCCTTGCCGGGGAATTCCTTCATGAAGGCTTGGGCGAGGATGTACCCAACGACCAGCTCGGAAATCACCGCGAACAGAACGAACAGCACCGTCACGCCGACCGAATTCAGGAATTCGGCGTCAAAGACGATTTTGCGGAAGTTGTCCGCCCCGTTGAAGATCATGTTGGGGTCTGCGGCGAACGGGTTCCACTGGTGGAACGACACGTAAACCACGTAAATAAAGGGCAAAACGCCGAAGAAGAACAGAATGGCTAGCGTCGGGGCCAGCAGGATCCATCCCAGTCTGTTGGATTGCATCGTCATGCTCCCTGTAATGTTCGATGCGCGAAATTGCTCCGGCACGCGGGTGCGCCGGTCAAAGGGGGCCGCCACCCCATAGGGAGGGCAGCGGCCCTTGGGCCAAGCGATTGGGAGGATCGCTTACTTGCGGTAGCCCAGTTCGGTCAGGGTTGCCTCGGTGGTCTCGGCCATCTGGTCCAGACCATCGCTGACGCTGATGTCACCGGTGAGGATGCTGTAGAAGGTGGGCGCAATCGCTTCGCGCAGCTGCGCGTGGAACGGATAGGCCGGTGCCCCTGCAAACAGGTAGCCCTTGTCGCGCAGCATGTCGTAGTAGCCGCCAAGTTCGGTGTTCATTTCCTGAACTTTAGGATCGTCGTAGGTGGCGGTGTTGGTCACGCGGGGCGCGGCCACGGCCCAATCGGGCTGTACTTCGTTCTGGCCGATGTACTGCAGGAACAGTGCCGCGGCCTCTTTGTTCTTTGAGGTCGAGGGCATGCCGAACGCCCCGCCGTCATAGTAGCCGATGTAGCCGTTGCCGCCTTCGACCTCTGCCAGAACGCCATCAGACAGCGGGGGCAGGGCAACGCCGACCTTGCCGACAACCAGCGACTTTTCGGGGTCCGAGGCGATCCAGCCCGCGTTCTCACCATACACCAGACCCTGCGCGGCACGGCCTGCGCCAAAGGTGGTGCCCACTTCGGTCCAGGTCGACTGGTTCGATTCAGGCGGCGCGTACTGGCGCAGATCCAGCCACCACTGAAGCGCCTCTTTCGCGGTGTCCGAGTTCATCTCGCCGCCGTTGGCCACGCTTGCAGCGTAGTTGTTCGACGCGTCGATACCCCAGTTGTAGATGCCGAAAGTGGGGGCGACGGTTTCGTAATATTCGTACCACGACGCGGGGTGGCCGGTGTGACCCTGAACGGTCGCACCCCACAGCTGCATGTCGTTCGCCTGACCGTATTCGTAGAAGAACTTGGCGATCTCGGTGTATTCGGCGTGAGTGGTCGCAGGCACCAGATCGCGGCCGGTCGCCTCTTTGAACGCGGCCTGAATGTCGGCGTCACCGAACAGGTCCGTGCGGTAGAGGTAAATCTTGATAAAGGCTTCCATCGGGATGCCATAGAGGTGCCCGTCCTCGCCTTTGAAGTAATCGGCGAAGGTGGTGAAGTTCGCCTCGTCATAGGTGGGGGCCTTCAGCGCCGGATTGTCGGCCAGGAGCTGGGTGGTATCGGTCAGGAAGTCCCGCGCCAAATACGAATAGATGATGTCCTGTTCGATATAGACCATGTCATAGATGCCGGTGCCGGCCTCCATATCCTTGATCGCCTTGTCGAACATCTGGTCCCAAGAGGTGGTTTCGATGTCCACGCGGATGCCGGTCAGCTCTTCGAACTGGGGCGCCAGGACTTCGCGGATGTACAGCGACGGCGGCGAGGACTCGGTCACACCGCGCAGGGTGACACCCTCATAGGGTGCAGCGGCTTCTTTCCAGAATGCGTCATCCGCATAGGCCATGCCTGCGGCAACGGACAAGGCAATGACCGAAGACGCCAGTTTTAAAACGGTTTTCATGAATTTCCTCCCTTGGATGTCGGATGGCTGCCGCAGCAACGATTCGTCTTTGCGTTGTGTCACCAGCCGGTCCTGCGGCAATCAATGCATTTGTAAGATGATTCATGCAAGTGTTTATTTTTCAAATGTTGGGATTGCCATACATATGTTTATTGTGTCATCGTGTGCTTCGATGCAGTAAGCGGCAACGCACCGCATCAAGGAGGGAAGTCGAACCATGGCACGCGAGCTGATCGAGGACAGCGAAGCCTTCATCACGGAGGTCTGCTGGCACTACTACGTCAACGAGATGACCCAGGCCGAGGTTGCGCGCCTGATGGATGTCACCCGTTTGCGTGTGAATCAGGCGATCCAGCGGGCGCGTTCACTAGGGATGGTAAAGATCCAAATCGAATCCCCCTTCACCACGCGGATCGAGATGCAGGAAAGCCTGAAAAGCACCCTTGGCATCGACCGTGCCGTGGTCACGCCTGCGAACCGCGATGCCTATGATTACCACCAGCCCACGGGGGCGGCGCTGGCCGCTTTGCTGACAGAACGTCTGCGGGCAGGGGGCTGGTCGTCTTTCGGGGTGTCGTGGGGGCTGACGCTGGATTCGGCGATTGCCCGGTTAACCAAACAGAACCACCCCGATCTGGAGGTCGTCTCGATCCTCGGGGGGACAGCGCAAGGGTCGTCGTTCAACTCCTTCGGGATCGCGTCGGGTTTCGCGCGGGCTTTGGGCGCGCATTATTCGATCCTGACCGCCCCGATTTACCTGTCCGAGGGGCTGGACCGCGACCTGTTCCTGTCCCAGTTCGCCCTGCGCGAACATTTTCAGAAGTTCGACAATCTGGATGCGGTGCTGCTGACCTGTTCGAACGTGTCGAACAAGTCGTTCCTTGTCAGCCACGGGCTGCCCAACGAGCTGACACCCGACAGCCTGATCGAACAGGGCGCTATCGGGGACGTTCTGGGCCAGTTCTTGGACAAAGACGGCAACTCGGTGTCCAAGGCGGTCGATGACCGCGCCGTTGGGATGTTGTTGGAAAAGGTCCAGCGCGTGCCAGAGAAAATCATGGCCGCCGCTGGCCCGCACAAGGTCGAAATCATCCGTGCGGCCTGCAAACGCGGGCTCGTGGATACCTTGGTCACCGATGACGTGACCGCCGAATTACTGATGTCTGCAGAATTATCTGACGCACCACCGACCGCCAGATAGCGGTCGTTTCGGGAGGAAATATTGGAATGAAACGCCGTGGAATACACTCCTTCGGCTGGACGGGAGGCCAGACGCAAGAGGGTCTCGAGATGGCGCTCGAGAAATCGGCCGAGCATGGCTATCGCTGTATCGAGTTCGCCTATCTGCGCCCCGAACTGTTCGATCTGGACCGTCTGGCCAAGAAGAGCCAAGAACTGGACGTTCAGATCGGCGTGACCATGGGCCTGCCCTTGGACAAGGACGTCTCGTCCGAGGACCCTGATGCCGTCGCCGCGGGCAAAGCCATGCTGGCCGACGCCGTGCGCGCAGTGCGCGATGTGGGCGGCGATAAGCTGGGGGGCATCCTCTATTCCGCGCACACCAAGTACAACCGACAGCCCACAGCGGATGGCTGGAAGAACTCGGTCCAGGCGATTGCCGAAACGGCTGAAATTGCTCGGGCCGCTGGCGTTGATCTGGTGCTGGAACTGGTGAACCGGTTTGAAACCAACCTGCTGAACACCACAGCGCAGGGGCTGAAGTTCATTGCTGAAACCGGCAATGACCACGTTCGCCTGCACATGGACACCTTCCACATGCAGATGGAAGAGGCCAACTTGGCCGCCGCGATCCGCATGGCGGGGGATAAAATCGGCTACTTCCACATCGGAGAATCCAATCGTGGTTACCTTGGCGATGGCACGATCGACTGGGATCCGGTCTTCGATGCCTTGGTCGAGATCGGCTACAACCGCGACGTGGTGTTCGAAAGCTTCTCGACCGCGATTGTGGACGAAGGGCTGTCGCTGGCCTGCGCCATCTGGCGCGACACCTGGACCGAAAATGACCCTCTGGCCGCCCACGCCAAGCAGTTCATCGAACTGAAATGGGCCGAGGCCGAACGCCGCCGCGCTACCAACATCCGCGCCTGATCCGCAGGACCATCCGACATGACTGACCAAACCAACCTAGCGCCCGACGCGCTGGGACCGACCCTTTGCATCGGCGAGATACTGGCCGAGATCGTGGCAACCTCCACCGGAGAGGGGTTCCTAGACCCCGTTCCGATGGTGGGGCCGTATCCCAGCGGCGCACCCGCGATCTTTATCGATCAGGCGGGGCGCATCGGGGGATCGGCTGCCATGGTGGGGTCCGTGGGCAATGACGACTTTGGCCGCGTGAACATCGCGCGGCTCGAGCGGGACGGCGTTGACGTGAGTGGCATCCGCACGGACCCGGTCTTGCCCACGGGCACCGCTTTTGTCCGCTATCGCCCTGACGGGGCGCGGGATTTCGTGTTCAACATGTGGACCTCGGCGGCGGGGGCTTTGGAATGGACCGGTCAGGTTCAGGCTGTCTGCGCCCGCGCGGGCCACCTGCATGTCATGGGCACCTTGCTGGGGCACCAGTCGATCTGGGAGATCACCGAACGCGCCGCAATGATGATCAAGGCGCGGGGCGGTACGATTTCCCTCGACCCGAACATGCGCAAGGAACTGCGCGGCGATGGTGAAACCGGCCGCCGGTTCGCGCAGATGGTGGCGATGGCGGACCTGCTGCTGCCCTCGGGGGATGAGCTTTATCTGGCCGCTGATCTGCCCACAGATGCGGGCGAAGAAGCGGCATTGGCACGCCTGTTCCAATTGGGCGTCAAAGAGGTCGCGATTAAACGCGGGGCGCAGGGGTCTACCTGTGCGCTGGCGGACGGCACCCGCACCCATGCACCTGCCTTTGCAGTCACGGAAATCGACCCGACCGGCGCAGGCGACTGCTTTGGCGGGGCCTATGTGGCGTGCCGCCGCCTCGGGATGCCGCCCGAACAGGCGCTGACCTATGCCAACGCCGCGGGGGCGCGGAACGTCACCTTCCGCGGCCCGATGGAGGGCGCAGGCACCCGCGCCGAACTGGACCAATTCATTTCAGAAACAAAGCGATTGACCTGATGCCCCTAGCTCTGACCGACCTCGCGCCGCGGTATCACAGCGGCGAGCCTGCCGGAATAACTTCGGTCTGTTCCGCCCATCCCTTGGTGCTGCGCGCGGCCCTCAGGCACGGGCGCGACACCGGCGCGACCGTCCTGATCGAGGCGACCTGCAACCAAGTGAACCACCTTGGCGGCTACACCGGCATGACCCCCGTCGATTTCGCCGCTATGGTCTATGATCTGGCCGAAACCGAAGGCTGCCCCCGCGATCTGATCGTGCTGGGGGGGGACCATTTGGGGCCTAATCCGTGGCGCCATTTGCCCGCGGATGAGGCTATGGAGCAGGCCGAGCAGATGGTCGCTGCCTATGTCGCGGCGGGGTTTGGCAAGATCCATCTGGACGCCTCGATGGGCTGCGCAGGCGAACCCGAGGCGCTGGACGACACTGCCACCGCACACCGCGCCGCCCGTCTGGCCCGCGTGGCCGAGGACAACGCGCAGGCCCAGAACCTGCCCGCGCCCCACTACATCATCGGCACCGAAGTCCCGCCCCCCGGCGGCGCGGACCACGAGTTGACCACCATCGCCCCGACCGCCCCCGAAGCGGCCCGCCAGACGCTGGCGATCCACCGGCAGGTGTTCACCGAACAGGGGCTAGAGGCGGCATTCGCACGCGTTCTGGGGCTGGTCGTCCAACCGGGCGTCGAATTCGGAAACAAGAACACGATCCTCTACCGCCCCGAGGCCGCGACGGGCCTGACCGCCGTGCTGAACGACACCCCTCAGGTGATCTTCGAAGCCCATTCCACCGACTACCAAGGCACCGCGCCTTTGGCCCAACTGGTCCGCGACGGCTTCCCCATTCTGAAGGTCGGGCCGGAGCTGACGTTTGTGCTGCGAGAGGCGCTCTATGCCCTCGACCTGATCGCCAGTGACATGTTGCCCGACTATGGCGCGCGGCCACTGTTCACCGCGATGGAGGCGCTGATGACCCGCCAGCCCGCCAACTGGGCCCGCCACTACCACGGGTCCGAGGCCGAGCAGCGCGTCCTGCGCCATTATTCCCTGTCCGATCGCATCCGCTACTACTGGAACACGCCCGAGGCGCAGTGGGCGGTCAAAACCCTGCTCGACGCCCTGCGCGGCCAACCCGTGCCGCTGCCCCTGATGTGGCAGCACCTGCCCGCAGCCGCCCGCTTTGCCGGAGCGCCGCTGGACCCCGAAGACCTGCTGATCTGGCGCGTCACCTTGTCATTGCAAACCTATCACGCCGCCTGCACCGGCGCGGCCCATCGTTAAAGGATTATCTCCATGTCCCAAGATTTTCAGGGCAAACGCATCATCGTCACTGGCGCAGGCAAGGGCATCGGCCGCGCCTGCGTTCAGGAACTGTCCCGCCGTGGGGCCACCGCCATCGCCATCGCCCGCACCCAGTCCGATCTGGACAGCCTCTCTGCCGAGACGGGGTGCGAAACCATTTCCGCCGACCTGATGGACAACGCCGCCGCCCGCGCCGCGATGGGACAGGCGGGCCTGTGCGACGGGCTGATCAACTGCGCAGGGACCAACGTGCTGGAAACCGTGCTGGAGATGACCGACGAAGGCTACGAAACCGTCATGGGCATCAACCTGCGGGCCGCCCTGATCTGCGCTCAGGAATTCGCGCGCGCCCGCGTGGCCGCTGGCGGCGGCGGGGTGATCCTGAACGTCACCTCGATCGCGGGGCACAGGGGCTTTGACAGCCACATGGTCTACGCCGCCTCCAAAGCGGGGCTAGAGGGCGCGACCCGCGTCATGGCCCGCGAGCTTGGCCCCCACGGTATCCGCGTGAACGCCGTGGCCCCCACCGTCACCATGACCGAACTGGCCGCCGCCGCGTGGTCCGACCCCGCCGCCCGCGACCCGATGATGGTGCGCCACCCCATCGGCCGCTTTGCCGAGGTCGAGGACGTCGCCCGCTCTGTCCTGATGTTGATGTCGGACGATGCACCCATGGTCACTGGCGCGATCCTGCCGATTGATGGCGGCTTCCTCGCTGTCTGAACCTGATTTTATTGACGGAGAACTGAAATGGCTGCACGCCTGACCGGAAAAATCGCCGCCATTACCGGTGCGGCTTCTGGTATTGGTCTGGCGACCACCCGCGCCCTGCTGGCCGAAGGGGCCACTGTCGTCATGGTCGACCGCGACACTGCCGCGCTGGACAAACTGGTCGCAGAACTGGGGCCCAAGGCCATCGCCCAAGTCACCGACCTGCTGGACACCGCCAGCTGCGACGCGATGATCCCTGAAATTCTGGAAAAGGTGCCGCATATCGACATCCTCTACCTGAACGCAGGCACCTATATCGGCGGCGATCTGGACGAGACGAACCCCGCCACCATCGACCGGATGCTGAACCTGAACGTCAACGCGGTGATGAAGAACACCCTGGCCGTTATCCCCCACATGAAGGAACGCGGGATTGGCGATATCTGGGTGACTTGTTCCGTTGCAGGCCACAGCGCCATCGCGTGGGAACCTGTGTATTCGGGCTCGAAATGGGCGATCACCTGTTTTGTGCAGACCATGCGCCGCCAGCTGCGGACCCACGGCATCCGCGTGGGGCAAGTGTCACCCGGTCCGGTGATCTCGGCCCTTTTGGCGGATTGGCCCGAGGAAAACCTGCGCAAGGCCAAGGAAAGTGGATCGCTGATCGATCCCGAAGAGGTCGCCGATGCCATTGTCTTTGCCCTGACCCGCAAGCGCACCGTGACGATCCGCGATCAGGTGATCCTGCCTACGAACTTTGACATCTAGGGGGGTGTGATGACCGATTTCACCGGAAAATCCGTTCTGCTGACCGGTGCGGCCGGTGGGATCGGCACCGCGATGGCGCAGGCCTTTGCCGCGGCGGGGGCGCGTCTGGCGCTGGTGGACAAGGCCGACTGCACGGGCATGATCGCTGACCTCTCGGGGCAGGGGCACAGCGCGTGGACGCTGGATCTGTCCGACGCGGATGCGATTGCCCGCACCGTTCCCTTGATCGGGCAGGCCGCGGGCATCGACATACTGATCAACAATGCGGGCCTTGGCGTGGTTGCTCCCGCCGAGGACCAGTCGGTTGATTTATGGGACCAAACCCAAGCCATCAACCTGCGCGCCCCTTGGCTGATGGCGCGGGCGGCACTCCCGTTCCTCAAGGCCAGCGGCGCAGGACGGATCGTCAACATGGCCAGCCAAGCGGCTTTGGTCGCGATCCCCGAACACGCGGCCTATGGCGCCAGCAAGGCGGGGCTGATCGCCCTGACCAAAGTGCTGGCGCTGGAATGGGCGCGCTACGGGATCACGGTTAACGCCATCTCCCCGACCGTCGTCGAAACCCCCATGGCCCTTGTCGGTTGGAGCGGGGAAAAGGGCGAGCAGGCCAAGCGCGACATCCCCGTTGGCCGCTTTGCCCGCCCGTCGGAAATCGCCGCGGCGGCGATGTATCTGTGCTCGGATCAGGCGGGGATCATCAACGGTGAAAATCTGGTGGCGGATGGGGGATACACCATCCGCTAGGGTTCTCGATCAGGCGAACCGGCGGCGTGACCTCATGCTGTAGGTTTGCACACCTTCTGTCGCTCCTTGCCTGAGGCCTCACAGCGGTTCTGCTTTGCAAACGGTCATACCATCGACCAAAGCTTGGAACCGACGTCATGCTCCGGCGAAGCAGCCACCAAGCTGCTTTGCCTATAATTAATTATAACTAACATTAATGATTGGTGGAGCTGCAATCCCCCCACTCTCATTCGCCAATTAATATAAACAAAATATATGTTTATGCCATTGGGCACTCCAGCACCCTGTTCCAATCCAAGCATCAAGCTCAAATTCAATCTTAATATTTATTGCAATAACCAGCTGGATCATTGCAAATATGGACACGCCTTTGCGGTTGCGCGATCTTGCAAAAGCGGGCAACACCAATGAATAGTATTCGAATTACTCTACTATTCTTTGGCATTGGACCAGCGCATTGAAAAAAGTACTTTATGCGATCTCCTCGGTTGCCTGCCTCGGAGCGCCTGCATTCGCCCAAAACGAAGCGACACCAAATAGGTTCCCGAGCATTTTCGGGATTCCAAGTGCGCTGCCCGCGCCGGGCAAGAGCGGCTATGTCGGACTTGTTCTGGTTCACCCCAGACGGGACACCCAGAACTCTTCTGAACCGATAGATCAGGCGGACGGAGACCTGCTGATCGGGTACAGCTTTGGCAATCCTGTGCGAGGTGTTGGCGCCCATGTTGGTGCGACGATCACCTCGTTGATCGGGTTCGGCGAGGACGGAGCGTTGCAGGCCAGCCTGTCCCGCGCCATTCATGTATCAGCGCACTCGGCGACATTTGCCGGGATCTCCGCGTCGAACGTTGCTGCATGGGGCGACGCGGCGAACAGCCCGACTGCCTATTCCGCCTACCTTTCCCATTTGTTCACTGTGACGGGTCCGAATGGCGAAATCCCGTTTCAGCTCACTGCCGGATATGGTGATCACGCCGCGACGGCCGATGGCAGCGGAACCAATGACCGCGAGGCCTTTATCGGGATCGGCGTCGGCATTTCTGAATCCGTAAACGTTAGTCTTTCGGGAACTGCCAAAGAGCTATATGCTGGGGTAGGGTTCGGAATTAAAGAACTACCGCATTGGAGTTTTTCTCTCGGAGCTTTCGACGTGACCCAAGCTCAGGGTGAAAGGCAGATCGCCGTTACGATTTCTCGCGGTTTTTGAGAGTTTACCTTTTATTCTCAGATTATTGGATGATCGAAAGAGATACCCATGTTTCACGCAAGAATAGCCCTCGCATTGGCCCTGACTTGCGGCGCGCCAATGCTCCACGCCGGAGAGCGCTCGATCATCGGATTCGACGTAATGCATGCAGCGATGCCCTATACTACGGCATTCGACTACACCGAGGTCGCAGTAACACCGACGCCAATTGTCCGCACATTGCCGCAACAAGTCGAAATCCAGACAAACGTGCGCCCTGTCATCCCGCCGCGCCCCCAACAACGCGTACCAAAGAGCGAAGATGGCTTCATTCGCGGGTATCTGGAAAGCCTGGATCGCTGATCCCGCCGCGATGTGTGATCTAGGGGCGCCACCAAGGCAATGCGCGCCGGACCTCGGTCCAGCGCGCATTCTGTTTTGAGCTCAGGCGAAATCCACCTGATCTGCCATCGGCAATTCCGTGACCCGAGCGCCTCCGGCCCGCGCGATGGCGTTGGCCAGTGCAGGGCCCGCAGGCGGCGTTCCCGGCTCTCCGACACCTGTCGGGGCGTCCATCGAGTTGATCACGGCCACCTCGATCGCGCCGATATCGGAAATCCGCAGCGGCTCGTAATCGGGAAAGTTGAACTGGTCCACTTCGCCCTCGGTCAAGGTGATCTGATCGCGCATCACATGCCCGATCCCGTAGCCGATGCCGCCCTCGATCTGGGCCCGGATCACGTCAGGGTTCACCGGAACCCCGCAGTCCACGGCCGCAGACACCTTTTCGATCCGGAACGGGGCATCCCCACCGCCCGAAACCTCGGCGACCTCGGCCACGAACGACCCGAACGAGTGATGCACAGCAAGGCCACGCGCACGGCCCTCGGGGGCGGGATCTGACCAATTTGTCAGCTCTGCCACCCGTTTCAGAACACCGGCCATGCGGGTCTGTGCAGGGGTATCCCCGGGCAGCATCGACAAACGCAGTCCCAGCGGATCTTGGCCCGTTTCCTGCGCCACCATGTCGATCATGCTTTCCATCACATAGGCGGTGTGCGTGTGCCCCACCGAGCGCCACCATAGCACGCTGGTGGCCTTGGCGTGGTCTGTCAGCCCGACGGCCATACCGGGCACGGCGTAGGGTGTGTCCGCGACCCCTTCGACCGAGGTATGGTCAACACCGTCATGCACGGACATTTGCTCCATCGAGGTGCCCTTCATGATCGACTGGCCGGCAATCCGGTGGTCCCAACCGATAATGGCGCCACTGGCATCCAGCCCGACCCGCACGCGATGGGCAAACGCAGGGCGATAGTAGCCACCCCTGATGTCGTCCTCGCGGGTCCAGACCAGTTTCACCGGACGGGTCCGGTCGGTCATCGCAAAGGCCATCGCGCATTCCAGGTTATAATCCGCAGTCGGGTTCGCCCGCCGGCCAAAGGAACCGCCCGCCAGAACCGTGCGGACCTGCACCTTGTCCATCGGCAGTTCCAACACCTGGCTCAGTGTCATGTGCCCAAAGGTCGGGAACTGTGCACCGTCGTGCAGGATGACGCCGCCATCGGGTTGCGGCTCGATCGTGCAGGTCAGGGGCTCCATCGGCGCGTGGGCCAGAAGCGGGAAGTAGAACGTCTGGTCGATGACCTTGGCAGCGCCGTCCACAACGGCCGCCGTTGCTGCTTGATCTCCCCAGTTCTGATAGGTGCTGGGGCCGTTCACGCCAGCGATCAGCTCGGCCTTGATCTGGTCAGAGGAACGGGTTTCCGCAGCAGAGGTATCCCATTCGACTGTCAGGGCCTCGCGGGCACTGATGGCCGCCCAAGTGGTTTCGGCATAGACCGCAACGCCCGTGGCATCGGGCATGGCCTGCGCCATGACATAGCCTTTGATCCCTTCTGCCGCAGATGCGTCAAAGCTGGCGAGGGTCGCTCCTTTGCGCGGTGCGCGGGCGATGACCACAACCAGCTGGTTGTCGAAGTGCAGATCCATGGCAAAGGTGCCGCTGCCGTTGATTTTGACAGAGGTGTCCTTGCGTTTGACCGCGCCTTCCTTGCCGATCAGCCGCCATTCATCGGGCGTTCGCAAACGTGGTTCGGCTGGGGCATCCCAGGCTGCCGCCGCCGCAACATATTCGGCCAAAGGTGCAGAGCGTCCCGCCCCGACGATCTCTCCTGCAACGATATCGAGCCCTGCGGCATCGACACCCCAATCTGCCGCCGCAGCGGCGATCAACATGTCCCGCGCAGCCGCACCGGCGCTACGGTACTGCACATAGCTGTTGGCGATGGCGGTCGATCCGCCGGTGCCCTGAAACGCACCGAACAGGGTGTTGTTATATACCTGCGGGTTCGAGGGCGCGAATTCATAGTCGATCTGGTCCATGGTGACGCCAAGCTCTTCGGCGATCAGCGTGGTCAGACCCGTCGACGGCCCCTGACCCATCTCGAAGTGCTTGATTATGGCTGTCACACGGCCATCCGCCCCAATCCGCACAAAGGGGTTCAGGGCTGTCACATCATTCGACGCGGCCAACGCGCCATCCGCGCGCGCCCCGACATAGAGAACCGCAGCAGTGGCAACCGCACCCTTGAGGAAGCCACGGCGGGAAGTGGAAATGGTCATGACTCAGCCCTCCAGAATTTCAGATGCGCGCTGAACACCGGCGCGAATACGTTGATAGGCTGCGCAGCGACAGGCGTTGCCCCACATGTACCTGTCGATCTCTTCGGCGCTGGGTTTGGGGTTTTCACTCAGCAATCCGACCGCAGACATGATCTGCCCCGACTGGCAGTAGCCGCATTGCACGACATCCAGTTCGGTCCACGCCTGTTGGACGGCCGCGCCGATGCGGTCCTGGTCTATTGCTTCGATGGTGCGGATTTCGCTGCCTTCGACATCCTCGATGTAGGTCTGGCAAGACCGGACGGGTTGCCCATCCAGATGCACGGTGCAGGCCCCGCAAGACGCGACACCGCATCCGAATTTGGTGCCCGTCATTTTCAACTCGTCACGGATCACCCAGAGCAGAGGCGTCCCGTCCTCTGCCTCGATGCTGCGGGTCTCGCCGTTGATTTTCAACTCACGTGTCATGATCTCTCTTTCCGATCGCTCCATGGCAGCGCCCGAAGGGCGCGAAATGTGGCTGTCTGATGTTACTTTAGCGCGCAAACAGGTCCGGTCACTTGGCATTCACGCCAAACACCCAACCGATTGCGCCAAGGGCACGTCAGTCAATTGCTGTCGCGGTGCGTCCGCGCGCATCAATCAGCTAAGATCACGAGTTGCTGTGTTCCATTGCACATTGCGCCAGAGAACAAACGGATTGCGCCAATTGCGATGGATCGGCGCGGCGTGCTTGGGCCGGTGTCATGCCGGTCCACTCATGGAAGGCACGGTAGAACGAATTCGGATCGCGGTAGGCCAGCAGAAAACTCGTTTCCTCGGCGCTGAGTTTCTGATCGCGCAGATAGACCATCGCCATTGATGCCCGCGTCTGGTCCAGCACCGCCTGAAAGCTCGTGCCCTCATCCTTCAGCTTGCGCTGGAGGCTGCGTTTGCTCAGGTTCAGGCGGCGGCTGACGTGGTCCACCGAGACCTCGCCCGAGGGAAGGAGCTCTCCTATCAGGCGGCGAACCCGACCGCTCAGGGCGGCGTCATCCTCTTGGCGGGACAACCGCGCCAAGAGTTCCCGTTCAATCATGTCATAGAATTCGGTGTCCGCCGAAATCAGCGGACGTTTGGCGTCCTCGGCCGAGAATACGATGCTGTTCGCAGGCCCCTGAACGACCGGAACGCCGACATAGTCCAAATACCGTGGCGTCACCCAATCACGGTCGGGCAGTGTGACGCCAAGCGGCTGGACCGGATGCGCCGTAAACGCCCGCACGAAGTCCAGAAAGAAGATCACTTCGGTCGCCGCCATCATCGAAGGGAGCATCCCCCCGTCAAGGCGTGTCACCGACAGGGTCAGCTGATGATCGGCCTGCGCCACCTGTAGTTTGACCGGACACACAAGGGGCTTGAACACCCCGAGCCGCGACAGGCCAGTGGCGATGTCAGGGCTACAGGAAAATGCCAGAAGCGCCGGTTGGAAGGGCCCGCGCGAGGCCCCTTGGCCCAAGGTCAGCGGCAGATCAACATCGTCGCTTTCATGGGCCAGCGCCTCCCACAGGCGAAAGAAACCAGAGGCATCGACGCCGCGGTCTTCGTTCTCCAGATAGTCAGCCGCAAGGCCGGTGCGCGCCAGAACCCTGGCAGGGGACAGGCCCATGATGCTGCAGGCCTGACGCAATTGCGCACCGATCTTGTAGTGTCTTGCTATGCTCATCCAGTCCCCCCGACGCGCCCTATGGTACGAAACCATAGAACTTGGGGCGGGCATCCCGAACCGCAACCCGCTTGGCACGATTTGTTATAAATGTGGCGCCTTTCGTTAGGAATTCTGTCGGGGCTCTAGCGCAGAGCGGTCAATTCGCTCATCTCGATGGCGCGGCCCTCGATCATCGAACGATGTGCCGCAAATCCCATGAGCACAGCCCATTTCCCATCCTCTAGCGAGACATCCGGCGAAGTCCGTCCCCCGCGCACTAGCTCCAGAAACCCCTTGTGCTGATAGAAGGTGGACCCGTTGTGATCCCCCGCATCCAGCAGGGCCGGATCGACAGGAATCTCGCGGACCTCCGGCCCTTTGGGCTCGCGCGGAGACACAATCACCTGCGGCACGGGCGCAGGCCCTAGATTTTCCGGCCAGAACCGACCCGGGCCGGGGACCAAGGCTTCAATTTTGCCTTTGGGACCAACCGCCGAGATTTCCTCTTGGTAGCGCGCGCCTTCGGCGAACATGCACAGCTCTAGCATTGCGCGGGTGCCGCTCTCGAACTCGACCATGACGTAGCCGTGGTCGAAAATATCCGGCGTTTCGCCGTCATAGGTCTCGTCCATATGGTTAGCCGCTTGGCCGCCCATCGCCATCACGCGCACTGGATTGGATTGCAGCGCCAACCGCATCAGATCAAAGAAATGACAGCATTTCTCGACAAACGTCCCGCCGGTGTAGCGGTTGAACCTGTTCCACGCCCCGACTTTCTCCAGAAAAGGGAAGCGATGTTCACGGATGGTCAGCATCTTGATCCCGCCAGTAACGGCCTCGGCTTCCTCTAGCAATTTGGCGACGGGCGGCATGTACCGATATTCCATCGCCACCCAGACAGGCGCCGGATACGACGCGGCAAAGGCTTCGACGGCCGCCAGATGGGCCGCGTCGGTGAACAGGGGCTTCTCGACCAGAACGGGCAGGGGCCTTTTGGCTGCGATCTGCTGCAATTGCTCCACATGGCGGAAGTTCGGGCTGGCGATCAGCAGGCAATCCAGATCGGGCTGGTCCAGTAGCGCCTCGATCCTGTCGACGAATTGCGCGTCCGGCGCGAATTGCTTGGCCAGCGCCCGCATCTCTGCGTCAGGCTCGAAAATCGCGCCCACAGCAGTGTTCCCGAGCAGCGCGATATTGCGCAGGTGCTCTTGCCCCATCATGCCGCACCCGATGACGCCATAGGTCATGGTGCGGGTGCTGTTGTCAGCCAAAGTATCCACGGTCATGGGGTCTCCTCCTCCCGATGTTCAGATCAGGCGCTGGACGTAGAGCGCCTTGTGTGTGTCGTACCAAGTGCGTGAAAACTCGACCGCGGTGGCGTCCTGTGCCCATGACAGCCGCTCGATATAGGCGGTCGTTGTGCCGGGTTTCAGGGGGAACGCCTCTGGCGACCAGTCGGGCACCTGACCGATTCCAACGCGGTCTTCGGCGCGGGTGATCCACAGCTGCAACGCGCGTTTGTAGGTCAGATACAGCGAGTCCTGCACCATCTCGCGGCGCACTTTTCCGGCGCCGCCATCCAGCCAGATTTCCTCGACGGCGATCACTTGGTCATCCAGATACCGCAACCGGCGAAAGCGTGTCCCTTCGGTCGACGAGCCGTATTCCGGCTGGCCGGAATCCTTGGGCAGGTAGTCAACGGACAGGATATCGGCCGTCGGCAAACCGCCCCCGCCCTCCGCATGTTCGAGCCGGAACATCGAGTAGACCGAGTCGACCTGCGCACTGGCCCGCACGTAGTTTCCAGACCCCTGACGGCGTTCAAGCATTCCCTTTGTCTCTAGCTCTGCCAGAGCCTTGCGCAAAGTTCGGACTGTTGTCCCGTGGGCCTTGGCGAATTCCCGTTCGGGGGGCAATTTCTGCCCGTCCACCAACCGGCCCGCCGCAATGTCACGGATCACCAGCTCGCAAATCTGCATGTAGATCGGCAGCGCATCCGCACGGCCCGCAGTTTTCCTGCTTTTTTCCTGCATCTTTGCGGCT
>CAXQKF010000071.1:0-28087 GCA_964224285.1 Donghicola sp. | reverse complement strand
GCCGAGCGCGAGCAAGGCATCACCATCGACGTGGCCTACCGCTTCTTTGCGACCGAAAAGCGCAAGTTCATCGTCGCCGACACCCCCGGTCACGAGCAGTACACCCGCAACATGGTGACTGGCGCGTCGACCGCTGATCTGGCTGTCATCCTGATCGACGCCCGCAAAGGCGTTCTGACCCAGACCCGTCGCCACAGCTACCTCGTGCAGCTTCTGGGCATCAAGAACGTGGTTCTGGCCGTCAACAAGATGGACCTCGTCGACTACGATCAGGCCACCTATGACGCGATCATCGAGGACTACACCAACTTCGCCCGAACCATCGGGATCGAAGAGTTCGTCGCGATCCCGATCTCGGGTCTGGCCGGTGACAACATCGCCGCGCACAGCGACACCATGCCTTGGTACACCGGCCCCGCGCTGCTGCCCCACCTCGAAGAGGTCGAGATCAGCAACACCGTCGAGCAGGAACAGCCCTTCTCGATGCCTGTACAGTGGGTCAACCGTCCGAACCTCGACTTCCGCGGCTTTGCGGGTCTGGTCGCGACCGGCACAATCCGCCCCGGTGATCCGGTCCGCGTTCTGCCGTCGGGCAAGACTTCGGAAGTGGCACGTATCGTCAACTTCGACGGCGACCGTGATCTGGCCGTCGCAGGTGAGTCCGTGACCCTGACCCTGAAAGACGAGATCGACTGTTCGCGCGGTCAGGTCATCGTTGCGGCACAGGCGCCTCTGGAAGTCGCAGACCAGTTCGAATCCACCATCGTGTGGATGGACGAGCACGAAATGGTGCCCGGCCGTGCCTACTGGATGAAGATCGGCACCCAGACCGTGTCGGCCACCGTCCAGCACCCCAAGTACGAGGTGAACGTCAACACCCAAGAGCATCTGGCCGCGAAAACGCTGGACCTGAACGCGATTGGCGTGGCGAACATCACTCTGGACCGCGAAATCCCGTTTGATGCCTACACCAACAACCGCGAACTGGGTGGCTTCATCCTGATCGACAAGATCACCAACGCGACCGTTGCGGCTGGCCTGATCAACTTTGCTCTGCGTCGTTCGACCAACGTCCACTGGCAGGCAACCGATATCGCCCGTGAAGACCACGCCGCGATGAAGAACCAGAAGCCCGCCGTGGTGTGGCTGACCGGTCTGTCGGGCTCGGGCAAGTCGACCATCGGCAACATCCTCGAGAAGAAACTGGCGCGCATGAACCGCCACACCTTCCTCTTGGACGGCGACAACGTGCGTCACGGCCTGAACAAAGACCTCGGCTTCACCGAAGCGGACCGGATCGAAAACATCCGCCGCGTGGGCGAAGTCGCCAAGCTGATGACCGACGCTGGTCTGATCGTGATCACCGCGTTCATCTCGCCCTTCCGTTCGGAGCGCGACATGGTCCGTGCAATGATGCAGCCCGGCGAGTTCGTCGAAGTCTTTGTCGACACCCCGCTCGAAGTTGCTGAACAGCGCGACGTCAAGGGTCTGTACGCCAAGGCACGTTCGGGTCAGCTGAAGAACTTCACTGGCATCGACTCGCCCTACGAGGCACCGTTCAACGCCGAAATCCGGATCGACACCACATCGATGACTCCGGAAGAGGCAGCAGACGCGATCATCGCACGTCTGATCCCGTAATTCGGTGATGCATTGAAACACAAAGCCCCGCGTCTGATGGCGCGGGGCTTTTTCGTTAGCTGGCCTGTTGGCCCACTCTCGTATGCGCCAAAGCCCTGAGACGATCCTCGAGCTGGGTGACGATCACCGGCTTTTGCATCACATCCTCGCCCTGACGGAAGTCGATGGTTGAGGCGTTGTGCGCAGAAAGAAACATAAAGCGGATCCCTCGCGCGCGCAGAGCCGCTGCGATGTCCTCGCTCGTTTCTCCGCGTCCCAGATTGACGTCCAGAATGGCAAAATCGAGTTCTTCGGTTTGGGCCAGCGTGACCCCGAGAGCGCGGCGACTGGCGGGGCCGATGACCGTGTGGCCCCACCCTTCGAGCATCTCGGCGAGATCCATCGCTACGATCGGCTCATCTTCGACGATGAGAACGCGTAGGCCCGTTTGGTTCGTCATTCTGATCTCACATACATGGATATTCGAGATTGAAACGACGTTAGTGCATCTTTGGTTCCCGCGCCTATTAAAAAACATTCAAAAAACTTAAAGTGTATTCTGAATGCTTGTTTTGGTGGTGAAAATCACGTCCCCAACTTCATCATCGCGATCCCGCCGACGATCATGATCCCCGCCAGTAGGCGCAGGGGGCTAAGGTCTTCGCCAAAAAGGATAATTCCCGCGACAAAGGCCCCTACCGCGCCAATCCCGCTCCAGACCATGTAGGATGTGCCCAGTGGCAGCGTTTTGGTGGCGATGGCCAAAAGGCCGAAAGAACCGAGCATCGTCGTGATGGTGACAACGCTAGGCCAAAGGCGCGTGAACCCCATCGAGGACTTCATCGCGACCGCCCACACGATCTCGAGCACACCCGCGAATAGCAGGATGAACCAGGCCATCCGGTCAATCCGGGAAAATGCCGGCGGAGGTCGGTTTGCCGTCATCAAAGGCAGAGAGGTAGGACACGATGGTTTCCTGGTTCACGGCAAAGCCCTTGTAGTCTGCCAGATCCGGGTCGATGTCACGCAACACGCGGTGCAGGCGGCGTCCCCATTTGGGCACTGTCACGATGTCTTGCAGGCTGCACAGATAGCACCGGATCGGAAAGGCCAGCGCGTTGCTACGCGGGAGCCGCCAGAAGCTCTGTAGCTCAACGCGGAGGAACTGCTTTTCCCCGACGTTTTCGGGCGTAATGGTCCGCTTTTCCGGCCCCCATTTGTGGTAGTTCTCGGGGCTGGTGTCCAAGCGCGGATTTACGGTCATGGTCCAGTTCAACCGGCGATAGGATTGCTCTTGGTTGACGGCCAGCAGGAACTTCAGGGCTTTGTCGAAAACCCCCATCTTGCGGGCCTTGGGGACCGGGGCGTGCCATTCAAAAAAGTTCATGCCCACATCGAAATCCAGCGACCAGTCCGCTTGGCTGGTAATCATGCCTGCGTCCAGCCAGAGATTGCCCTCGCGTTCATGAAGGAGCGCGAAATCCCCTTGGGCCTGCCGCGTTATATATTCCATCGGGCCGCAAGGCAGTGTCGTCGGGTCAAGGAAGGTGAACTCCTTGTCGATCCCGAGGGGTCTGTTGATCCAGTGCCAATTGTTGCCGTCATGGGTCAATGTGAACAGGTCGGGATAGTCGCGGGCCTTGGACACCATGATCAGTTCCAGCAGATCCCAACCGGCCAGTTCCATGTGGGGCAAGGATTGGCAGCGCATGGGGTCGTCGGCCAGCGTGATGGCGCGGTCTTTCATCTCGGCCACATAGTGTTCGTCCACATCGAAGGCGAATTCGAAAGCAGAGCCTTTGGGCCCGCCCGGGTGTTGCTCGATGTTCACCGAGTACATGTAGCTGTCCTGATCGAACGGGAACGGAAACCGCTGGATGGCGGCGGGCGAGTTGAAATAGGTGTAGTCGCCGCGAAAGGTCTCGTCGTTGAATTGGAAGGTCATGGGCAGTCCTCAGAGATCGAGTTCGAGCCGCGCACCTTTGAAACGCGACATGCATGGCATGATTTTCGTCTGCTCGGCGCGTTCGTCTTCGCTGAGCCAATGATCGTGGTGCAGGATGCGCCCTTCGCAAGAGGTCACGCTGGTTTCGCAGCGTCCGCAGGCGCCGCCGCGGCAGGAATAGTCGATGTCGACGCCCGCCGCCTCGAGCGCCTCTAGGAGGCTCTGGTCGGCTTTGATTTCGATCTTCTGGCCGGTCGAGGCGATGGTGACGTCGAACGGCTCTCCGGGCGGCGGGGCGGTGAAGGCTTCGGAATGCACCGAGGACACAGGCCAGTTCAGTTGCGCAGCCTGATCAGCGACGGCTTTGATCAGACCTTCGGGGCCGCAGGTGTAGACATGGGTGCCAAGGGGCTGGCCGTCCAGAATATCGCCCAAATTCATGCGGGCGTTCTCGTCCGAGATATGGATGTGGATATTCGCGGCCTCGGGCAACAGCGCGAGCCCTGCGGCCTCTTGGCGCGAAGGGGCTGCGTAGTGCAGTTCGAACGGCGCTTGGGCGAGGCCCAGTTGGCGCAACTGGGACAAGAACGGCGTGATCCCGATGCCCCCGGCGATCAGCAGATGCTTTTTGGCGCGGAGGTCCAGTTGGAACAGGTTCTTTGGGGCGGAGACAGTGATCAGATCACCCTCGCTGACCTTCTCGTGCATATAGCGCGAGCCGCCGCGACCGGTGTCTTCGCGGCGAACGGCGATTTCGTAGCCTGATCCATCATAGGGGTCCGAGACCAGAGAATAGGAGTTGTGGCGGACGATGTCGCCTTCGGGCATCTCGACGGTAATGTGGGCCCCGCCGGAAAAGACTGGCAATGCCGCGCCGTCCGGTGCTTCGAAGCGAAAGCGTTTGACCAAGGGGGACAGTTGCTGTGTTTGAGTGACTTTGAGGGTCAGTCTGGTCATGGGCGGATCTCCACGCTCTGCGGGACAACGCCGGGGGTCTCGGCGTCCACGCAGACCCCTTGGAACGCGCCGAGGCGACGGGAGAAGTGGTCGCGGACAAACAGCGTCAGCCCGCAATGAGAGCAGGTAAACGGGTCGGTGGTGACATTGTCGGTGATGCCTTTGCAGTGCACACATTGCATCCGGCGGGCGATGGTGCCGCGATGCTCCATCTGGATAGCGTCCAGCGGTAGACCGTTCGCTGTGGCAAGGGCAGAAAGATGCCCCATCAAGCCCTCGGATCCCGCCAGAAACAGCTGGGTGCCCATGTGCGCCGAGCCGAGAAGTCGGGTTAGCATTGGACCTGCTGCCTCCAGGTCGGGCGCGGTCTGTACGGCCAAGGGGCGCAGGTCCCCGATCTGACTGGGGCCTTCGGCGGTGGGGGCCACGAGGATCACTTGCGCCTTGTCCATCACCGAACTGTCCGCTGTAGCGAGGTCGGCCAGGGCAGCAGTGCCAGCGGCATCGGCGACCATGATCGCGGGGGCGCCGCCGTGGGATGTCAGAGGAGCGTAGGTCGGTCGGCTGTCGATTGATGGAGAGAATTCTGTCATAGACATAACGAGCGAATTTCCTGTTGGTCGGTCGGTGTGGGGGCACAGCCCGCGCCCCCACGGTCAGGCAATGGGCGCTTAGCCTTTGGCGGTGCGGCGCTTTTTCTCGACGTCGTAAAAGGGCATCGGGTGCGCGGTGGCGGGCACTTCGGCCTCGGCTATCATGACGGTCAGGGCGGTGCCTTCGACGGCACAATCGACGGGCATCCGTGCGATCCCGACGTTGTGGCCGTTCAATTCCGAGTACATGCCGATGGTCACGACGCCCACCTCCTTGCCGTCCTTGAGCAAGGGTGCGCCTTCGGGGGCGGGTTCGGTGCCTTCGAGTTTGACGCCGTAAATCTTGAAACGCTCTTTGCCCTTTAGGCGGTAATGCTCTTCGGCACCGCAGAAGCCGGTCTTGCCGGGCGAGACGGTGAAATCGAGGCCCAGTTCCCAAAGGGTGTCGCCAGCGGCTTCGTCCGCGAACGGGTACATTTCCGAGTTATCATAGGGGAAGAACAGCAGATAGCTTTCGGCCCGCAGCCAATCCAGCGTGGTAAAGCGGGTCGGTATGATGCCCATCTCGGCGCCCTCGGCGACGATGGTGTCCCAGATTTCGGGGGCGTCCTGACGGCGGCAGAAAATCTCGTAGCCGCGCTCGCCGGTGTATCCGGTGCGCGAGATCATGACGGGCTTGCCGAAAAGGGTGGTCTGGATGTGGCTGAAGTAGACCACCTCGCGAATGCCGGGGACGTGCCGTTCCAGATAGTCGACGGCCAAGGGGCCTTGGAGCGAGATGTCGTGAAGGTCGTCGTCGAACATGATCACGCAGTTGCGGCCCGCCGCGAACTTGGTCAGCTGCTCGTGGCCCGCGCCAGAGCCGTGCACGACCATGAAGCTGTGCGGACCCATCCGGTAGATCACGCAGTCGTCGATGAATTTGCCCGCCTCGTTTAGCATGGTCGCATAGGTCGACCGCCCCGGTTTCAGCTTTTCGATGTTGCGGGTGGTGGCCTTGTCGATCACGTATTGGGCGTGAGGGCCGCTGATGTGGACCTTCTTCAGGCCAGAGACGTCCATGACGCCAGCCTTGGTGCGGATCGCCAGATATTCTTCGGTCTGATCTTTGTCATAGGTCCATGCGGTGCCCATGCCGCTCCAGTCTTCGAGATCGGAGCCCATGGCGCGGTGCCGGTCCGCCAGTGCGGAAAATCTCCATGATGCGATCATTGTCTTTGTCCTTACGGGTCAGTCGTTTCGAGTGATGGGCGCTGGCGGCGGGACCATGCCGCCAGCGAAGGGCTATCGTCGCCCGATCAAAGGGCTCAGCCCTTTTTCGCAGTGGCTTTGTAGGCGTGCTCTTCGTGGCGCCAGCCAAAGACGATAGCGACCACAACCATGATCAGACACAGCAAGAGCCAGAAGCCTTCGGCCGATCCGTAGCCTGTGTAGATAGCGCCGGTGACGCCGTCCCAGGTGGTCATGTCAAACGGAGATTCCATTCCATATTCCTTTCAGATGACAGGGGATCACTCGGCGGGGCTGACCGACGGGTGCAGAGCTTCGGGATAGGCGGAGGCAGGGACTTTGACCGCGTCGAGGCCCAGAACTTCGGCTTCGGCGGGGACGCGCAGTTGGCCCGTGACCTTCAGGATGTACGAGGCCACATAGCCGGGCACGAACCCGAGCAGGCCCATTACGATGGCGCCAACCAGCTGGCCAACAAAGGAGGTGGTGATCACGTCTTCGCCGAACAGGGCTGGGTAGCCTTGGGCCGCGATGCCCACAGCCAGCAGGCCCCACATGCCAAGGAAGCCATGAACCGCGAAGGCGCCAACCGCGTCGTCAATTCCGCGACGTTCGATGAACGAGGCCACAAAGGGCATGGCGCAGGCACCGATAAAGCCGATGGCAAAGGCCATGGGGGGGTACCACAGGTCCAGACCGGCTGCACAAGAGATAATCCCGCCAAGCGCGCCGGACATCATCCAGAACGGGTCACGGGTGACCATCCAAGCGCCGATGATGCCGCCAGCAAAGCCCATCAGGGTGTTAAAGGTCATGCCCGAAATGGTCATGGGCGTGCCGTAGATGGTGCCTTCGATGGTGTTGCTCCAGCTCCACGCCTCGCCGGGGACGATGACACAGCCCATGAGGAAGCCCCAGAAGCCCGCGATGATCAGCATCAGGCCGATCAAGGTCATGGGCATCGAATGGCCCGCGATGTGGTTGGCCGAACCGTCCGCGTTGAATTTGCCGATCCGCGGCCCGAGGTTCATCAGAACGCCAAGGGTAAAGAAGCCCGCGATCATGTGCACAACGCCAGCCGCGCCAAAGTCGTGGTAGCCCCATTGTGTGACCAGCCACCCGTCCGAGTGCCAGCCCCACGCGCCCGCCAGAATCCAGACGAACGAGCCTAGAATGATGGCCAGAACGACAAAGCCGGTCAGCTTGATCCGTTCGATCACGCCGCCGGACATGATCGACGCTGTGGTCGCGGCGAACAGAACGAATGCCCCCCAGAAAACGCCGGACGCGCGGTCATCGAGGTTTGGGCCCATATACTGGCTCCATGGCAGGGCGATTTCGTTGGCATAGGCTAGACCGGAAATGCCCATCGCGCCTTCGCTCAGGGTCAGACCTGTGGGAAAGGCCCAATAGATCCACCAGCCGACAAAGTAGAAGAACGGAACGATCATCGCAAAGGCGAGGATGTTCTTGATGCCGGAGGCCAGCGCGTTTTTCGACCGCGATGCGCCCATCTCGTATGCAAGGAACCCGGCATGGATCAGCACCATGAGCGGGATCGTCAGGTAGTAGAATGTTTCGGCAAAGGTGCCGTTGGTCGCGGCCGCCTTTTCCGTCAGCTCCGCGACAGCGGCAGCCAGAGAAGCGAGATCTTGTTCCAATGCGTTATCCTCGTCCTGTTAGACTTGTGAGAGTCTGCGAGAGGACCGGACTGGATTATACCAATTTTATGGAATGGTCCCTCGACAGGACCAAGTGAAGGTTGAAAATTATTTTGGAACAAACTTTTTTCGTGCGAAGAAAAAATATTGACGGTGGGGCTTGTTAAAACCCAAGCATCCTCCGCATGTTTGCTAAATAAATAAGCGCAACTTTTACGGTATCGCGGGCCATTTCAGCCCGTCGGAACGGCGAGCTGACTTTGCGAGCCTGTGAGATGCGCGGGAGATTTCGTGGATTCTGGATCGATTCCTGCGGCAGATACCAGATAGAGACCGCGATTGGACCGGTTGAACCAATCAGTCTTCTTGCAAGAGCAAGCGCTGGTCTTCGATCAATGCGAGCTTCATGAATTCGCTGGCCTCTTCGATGTCGCGGGCGGCGATGGCATTGAACAGCCCGTTGTAGCCCCGTTGATAAATCGCGAGCCGCATCGGGGTCAGATGCCGCCGGTACATGGCGGCGCGGAAGGACTGCCGCCGCGCATCCAGCACCAGATTGTAGCAGGCCACCAACAAGGGGTTTCCCGTGCCTTCGGCTAAGAGATGGTGGAATTCCTCTTCCAAGCGGACAAAGGCGGTGGCGTCGTTCTGCACCTTTTCCATCTTGGACAGGACGACCGACAGGGCTTCGATCTGTTTGGGCGACATGTTGACGACGGCCAGACGGACCATCTCTGGCTCGATAATGCCGCGCATGACTTGCAGATGCAGGGGGCCGGTTTCTGCCGCCACGGGTGATAGGGTCTTGCCCTCGATGTTCGGATCATAGGTGACGAATGACCCCGATCCGGGGCGGCGGCGGATCATGCCGCGGCTTTCCAGGTGGTCCAATGCCTCGCGGACGGTGTTCCGGGCGACCCCGAGCTCTTGGGCCAACTGGCGTTCAGAGGGCAGCCGCTCTTCGGTGGCGTATTCCTGTGTGGCGATCCGCGTGGACAGCGTTTCAATAACGTACTTGACGGTCGCCCCCGGAAGGTAGGCCCCGTCCGTTGTGGTCGGAGGGTTCTGCAAAGTCGGTCCTTGATAAAGGCATGAAGCCTTGCCGACTTTAAGAGGATGTTGCGCAATTGGTCCAGACCCGTTGCGCCAATTTTGGCGAACGGGTGTGGGGTCGAGGACGGTATCCTTAGTGGTTTGCGCGAAGTGCGGCGGTTTCCAAGGCGTGCCACAAGGATCCGGCATAGCTGCGCGGAACGAGGACGTGCAGGGCTGTTTCGGACGGGCGCATCAGAAAGACGGTCATGTGATGCAGGCCAGTGCGGGTAGCGCACCCCGCTCCGATGGCCGCCAGCGGTAGGTTTACCAGTTTGGACAGCATGCGTTCCAGTAGCTCGGGCGCGGCCTCGACTGTGACAGTGGCGAAACCGTCGGTTTGCTCTGTCACGCTGGCATTGGGGGCTTCGGTTTGGACCATGGTGGCAAAGTCGCTGTTCCCGTGGCCCGTGCCCATGATCATCCACTGGTCGGGTGCGCTCCAGAAGGCAGAGGTGCTGCCGTATTGTGCCAGTTTGCCCACCGCGGGCAACGGCATGCCAAAGACGGTCGCCGCCTCCTGCCCCTTGCGCAGCGCAAGTGAGGCGAGCCCGAGGTCGCACTCTTCGGTCAGGGTTATGGCACCGTAGGTTGCGTGCCGAGGGGTTTGCGCTCCGAAAGCGGTGATCGGGGTCAAGTCAGTCACGGAGACGCACTCCTTCGGGGTCAACGAAATGGGCAGAGACGACTTCGACGTCGAATTCCTGTCCTTCGAGAGGGTTGGCGGCGGTGATGATTTCGCCTTGGCGGGTGTCGCCATCAACCAGATACCCAAGGGCGATGTAGCCGCCCACATGGGGCGAATAACAAGAGGACGTGACCCATCCCTGATCGGTGGTCAGGTTCTGTTCGGTGCCTTTGGTGAACAGATGCGATCCAGCGGGCACTTGCAGGTCGCCTTGGAGGGGCTTCAGGCCGACCAGCCGCCGCGTGTCCTGTGCCAAACCCTCGCGGCGGGACATGACAGCCCCGATGGAGTCCTTCTTGACCGACACCATTTTGCCGAGGCCAAGCATCGCGGCAGTGGTCTGCCCGTTCAGCTCTGCCCCTGCCGCGTGCCCCTTTTCGATCCGCAGCACAGCGAGCGCCTCGGTGCCATAAGGAGTGACCCCCAAATCCGCTCCGCGCTCTGCCAGACGTTCCATCAGGGCATGGCCATAGCGGGCGGGCACAGCGATTTCGTAGGCCAGTTCGCCGGAAAACGAGATCCGGAACAGGCGTGCGCGCAGGCCGTTGCAGATGCTGAGTTCCGCGCAGGCCATGAAAGGGAATGCCTCGTTCGAAAGGTCAAAGTCATCCACAATCCGGCTCAGCAGTTCGCGGGATTTGGGGCCAGCGACCGCGATCTGCGCCCATGCATCCGTGGTCGAGATCACTTGGACATCCAGATCGGGCCAGAGGCACTGTCGGGCAAATTCCATGTTTCGATAGACCGTGCCCGCATTCGCGGTGGTGGTCGTCACGACGTAGTGATCGTCGGCCAGTCGGGCGCAGGTGCCGTCGTCATAGAGATGCCCGTCCTCGCGCAGCATCAACCCATAGCGAACCATGCCGACCTTTAGCGTGCCCATCATGTTGGCGTAGATGCGGTTCAGGAATTCACCGGCATCCGCGCCCTGAACGTCGATCTTGCCCAGAGTGGTCACATCACACAGCCCCACCGCAGAGCGCACAGATTTGACTTCGCGATCAACGGTTTGCCGCCAATGCGTTTCCCCGTCTTGGGGGAAGTATTGCGCCCGCATCCATGGGCCGACCTCGACGAACACGGCGCCTTGGGCCTTGGCCCAGTGGTGGGTCGGGGTCAGGCGTGTGGGGCGGAAGTCCTGCCCCGTGTCGCCGCCGCCGAGGACCGAGAGCGAAACGCCGGTATAGGGCGGGCGGAAGATCGTGGTGCCCGTCTCGGGTATCGTCGCGCCGCTGAGTTCAGCCATGACCGCGAGGGCGGAAATATTCGAAGTCTTGCCCTGATCGGTTGCCATCCCAAGGGTGGTCCAACGTTTCAGATGCTCGACCGAGCTCATGTTTTCCTTGTGTGACAGGGCGATATCCTTGACCGTCACATCGTTCTGGAAATCGACCCAAGCACGTTTCTTGCCCGCCACATGCCAGAAGGCCTCTTGGGTTTGCGGAGTGTCCTCAGCCTTGGGAAGGGGGATATCTGCGCCATTGATCCCGATCTGGGACAAGGCCGCAAGGGCCGCGCGCATCCCGTCCGCCAGTGCGGATTGTGTGCCGCCCTGCCCTGCCGCAGCGCCGGCGGGATACATCCATTTGGGGCCATTCGGGCCGGGGACAAAAGCCAAGAGGGACTCGTCCCAGACAGGGCGCCCGCGGTGGTGCGAGTCCAGATGCACGTTCGGGTTCCAGCCCCCTGCGACCGCCAGAGCGCCTACATCATGCCACGCGGATTGACCGTTGCGCGTGATTTCGATGCCGGTCAGGCCAAGGCGCCCCTTGGATCCGGTCACTGTGGACCCTGCAAAGACCTCGTAGGCCCCGAATTTGGGCGCGTCCTCGCGGGTGTCGATCACCCCGAGAACGTTCGCCCCCTTGGCCAACAGGTCAAGCGCCGTCCGGTGCCCGTCATCCCCATTGGTAAAGATCGCGATGGGGGAGTCTGCTGTTCTGGTCGGCGTGGTCGCCCAACGGTTGGCATAGGCGCGCATTGCGCCAGCCAGCATGATCCCCGGCCGGTCATTGTCGGCAAAGGGGATGTGACGCTCGATCGCGCCAGCGGCCAGAACGCAGGATTTCGACGTGATCCGCCACAGGGTCTGTCGGACCTGATCTCCGGGAACGGGCAGATGGTCGGCCACCTTTTCGACCGCGCCGTAAATCCCGTGATCATAGGTGCCAAAGACGGTGGTCCGCGGCATGATGCGGACGTTCGGTAGGCTGGTCAGTTCAGCAAACGTCTGGCGCACCCAGTCAGAGGCAGGGGCCTCGTCCAAGAGATCGCTTTCGGCCAGAAGGCGGCCGCCCAATTGGAAATCCTCGTCGGCTAAGATTACCTGTGCCCCGGCCCGTCCTGCGGTCAGCGCAGCGGTCAGGCCAGTGGCCCCTGCCCCGATGATCAGCAAATCGCAATGCAGGTAGCCTTTGTCATAGGCATCAGGGTCCGGCAGCATTGACAGCGCCCCAAGGCCGGCGGCTTTGCGGATCGCTGGCTCGTACAGCTTTTCCCAGAACGCACGGGGCCACATGAAGGTCTTGTAGTAGAAACCCGCCGCAAAGAAAGGCGCAAGGCGGTCGTTGATCGCCAATAGATCGCGGTCCAACGGGCCGATGTGGTTCTGCGATCTGGCGGTTAGCCCGTCGTAGAGTTCGGCAACTGTGGCGCGGGTGTTCGGCTCTGACCGTGCGCCGTCGCGCAAGGTCACCAGAGCGTTGGGCTCTTCGGACCCCGCCGAAAAGATGCCGCGTGGTCGGTGATATTTGAAGCTGCGCCCCACCAGTTGCACGCCGTTGGCCAAGAGCGCAGAGGCCAGTGTGTCGCCAGCGTAGCCGGAATAGCCTTGGCCGTTGAAAGTAAAGTGCAGAGGCTTAGTGCGGTCAATCAGGCCGCCGGTCATACGGGTCATTGCGCACCTCGGATTTTCACGTCGCTGGCCAGTTCGGCACTCAGGATTTCGTGGGTCACAGTGTTTCGGGTCACAACCAGCCAGGAGCGGTCGCCTTGTTCGTGGAACCACAGCTCGCGGTGCACGCCGGCAGGGTTGTCACGCAAGAAGACATAGTCGCAGAAGTCCGCTTCGGCGGTCTCGGCAGTTGGGTCGGGGCGGTTCATCAGTGCGGCGTCGCCGTAGTAGGTGAACTCTTGCGCGTCGCGCAGGCCAAGCAGGGGATGGGGGATCAGCATCGGGCGGCCTCAGTGCAGGTTGGGTTGGGCGCCAACGCCCTTTTCGTCGATGACATTGCCGCGGGCAAAGCGGTCCAGCCGGTAGGCGGTCGCGGTCTCGTGCGGGGTGTCGGTGGCCAAGAGGTGGGCAAAGCAGTAGCCCGAGGCCGGGGTCGCCTTGAACCCGCCATAGCACCAGCCCGCGTTCAGATAGAGCCCGTCGATATGGGTGCGGTCGACGATCGGGGAGCCGTCCATGGACATGTCCATGATCCCCCCCCAACTGCGCAGCAGACGCGCGCGGCCGATCATGGGCATCAGGGCCATGCCGCCCTCTAGGACGTCTTCGACCACGGGCAGGTTACCTCGCTGTGCATAGGAATTGTAGCCGTCGATATCGCCGCCAAAGACCAGCCCGCCCTTGTCCGATTGGCTGACATAAAAATGCCCTGCGCCAAATGTGATGACGCCGGGGATGGTGGGCTTTAACCCCTCGGAAACAAAGGCTTGCAGAACGTGGCTCTCGATCGGCAGGCGCATCCCTGCCATGGACATCACCCGCGAGGACGAGCCTGCGACCGCCACGCCGACCTTCCTGGCGCCGATGTACCCGCGAGAGGTCTCGACCCCCAGCATCTTGCCATCTTCGATGCGGAAGCCGGTGACTTCGCAGTTCTGGATCAGGTCCACGCCGCGCATATCGGCAGCGCGGGCATAGCCCCAAGCAACCCCGTCGTGACGGGCCGTGCCCGCCCGTTTTTGCATCAAGGCGCCCTTGATCGGAAAGCGGGCGTTGTCGAAATTCAAGAACGGCACCATGTCGCGCAGATCAGCCTGCGACAACAGCGTTCCGCCCGCGCCTGACAGGTGCATGGCGTTGCCACGTCGGCGATAGGCATCGCGCTGTGCATCGGTGTGGCACAGGTTGATGATCGACCGCTGACTGACCATGGAATTGAAGTTCAGGTCTTGCTCCTGGGTCTCCCACAGCTTCATCGAGAATTCGTAGAAGGGCTGGTTGCCCGGCAGCAGATAGTTGGACCGGATGATCGTGGTGTTCCGCCCGATATTGCCAGAACCCAGCCAGCCTTTCTCGAGCACCGCGATGTTTCTCAGCCCGTAAGTCGCAGCTAGATGGTAGGCCGTCGCCAACCCGTGGCCGCCACCGCCGACAATGATGATGTCGTAGGACTTTTTCGGCTCGGGGTTGCGCCAAAGAGGCTTCCAGCCCTTGTGGCCGGTCACCGCCTCTTTGAAGACCTTCAATCCAGAGAACTTCATGATTACTCTCCTTCTTATGCCTTCAGTTCTAGCGGCCCGGCGGTGCAGTTTCTTCTTTTTTTCGGACAGTTATTTTCGTAAAATGGCCGCCTGTAGATTGATGGTGCCAAAGGCCGCAAGATGAAGAAGTTCGGTTTTCTCTTGGTGGATGATTTCGCGCTCTTGTCGACGGCGGCGGCGTTAGAGCCTTTGCGGGCTGCCAATATGTTCGCGCCCTCGTTGGCCTATGATGTGACATTGCTGTCCACGGCGGGGGATCGGGCGCAGTCCTCGATCGGGGCTTGGTTCGACACCAAGCCATTTCGCGAGGTTGCCCCGCGTTTCGACATCCTGTTCGTTGTTGCGGGGGGTGATCCGGCGCGGATCGGGGATGCCGGTCTCTTTGCGTTGTAGCGAGAGGCGGATCGGAATGGCGTGGCGCTGGGGGGGATTTCTGGCGGGGCGCTGTTGCTGGCCAAGGCGGATTTGCTCTCGGGGCGCCGGTTCACGGTGCACTGGCATCACTATAACGATTTCAAAGGGTTGGTGGGCGTGTCTCTGCTTGAACGCCGCCTGTTTGTCATTGATCGGGATCGGTACACCTGTGCGGGTGGCTCCGCGCCGCTGGATATGATGCACGCGATTATCGCCCTAGATCACGGGATGCGGTTTGCGCAGCGGATTTCGGACTGGTTCATTCAAACCGAAGTGCGCGGGGCAGATGCGCCCCAGCAGGCCTCGATGGCCGCGCGCTACGGGGATTTGCCGGATGCGGTGCTGGCGACGCTGGAGATGATGGAAACCCACATCGCCGACCCCCTGAGCCAAGAGCAATTGGCCGGTCTGGCCGGTGTATCCTCTCGTCAGCTCCGGCGGCAATTTGTCGAGACCCTTGGTCGATCGATGATGGAGGAATACCGGCGTCTCCGGCTGGAAACCGCACGCGGTTTGATCGAAGGCAGCCGGATGCCTCTGTCAGACGTGGCGCAGATCACGGGCTTTGCCAGCCAGACGCATTTTTCGGATGCCTACCGCCGCATGTATGGCCAGCCACCCTCTGCCCTCAGACGGAAAAAGGGTCCGGCATAGCGCCGGACCCCAGGGAGGAACCGAGGAGGAAACACCTCGGTCGGGATGCCTGTTCGGATCAGATGTCGAGCGTGTTGTCTTTTTCCCAAGCCGAGAAATGCGAGACAAACGCGTTCCATTCCTGATGCTTCATCTTGATGTAGGACGCCGAGAACCCGGCGCCCAAGGCGGTTTTCAGCCCTTCGTCCGCGTCAAAGGCACGGATTGCATCCAGCATGTTCAAGGGCAGTTTGGGCGCATCGGTGACGGTGTGACCTTCGGCGTACATGTCGATGTCCCAACGCTTGCCCGGGTCGGCTTTGGCGTTGATGCCCGACAGGCCCGCCGCGATGATCACTGCTTGCAGCAGATAGGGGTTCACCGCGCCATCGGGCAGGCGCAGTTCGAACCGGCCGGGGCCAGGCACGCGGACCATGTGGGTGCGGTTGTTGCCGGTCCAGGTCACGGTGTTCGGTGCCCAAGTCGCGCCCGACATAGTGCGGGGGGCGTTGATGCGCTTGTAGCTGTTCACGGTGGGATTGGTGATCGCGGCCAGAGCCTCCGCGTGTTTCATGATCCCGCCAAGGAAGAAGCCGCCCTGCTCGGACAGGCCAACCTCGCCGATCTGGCTGCCCGCGTCGCCTGCAAAGGCGTTGGTCTTGCCGTCCATGTCCCAGACCGAGATGTGGGCGTGGCAACCGTTGCCAGTCAGGCCTTCGATCGGTTTGGGCATGAAGGTCGCGCGCAGGCCATGCTTCTCGGCGACCGATTTCACCATGAATTTGAAGAAGGAGTGGCGGTCCGCGGTGACCAGTGCGTCGTCGAATTCCCAGTTCATCTCGAACTGGCCATTCGCGTCTTCGTGGTCGTTCTGGTAGGGGCCCCAGCCCAGTTCCAGCATGTAGTCGCAGATTTCCGCGATCACATCATAGCGGCGCATGACCGCCTGTTGATCGTAGCAAGGCTTCTCGGCGGTATCGAAAGGATCCGAGATTTTGTCGCCCTCAGGCGTCAGCAGAAAGAACTCGGCCTCGATGCCGGTTTTTACGCGGAGGCCCGCGGCGGTGGCTTCTTTGATCAGCTTCTTCAGGAGGTTGCGCGGGGCTTGCTCTACGGGCTCGCCCTCCATCACGCAATCTGCGGGGACCCACGCGACCTCGGGTTTCCAAGGCAGTTGGATCACGGCATCGGCATCCGGTACGGCCAGCATATCGGGGTGGGCAGGCGTCAGGTCCAGCCAAGTCGCAAAACCGGCAAAGCCTGCGCCCTCTTCTTCCATATCCGCGATGGCGCTGGCTGGGACCAGTTTCGCGCGCTGGCCGCCGAACAGGTCGGTATAGGAGACCATGAAATACTTAACGCCGTTCTCTTCGGCAAATTTCGCGAGTTTACTCATATTCTTATCCCTTTTCCCTGTTGGTTGCAGAGGGGCGCTTTGGCCCCTCTGGCGCGTCGCTTAGAAACCGGGTTTGCCGGGGTACCAGCTGGTGCCCGCCAGCGGCACCTGCGCCATGGCGGCGGCTTCCATGGTCAGGGCGCACAGATCCTCTGGTTCGAGGTTGTGCACGTGGTTGTGGCCGCAAGCGCGGGCAATGGTCTGGCATTCGAGCGTCAGCACGTTCAGGTAGTTGCGCAGACGGCGGCCCGCCGCGATGGGGTCCAGACGCTGCATCAACTCGGGGTCTTGGGTGGTGATGCCCGCCGGATCGCGGCCCTCGTGCCAGTCGTCATAGGCACCAGTGGTAGAGCCAAGCGCCTGATACTCCGCCTCCCATTTGGGATCGTTATCCCCCAGCGCGACCAGAGCGGCGGTGCCGATAGCGACCGCATCTGCGCCTAAGGCCAGCGCCTTGGCCACGTCCGCGCCGGTGCGGATACCACCAGAGACGACCAGCTGCACTTCGCGGTGCATTCCCAGATCCTGAAGCGCCTGAACGGCGGGACGGATACACGCCACTGTCGGCTGACCCACGTGTTCGATGAACACATCCTGCGTGGCAGCGGTGCCGCCCTGCATACCGTCCAGAACGACCACGTCTGCGCCCGCCTTCACCGCCAAGGCGGTGTCGTAGTAAGGACGTGCGCCGCCGATCTTGATGTAGATCGGCTTTTCCCAGCCTGTGATTTCCCGCAGTTCGAGGATCTTGATCTCCAGATCATCGGGGCCGGTCCAGTCGGGGTGACGGCAGGCCGAGCGCTGGTCGATGCCGACGGGCAGATCGCGCATTCCGGCGACCCGTTCGGTGATCTTCTGACCCAGCAACATGCCGCCGCCGCCGGGTGTCGCGCCCTGCCCCACCACAATTTCGATCGCGTCAGCGCGGCGCAGGTCGTCGGGGTTCATGCCGTAGCGGCTGGGAAGGTACTGGTATACCAGCTTTTCCGAGTGGCCGCGTTCTTCTTCGGTCATGCCGCCGTCGCCGGTGGTGGTCGAGGTGCCTGCCATTGTCGCGCCGCGGCCAAGAGCCTCTTTGGCGTGGCCGGATAGCGCGCCGAATGACATGCCCGCGATGGTGACAGGGATTTTCAACTCAATGGGTTTCTTGGCAAAGCGGGTGCCAAGGGTGACCGAGGTCTCGCATTTCTCGCGGTACCCTTCGAGAGGGTAGCGGGACATCGACGCCCCAAGGAACAGCAGGTCGTCAAAGTGCGGCACACGGCGTTTCGCGCCGCCACCACGGATGTCATAGATGCCGGTCGCAGCCGCGCGGCGGATTTCCGAGTTGACCGAGTTCGAGAAGGTCCAGCTCTGGCGCGGATCGGTTTGGGGTGTCTTGTCCATGTCGCGCTCCTCAGTATTCGTCGGCGTGGTCGATGTTGAAGTTGTAGAGCTTGCGGGCCGAGCCATAGCGCTTGAACTCTTCGGGCTTGGCGTCGGCACCCGCCTTGGCCAGCAGGTCTTTGAGGATTTCCAGATGCTCGGGGCGCATCTCTTTTTCGATGCAGTCCGCGCCGAGCGATTTCACCGAACCGCGCACGAACAGACGCGCTTCGTACAGAGAGTCCCCCAGTGCGTCGCCAGCATCCCCCAACACGACCAAGTTGCCCTTTTGCGCCATAAAAGCGGACATGTGGCCGATATTGCCGTGGACGACGATATCGATGCCTTTCATCGAGATGCCGCAGCGGGACGAGGCGTTGCCCTTGATGTTCAAGAGGCCGCCATGGCCAGTGGCGCCTGCGTACTGGGACGCGTCGCCCTCGATCACGACCTCGCCGGACATCATGTTTTCGGCAACGCCGGGGCCGGTGGAGCCCTCGACGCGGATGGTCGCGGATTTGTTCATGCCCGCGCAGTAGTAGCCGGTCGAGCCTTTGATCGTGACCGACAGCGGGCCATCAAGGCCCACCGCGACCGCGTGACTGCCGCGCGGATTGGTGATCTCGTAGGCGCTGTTCGATTGGGATTTCGCGGCCTCTTGCAGGGTCACGTTGACCTCTCGCAGGGGGGTGGTGGACATATCCAAGGTGGTCATCGGATCAGCGCTCCCAGAAGTAGACGGTGGCGGGTTCGGGTTCCCAGACGCGGGCCGCGTCGATGCCGGGCAGGTCCGCAAAGGCGCGGTATTCGCTGGCAAAGGCCACGTAGTCGTCGGTTTCGGCCATGACGGCGGGCTTGCATGCGATGGGGTCACGGACCACGCCAAAGCCGTTCTTGGTGCCCGTCACAAAGGTGAAGAAGCCGTCCAGATCGTCGATGGTTCCCTCCAGCGCCTGACCCAAGGTCGCGCCGTCCGCGATGCGCGAACTGATGTAGGCCGCGCCCACTTCGGTGTCGTTCTCGGATTTGGTGAATACGCCCTTTTTCGCCAGCTTGCGGCGCATCTGGTTGTGGTTCGACAGGGAGCCGTTGTGCACCAGACATTGGTCATCGGCGGTCGAGAACGGGTGTGCGCCCATGGTGGTCACAGCGGATTCCGTCGCCATACGGGTGTGGCCGATACCATGGCTGCCGCCCATCTCGCGAAGGCCGAAACGGGCCGCGACCTCGCGTGGGAGGCCGACCTCTTTGTAGATTTCCATCGAGGAGCCAACGCCCATCACACGCAGGCCCTTTCCTTCAAGGAAAGAAATCGCGGCATCCTGTTTCTCGACAGGCAAGACGATGACCGCGTGTGTATCGACCGCTTTGACCGTTGCGGCGGTGTCCAGCGCCTCGGTCAAGGCGGCTTCCAGCCCTGCAAAGGCGGTTTCGGGGGTATCCGACTGCACGGTGATCTTGGTGCTGCCCACTGCTTCGTCACCGTAGATCGCGATGCCCGCACTGTCGGGGCCGCGGTCGGTCATGGTGATGAGCATATCGGTCAGCATGTCACCCAGCTTGGGGCGCAGGTCGTCCTTTTTCAGGAATAGGCCAACAATGCCGCACATGGGGGGTCTCCTTGTGACTTAGAGAAGACGCGATTTTGCGTCCTTGCCCCTTCATTAGCGGGAAACCTTGTTTCCCATCAAGAAAGTTTGTGTCTCCACCGGAAAACCGGTCGAAATGCTGAATGTCTGCTGAATAATTGTGCGAAATGCGTGCCGCGGCCTCGGGCAGGCGGTGCCATGAGGCCGGAATTGAACCAATTACCGGGTCTGCGGATAGGTGATGATCGACAGGTAGCGCAGCGGCAGTTCGATGATCTCTTCGGGGCCATGGGGCGCGTCCGAATCGAAGAACAGGGAGTCGCCTACCTCGAGCAGGTAGCGCTGGTCGCCGTGGCGGTAGCTAACTTTGCCTTCCAGGATGTACAGGAACTCGATCCCTTCGTGCTGGAAGGTCTGGAAATGCGAGTTGTCATCCAAAGTGATCAGGTAGGGTTCCACCACCACGCCGGAATTGTTCGAGCCGATATGGCCGAGCAAGTTGTACTGGTGCCCTGCCCGCGTGCCTTCGCGTTCGATCTCTGCGCCTTCGCCCGCTTTGACGTGCATACAGCCGCGGGCTTCTTCGTAGCCCGAAAAAAGCTGGATCAGCGGCACCTTCAGGGCATGGGCCAGCGCGGAAATGGTGTTCAAAGACGGCGAGATCACGCCATTCTCGATCTTGGATAGCATCCCGACCGACAACCCCGTCATGCCGGCCAGATCGGCACCGGTCAGGCGTTGGCGTTTGCGCAACTCGCGGACTTGGCGGCCAATCGCGACCTCCAGATTTTTCTCGCGCTGCTCTTTGAAAGCGTGGGGGTTCTGACGCAGCGGGGCGGTGCCTGATTTCTTGTCCAAGGGCTTGCTCTGTCCTTTTTGCTATTATTGCTCGTCCGCAGTGGCGAGTGCGCTGAAGAGATCGGGTTTGACCCGCTGGTGCCATAGCTGTCCGACGTGGCCCAATTCCTCGATCAGAATGTCTTTGTGGGCTTCGAGCCAGTCGAGCACCGATCCGAATTCCTCGATCACGGCTTTGCCATTCCTGATCGAAACCACGGGCCAATCCCCCACCAAGGCGTTGTCGATCCCGTAGACGTCGTCCCCCCACCATTTCGCCATTCCGAAAGCATGGGGCATATGGCGCCCCCGTTTCAAGGCAGTCATCACAGGCACAGTGCCAAGGCTGCCTGCGGTTTCGACGGCCTCGTGCCAGATGTCGAGGATAGAGGCATATTCCCAGCTGACCGCGGACCATTCATTCGGGAAGCGTTGGTTGTAGGTCTCGAAAAAGGCCTTTGGGCGGCGAAAGAAGAACTCGCAGGTTTCCAGAGCGGGATCATCGAAGTCTGGAAACTGGAAGGTGAATCGCTCCATGAATTCGGGCGAGGTGCTGGTCAGGAGGTCGCGATAGGTGTCGCAGGTGCAGGCCAGAATGCGGCCCTTGAACCCGAGGCGATAGGCGGCGCGGGTCATGGAATCGATTGTCGGCGGAGGAGAGCTGCACCAGCACAGGATGTCGGGATCGGAAGCCAGCATCTCGGCGACGATGGCCTCAACGTTGGCGGTTTCGTCGTCGTACAGGACTTCGGCAACGACCTCTCGACCTGCTACTCGGCAGGCGGCGCGGTAGGTCGCCAGAGATGGCAGGCCCAGAGGGTCTTTCTGCGAACACAGGGCGATGCTGCGCGCCTCGGGATAGGTGCGTGCCAACCAGTCCACTCCGGTGACGATAAAGAACGGGTGCACTTCGGCGGGGGCGATCAGGGTGGGGTGATCGGGTGACAGATCGGACGGCAAGAGCGTGGCCGTCAGGATGCGCCGTTCCATCAGGTAGGCATAGGCCAGCCCCATATGTGGCCCGCCAAGGGTCAGGATCAGGCGGACGTGCTGGGTTTCGACCATGCGGCGCGCGGCGTCCAGTGTGGCCTCCTCGCCATGGGCGCTGTCATAAGCCACCAGTTCGACCCGATGGCGCCGCCCGCCGATCATCATGCCGCCGCGTTCGTTGATCCAGTCCACCCAGATCTGGCAACCGTTCAAACCGGGGCGGCCCCAGACCTCTTCTGGACCGGTCATGGGGACCAGTAGGCCCACCCGTATCGCCGCCCGCATCTGCACGCCGAGTCGCGGCAGACTGCCCGATACGGCGAGCCGTTGCGCCAAAGAGGCTGCGCTCATCTCTCTACCTCGCGCCTAAAAACATGACAGATCGTGGGATCTTTCCTGCTGAATATTCTCCCTCAAAGAAAATTTATTGACCACCGTTAAATTTTTGGCCCACACCAGATTCAACCAAAAGAACCAATTATTAAAAATGGTTCATACCAAGATGAATGCCAACAAGGAGAAGATGATATGACCAAGAGAGTTGCAGTCATCGGCGCGGGCCCGTCGGGGTTGGCACAGTTGCGTGCCTTTCAATCTGCGGCGCAAAAGGGCGCGGACATCCCCGAGATCGTCTGTTTCGAAAAGCAGTCGAACTGGGGCGGATTGTGGAACTACACTTGGCGCACGGGCGTGGACGAGAACGGCGAACCGGTCCATGGCTCGATGTATCGCTATCTTTGGTCGAACGGCCCCAAAGAGGGTCTGGAATTCGCGGACTATTCTTTCGAAGAGCATTTCGGCAAACAGATCGCTTCTTATCCGCCGCGGGCTGTGCTGTTCGACTATATCGAAGGCCGCGTTCTGAAAGCGAACGTCCGCGACTGGATCCGCTTTTCGACGGTCGTGCGTTGGGTGGACTATGATGCGGACAAAGGGGACTTCGAGGTCACTGTTCACGACATGAAGGCCGACACCGTCACCCGTGAACGCTTTGACCATGTGATCGTGGCGTCCGGCCATTTTTCATCGCCGAATGTGCCGGAATACCCCGGATTTGACCGGTTCAATGGCCGCATCGTCCATGCCCATGACTTCCGCGACGCGCGCGAATTCGAGGGCAAGGATGTGCTGCTGATGGGTTCGTCCTACTCGGCCGAGGATATCGGGTCGCAATGCTGGAAGTACGGCGCCAAGTCGATCACCACCTGCTACCGCTCTGCGCCGATGGGTTTCGATTGGCCCGAGAATTGGGAGGAAAAAGGCGGTTTCATGCGTGTCGAAGGCAAAACGGCCTATTTCGCGGACGGCAGTTCCAAGGACATCGACGCGATCATTCTGTGCACCGGTTACCGGCACTACTTCCCCTTCCTGCCCGACGATTTGCGTTTGAAAACCGCGAACCGTCTTGCGACTGCGGACCTGTATAAAGGCGTCGCCTATGTCCATAATCCCAAGCTGTTTTATCTGGGGATGCAGGACCAGTGGTTCACCTTCAACATGTTCGACGCGCAGGCTTGGTGGGTGCGGGATGTGATCCTTGGCCGGATCGAGATCCCCGCGGACAAGCAGGTTCTGATGGCCGATGTTGCGGAACGCGAGGCGCGTGAAGAGGCGTCGGACGACACAAAATACGCGATCAAGTACCAGGCCGCCTATGTCAAAGAGCTGATTGCCGAGACGGATTATCCGTCCTTCAACGTCGATGGCGCGTGCGAAGCATTCTTTGAATGGAAGAAGCACAAAGCCGAAAACATCATGGGCTTTCGCAACAATTCCTACAGGTCGGTCATCACAGGTACCGAAGCGCCGGTGCACCATACCCCGTGGAAGGATGCCTTGGACGATAGCCTGGAAGTCTATTTGCAGAACTGAGCTGGTTTGCCTCGGCCCGATCCGGGTCGAGGCGCGCGCAAGGATTGAGAGACAGCATGATCTTCGATCAGATTGGAAGGCCCTTCAGGCCCGGTCCGCCCCGTGGCTCTGTTCCGCGGCGGGCGGCGGCCTATACACTTGGCCCGAAAGAAGAGCGCTATACCGTGCAGGGCGGCGGCGCTGCGTTGATCGAGGTGAAGGCCGGCGATCTGTGTACCCTTCGCAATACCGAGGGTGGCCAGATTTGCGAGGTGCTCGCGGCCCATCGGGACGGGCGGGTTGATGCGGGTGTGCTGGGGGTGTCCGCGAATAGCGATGGTGAGGCGCTGCGCGCGGTTCTGGCGGGGATGCCGCGTGTGCGAACCGGTTTGGCGCGGCGCGGGATCGACGCTGTAGCTGCGCAAACCGTCCGGATTTTTGACGAACAGACGCCTGCGGGCACCCAAGAGACCCTAGCCGTTCAGTCAGACGGATGGGTTCTGGTCACGGCCCCCTGCCCCGCGCCGGATTTCGAGTTGCAGACAACCGCGACGCCAATCTCGGTGCTGCTGACGCGGGCAGAGCCGCGACGTGCAGGGGCGTTTGCCTTGCCAGACCCTTTGGCTGACCCTGTCCTTGACCTGCGCGTGGCGTCTGCCACGGCAAGGGCATACCGCGTGAAAAAGGGCGATTACATCCAGATCATGGATGTGGACGGACGCCAGTGCACGGACTTCCAGTGTTTTGATGCGCGCAAGGTGGACAAGGGAATTTTCCATCCGCTGGACGTGACGACAACCCGAACGATCCAAGGGCACAGCTATCCGATGCCCGGTCTGCACGGTAAGTACTTTGACCATGATCTGACGCCGCTGGTCGAAGTGGTTCAGGACACGTGCGGACGGCATGACGCTTTGGCTTTGGCGTGTAATGCCAAGTACTATGACGACATCGGTTATCCCGGACATGCGAACTGTTCGGATAATTTCAACGCAGCCCTCGCCGCATTCGGGATTGACCCGCGACCGGGCTGGATGGCGGCGAATTTCTTTTTCAACACAGGGATTGATGCCCACGGGGTCATGTATGCCGACGAGTCTTGGTCGCGCCCCGGTGACTATGTGCTACTGCGGGCTCTGACCGATCTGGTCTGCGTGTCGTCGGCCTGTCCAGATGACACCTCGCCGGCGAACGGCTGGCACCTGACCGATATCCACGTGCGCACCTATGACAGCGCAGAGCGTTTTTCCCGCGCGACGGCTTGGCGCCCGACCCCCGACGAGGACCCCATCATGACCCGCCAAAGCGCCTTTTACGACCGGTTTGCCGCGATGACACAGGATTTCGCGGATTATAACGGGTTCTGGCTGCCTAATGATTTCCCGCAATGCGATCCGGTCGAGAGCTATTGGGCCTGCCGTGAAGGTGTCGTTGTCATGGACCTGTCTGCCTTGCGTAAATTCGAGGTCACGGGGCCGGATGCCGAAGCCCTGATGAACTGGGTTCTCACGCGGAACGTCGAGAAGCTGGCGGTCGGGCAAGTGGTGTATTCAGCCATGTGTTATCCGCATGGGGGCATGGTGGACGATGGGACTCTGTTCCGGCTGGGGGCACAGAATTTCCGCTGGATTGGCGGGTCCGATACCGGCGGTGCCTGGATGCGGGAACAGGCCGCAGAACTGGGGCTGAACGTGATGATCCGTTCGTCGACGGACCAGATGCACAATCTGGCGGTGCAGGGGCCAGCCTCGCGGGATCTGATCACCAAGCTGTTCTGGACCGCGCCGCATCAGCCCGACCTGTCGCAGATGGGGTGGTTCCGCTTTGCACCTGCGCGGCTCGGTGGTCCAGATGGGGCGCCGGTTGTCGTGTCCAGAACCGGTTACACAGGTGAGCTGGGCTACGAAGTGTTTTGCCACCCCAAGGATGGCGGCGCTGTGTTTGATGCGATCTGGGCCGAAGGTGCAGCCTATGGGATCAAGCCGATGGGTCTGGCGGGGCTCGATCTGGTCCGTATCGAAAGCGGGCTGGTTTTCGCGGGCTATGACTTCTCGGATCAGACGGATCCGTTCGAGGCGGGGATCGGCTTTGCCGTGCCTTTGAAATCGAAGACCACCGACTTTGTCGGGCGCGATGCGCTGCTGCGCCGCAAGGAGCATCCTTCGCGCAAGTTCGTGGGTCTGGAGATCGAGGGGCAGGTTCCGGTGGGGCATGGTGATTGCATCCGGATCGGCCGCGCCACAGTCGGAGAAGTCTGCTCGGCGATGCGGTCCCCTAGGACGGGGCAATGGATCGCGCTGGCACGGATTGATGTGGCCCACGCAGCGATCGGCACAGGGGTCGAAATCGGCAAGCTGGACGGTCACCTGATGCGCATTCCGGCCATCGTTTCGGCTTTTACGCACTACGATCCGCAAAAGACGCGCCCCCGTAGCTAGGCCGCGCGAACAGCCGGTAGGTGTTGTCGTCCTCGGCCGCGGCAGACTGCGGTCCACGGACAGGGTGGCCACTCTGGTTGCCCCTTGCGACGATTTCAGGCGTCACAAAACTGTGACGTGAAATCGCTGTGCGACCAAGAAGTGTCGCTTTTAAGGCCTGACCCATCCCCTTTTGGTTGTATTAAAGGTCCATGGCATCCGCATGTTTGAGCTCGGGATGCCCAATAAAAAAATCTCCAAGACGTCACACCCCAGAGGTGTTTGAGCGGCCAGTCGGCTTCGGGACCAGGCGGGATGCGCCTGCTGGCCACGACCGAACCGTCCAGTGCGCCCGCCGTACCGGACCAGCAGTAGGAGGGACCAAGTTGTTCAGGAAAATCATGGTGCCAATCGATCTGGCACATGCAGAGAAACTGGAGCGCGCGCTGGCCTGTGCGTCGGATCTGGCGCTGCACTACGAGGCCGCGGTGGTCTATGTCGGAGTCTCGGCGGTCACGCCGGGGGCTGTCGCCCATACGCCGCAAGAGTTCGCGGCCAAGCTCGCGGATTTTGCTGCCGCCCGAGCGAACGCAACGGGGTTGACGATAGAGAGCCTCGCGCTGACCAGTCACGATCCGGCAACCGATCTGGATCCGGCATTGTTGAAGGCAATCGATGAAACCGGCGCGGATCTGGTCGTGATGGCCAGCCACATCCCGAACCTGACGGATTACATCTGGCCATCTAACGGCGGCACGATTGCCCGCCGCGCCAAGGTTTCTGTGATGGTTATTCGATAAATTGTTAGCGGAACAAACCAGTGCCTCGGGACTTTGTTCCGTGGAAAACCTGTAAAACAATAGTGAAAAGGGGAGGCCTTGTATGGCCGAAGTTACCGAAAATCAGGGGATACCCGAACCCGAAGGGGCATCCCAACTCATCGATACCGATTATGAAATCGGTCAGGATAACATTGAAACCCGGATCGGCCCATTCGGGCTGGATGTCCATAATCCGGTCTTTCTGATCTCTGGCATCTGCGTGATCGCCTTTGTCTTCTACGCGCTCGCTCTGCCGGATCAGGCGGGCTCTGTGTTCAGCTGGATGTTCGGCGCCGTGACCAAGGGCTTTGACTGGTTCTTCCTCGGGGCTGCGAACATCTTTGTCATCTTCTGCCTGCTGCTGATCATTCTACCCGTCGGCAAAGTGCGTCTGGGTGGGGCGGATGCGCGGCCGGACTATTCCTATATGGGGTGGTTCGCGATGCTGTTCGCGGCTGGCATGGGCATCGGGCTGATGTTCTACGGCGTCTCCGAACCCATGAGCCATTTTGCGTCTTCCATCGGCGGGACAACCTCCGAAGGCGGGGTGCGCACGGACTGGGCTCCGTTGGGTGCCGCTGCAGGGGACGAGGCGGCTGCGGTCGAACTGGCCTTTGCGGCGACCATCTTTCACTGGGGGCTGCACCCTTGGGCGATCTATGCGGTCGTTGCGCTGGCACTGGCGCTGTTCTCGTACAACAAGGGGCTGCCGTTGACGATCCGTTCGGCCTTCTATCCGGTGCTCGGGGATCGTGTCTGGGGCTGGCCGGGTCATGTGATCGACATTCTGGCTGTGTTCGCGACCCTGTTTGGTCTGGCGACCTCTCTCGGTTTTGGTGCGACGCAGGCGAATGCCGGCTTGAACGAGCTGTTCGGTATCCCCGTTGGTTCGACCACCGAAGTTGTGTTGATTTCGCTGATCACGGCAATTGCGTTGATCTCGGTTGTGCGGGGTCTGGATGGCGGGGTCAAAGTCCTGTCCGAAATCAACATGGGCCTTGCGGCTTTGCTGCTCTTGTTCGTCCTGATCGCCGGACCGACCTTCGCGATCCTGATCGGCTTTGTGGACTATCTGGCCGCCTATCTGAAGCACCTGCCCGCCCTGTCGAACCCGATTGGCCGCGAAGACGTGAACTTCAGCCAGGGCTGGACCTCGTTCTATTGGGCCTGGTGGATTTCCTGGTCGCCCTTTGTCGGGATGTTCATCGCCCGCGTCAGCCGTGGCCGCACCGTGCGTGAATTCGTCATCTGCGTCCTGCTGATCCCCTCGCTGGTTTGTGTGCTGTGGATGTCGGTCTTTGGCGGCGTAGCGATCCAACAGGTTATTCTGGACGGCTATACCGCTGCGCAAGACGCGCCTCTGGAGCTGAAACTGTTCAAGATGCTGGACGCCTTGCCTCTGACCCAGATCACCAGCCTGATCGGGATCGTTCTGGTCATCGTTTTCTTTGTGACCTCGTCGGACTCGGGGTCGCTGGTGATCGATACCATCACCGCAGGCGGCAAAGTGGACGCGCCCGTGCCCCAACGTGTGTTCTGGTGCATCTTTGAAGG